>JAXDBC010000037.1:0-21752 GCA_034679225.1 Bacteroidales bacterium | reverse complement strand
CTTCCTGTCCGGGTTTGATATACAGTTTCGATCCGTAAGGTACTGTATGTGTTGTAAGAGCGATTCCGGTTTTCTTGTCAATGATCCTCATTTCAGCAAGACGCCCGATAACTATATCGACTTCATTCCCTTCGGCATCTTTTCTGGCTACCGTTCTTAGCTCTTCTATTTCAGCAATACCGCTGTAACGGGCAACAAGACGCGATTCAGTTGTAATATTTGAAGCTGTACCTCCAACGTGGAATGTACGTAGTGTAAGCTGTGTACCGGGTTCTCCGATACTCTGTGCAGCAATAACGCCGACAGCTTCGCCTTTCTGTACCATTCGTCCGGTTGCAAGGTTACGTCCGTAGCATTTTGCACAAACTCCTTTCTTCGATTCGCAGGTCAGCACCGAACGGATCTCAACCTGTTCTATCGGGGAATCCTCAATCTTCTTTGCAAGCTCCTCAGTGAGTTCCTGTCCTGCTTCAACAATAAGCTCTCCCGTGAGAGGATGGAAAACATCGTGGACGGTTGTGCGACCCAGGATTCTCTCGTAAAGTGATTCAACAACCTCCTCGTTTTTCTTTATGGCGACGGCTACCAGACCTCTGAGGGTTCCGCAGTCATCCTCATTGATGATGACATCCTGTGAAACATCGACCAGCCTGCGTGTAAGATAACCGGCGTCGGCTGTCTTGAGGGCGGTATCGGCAAGACCTTTACGGGCGCCGTGCGTGGAGATAAAGTACTCGAGAACCGAAAGACCTTCCTTGAAGTTGGAGAGGATCGGGTTTTCGATAATCTCCGAACCGGTGGCTCCCGATTTCTGGGGTTTTGCCATAAGTCCCCTCATCCCCGAGAGCTGTCGTATCTGTTCCTTTGAACCTCTTGCGCCCGAGTCGAGCATCATGAAAACGGAATTGAATCCCTGCTTGTCGTTCGACAGCTGTTTCATAAGCGACTGGGTCAGTCGGGCATTGACATGTGTCCAGATATCAATTATCTGATTATAGCGTTCATTGTTGGTTATGAAGCCCATGCTGTAATTACTCAGCACCTCTTCCACGTGCTCATAGCCTTCTGTTACAAAACTGGACTTTTCCTCGGGGATTATCACATCATCGAGGTTGAAAGACAGCCCACCCCGGAATGCTGCATTGAACCCCAGGTTCTTTATGGCATCGAGGAAGGCGGCGGTTTTGGCAGTGCCTGAAAGCTTCAGCACCCTGCCTATAATATCCCTGAGGGATCTCTTGGTAAGTAACTCATTGATAAAACCAACCTCTTCAGGAACCAGCTGATTGAATATCACTCTTCCCACGGTGGTTTCTACCAGGTGATTGACAAGCTGTCCGTCAACCCTGTCGTTGACTTTCACCCTGATATAGGCATGAAGGTCGACCTTTCTCTCGTTGTAGGCGATATTGACCTCCTCGGGTGAATAGAAAATGAGTCCTTCTCCCTTTACTTTCTCTTCGCCGATACTTTTTCTTCCCTTTGTAATGTAATACAGTCCGAGGACCATGTCCTGCGAAGGCACGGTTATAGGCGCTCCATTGGCAGGGTTCAGGATATTATGCGAAGCAAGCATCAGCATCTGTGCCTCAAGTGTGGCAATATTTCCAAGCGGAAGGTGAACAGCCATCTGGTCTCCGTCGAAGTCGGCGTTAAATGCTGTACATACCAGCGGGTGGAGTTGAATAGCCTTTCCCTCTATAAGTTTTGGCTGGAAAGCCTGTATTCCGAGGCGATGCAGTGTGGGTGCACGGTTAAGCAGCACCGGATGTCCCTTGAGGACATTCTCGAGTATATCCCAGACCACCGGATCCTTGCGATCGACAATCTTCTTGGCGGATTTGACGGTTTTTACTATTCCCCGCTCAATAAGTTTTCTTATAATGAAAGGTTTGTAGAGTTCCGCCGCCATGTCCTTGGGAATGCCGCATTCATGGAGATCAAGTTCAGGTCCGACCACGATTACCGAACGGGCTGAGTAGTCGACCCTTTTTCCAAGCAGGTTCTGACGGAACCTTCCCTGTTTTCCCTTAAGGCTGTCGCTTAGCGATTTCAGGGGCCGGTTGGCATCGGTCTTTACTGCATTGGCCTTTCTTGAGTTATCGAACAATGAATCGACAGCTTCCTGAAGCATCCTTTTTTCATTCCTTAGGATCACTTCCGGAGCTTTGATCTCAATAAGTCTCTTAAGCCTGTTGTTTCTGATAATGACCCTTCTATAAAGGTCGTTAAGGTCGCTGGTCGCGAAACGTCCGCCATCGAGCGGGACAAGAGGTCTGAGTTCGGGCGGGATCACCGGGACCACCTTGATTATCATCCACTCCGGTTTGTTTACATTCCTTGAATCCCTGAATGCCTCAACAACCTGAAGTCTTTTAAGGGCTTCATTCTTGCGCTGCTGAGAGGTTTCGGTATTGGCTCTGTGACGCAGTGCATATGACAGTTCATCGAGATCGAGCCTGGAGAGCAATTTATGAAGTGCTTCGGCTCCCATATCGGCTATGAACTTGTCAGGATGCGTATCTTCGAGATACTGGTTTTCCTTTGGGAGCGACTCTGTTATCTCGAGGTATTCTTCCTCGGTCAGGAAGTCGAGGTATTTAACACCGTCCACTGCCTTTATCCCCGGGTTGATAACCACGTATCTCTCGTAATAGATTATTGAATCGAGCTTTTTGGTTGGAAGTCCCAGAAGGTACCCGATCTTGTTGGGGAGCGAGCGGAAGTACCAGATATGTGCTATCGGAACCACTAGCGTTATATGTCCCATTCTCTCCCGGCGGACTTTCTTTTCAGTGACCTCAACTCCGCAACGGTCGCACACTATACCCTTGTACCTAATCCTTTTGTATTTTCCGCAGTGGCATTCGTAATCCTTGACCGGTCCGAAGATCCTTTCACAGAAGAGTCCGTCACGCTCAGGTTTGTAGGTCCTGTAATTTATTGTTTCAGGTTTCAGCACCTCTCCGCTTGAACGATCGAGTATCTCCTCGGGTGAAGCGAGACCAATGGATATCTTTGAGTAACTTGTTTTTGTTTTGTTATCTCTTCTGAATGACATATACTGTAATTTATTATACTATTAAATAATATATAAAGAGGCCGCTTAGTCAAGAATGACGCTAAGTCCCAGTCCTCTCAACTCATGCAATAGTACGTTCAGTGATTCGGGGATGCCCGGCTGAGGCATCGGTTCACCCTTGACTATTGATTCATAAGCTTTTGCACGTCCCATGACGTCGTCAGACTTAATTGTGAGTATTTCCTGAAGTATATGTGCAGCGCCGAATGCTTCGAGCGCCCATACTTCCATTTCACCGAAACGCTGTCCTCCAAACTGTGCTTTTCCGCCCAGGGGCTGCTGCGTGATGAGGGAGTATGGTCCGATTGAACGGGCATGCATTTTGTCATCAACCATGTGACCGAGCTTAAGCATATAGATCACACCGACTGTTGCAGGCTGGTCGAACCTTTCACCCGTACCGCCGTCGTAGAGGTATGTCTTTCCATATTTCGGAAGTCCTGCCTTTTCAGTATATTTGGTAATATCTTCGATTTCAGCGCCGTCGAAAATTGGTGTAGTGAACTGCAAGCCAAGCTTTTTTCCTGCCCATCCAAGAACTGTCTCGTAAATTTGTCCCAGGTTCATTCTGGAAGGAACGCCAAGCGGGTTCAGAACTATGTCGACAGGTGTTCCATCTTCAAGGAAAGGCATGTCTTCCTGGCGGACTATTTTCGCCACGATACCCTTGTTTCCGTGACGGCCGGCCATCTTGTCGCCTACTTTCACCTTGCGTTTCTTGGCCACGTAAACCTTGGCCAGTCGTACTATTCCTGCAGGAAGCTCGTCACCTATGGTAATATTGTACTTCTTGCGCTTGAATATACCGTCGATCTCCTTGTACTTGATAATGTAATTATGCAGGAGCTGTTTTATGCTGTCGTTCTTCTTCCTGTCAGTGGTCCATTTATTGGGGTTGACATTGAGGAAGTCAATTTCCTGAAGCTGCTTAAGGGTGAATTTGCTGCCCTTGGGTATTACATCGACATTCAGATAATCCTTCACTCCCTGTGAAGTTTTGCCATTGACAAGAATGAAAAGCTTATCGACGAGTCTTGCCTTAAGTTCATCGGAGTTTCTCAGGAAATCTGCTTCTATCTTGTCGATAATAGGTTTCTCTATGGCTTTTGCCTTCCTGTCTTTTATTGCACGTGTAAAGAGCTTTTTGTCTATAACAACACCTTCAAGTGAAGGTCCGGCCTTAAGTGAAGCATCCTTGACATCACCTGCCTTATCGCCGAAGATGGCTCTGAGTAGTTTTTCCTCGGGCGAAGGGTCTGATTCTCCCTTGGGAGTTATCTTTCCGATAAGGATATCTCCCGGCAAGATATGGGCTCCTATTCTTATAAGACCGTTTTCGTCGAGGTTTTTGGTTGCTTCCTCGCTCACGTTCGGGATATCCGAGGTAAGTTCTTCCAGGCCGCGTTTTGTATCCCGTACTTCAAGAAGGTATTCGTCGATATGGACTGATGTAAACATATCTTCCTGGACTACCCGTTCAGATATCACTATTGCATCTTCAAAGTTATAGCCTTTCCAGGGCATGAATGCCACCTTGAGGTTTCTTCCCAGGGCAAGTTCACCGTTCTTGGTTCCGTAGCCCTCGGTCAGCACCTGTCCTTTGGTGACTTTCTCACCTTTCCTGACAACAGGTACAAGGTTTATACAGGTATTCTGGTTTGTCTTTTTGTATTTGGGAAGGATGTATCGCTTTGTATCATCGTCGAAGCTGACGAATTTTTCTTCATCCGTCCTTGTATATCTGATCACTATTTCGTTTGAATCGACATACTCAACCACTCCGTCGGCTTCAGCAGTATAAAGAATCCTGCTGTCGCTGATGACCTTTCCCTCGAGGCCTGGTCCCACTATAGGTGCTTCCGGGTTGATGAGAGGCACTGCCTGACGCATCATGTTGGAACCCATGAGGGCCCTGTTGGCATCGTCGTGTTCGAGGAAAGGTATAAGTGAAGCGGCTATTGAAGCGATTTGATTTGGAGCCACGTCCATCAGGTCGACATTTTCCACTTCCTCGAAAGGATAATCGGCTTCGTAACGGCATTTTGCCCTCGGATTCGCGAAACGACCGTCCTCGAGTATCGTGGCATTGGCCTGGGCTATCATCTTTTTCTCTTCTTCCTCTGCACTCAGCCATATGACACCGTCTCCGCTAAGGTCAACCTGTGCATCCTTGACCTTAAGGTAAGGAGTCTCGATAAAACCAAGATCATTTATCTTGGCATAGACGCAGAGCGAGGATATAAGTCCGATATTCGGACCTTCAGGGGTTTCGATCGGGCAAAGCCTTCCATAGTGGGTATAATGCACGTCCCTCACCTCGAAACCGGCTCTCTCTCGCGAGAGACCTCCGGGGCCCAGTGCCGACATTCGGCGTTTGTGAGTCATTTCGGCCAGAGGGTTGGTCTGGTCCATGAACTGTGAGAGCTGGTTTGTGCCAAAGAATGAGTTGATTACCGATGAAAGTGTTTTTGAATTGATAAGGTCGACGGGGGTGAATACCTCGTTGTCCCTGACGTTCATTCTTTCACGGATTGTACGTGCCATACGTGCCAGTCCGACGCCGAACTGGGCATAGAGTTGTTCGCCCACTGTGCGTACCCTTCTGTTGCTGAGGTGGTCGATATCGTCAACTTCAGTCTTCGAGTTGATGAGTTCGATCAGGTAGCCAATGATCTTAATAATGTCTTCCTTTGTAAGGATCTTGACCGACATATCGGTTTCGAGGCCCAGTTTCTTGTTGATCCTGTATCGGCCCACTTCCCCGAGGTCGTAGCGTTTGTCGGAGAAGAAAAGTTTTTCTATGACATCCCTCGCGGTTGACTCGTCGGGCGGTTCGGCATTCCGCAGCTGGCGGTAGATATAAACAACTGCCTCCTTTTCGGAGTTGCAGGGGTCTTTCTGGAGGGTATTGTAGATAATGGCGTAATCGGAGACTGTAGTGTCTTCCCTGTGGAGAAGAATTGCCTTTGCTCCGGAATCGACTATAAGGTCGACATGTTCGGGCTCTATTATGGTTTCCCTATCGAGGATTACCTCGTTTCTTTCAATGGAAACCACTTCTCCTGTATCCTCGTCAACGAAGTCCTCAATCCATGTTTTAAGCACTCTTGCGGCTAGTTTACGGCCTACAAGCTTCTTGATGTTTGTCTTTGACACCTTGTGTTCTTCAGCGAGCTTGAATATCTCGAGTATTTCCTTGTCACTCTCGAAACCGATAGCCCTGAGCAGTGTTGTTACCGGCAGTTTCTTCTTCCTGTCGATATATGCGTACATAACATTGTTGATGTCGGTAGCGAATTCGATCCATGATCCCTTGAAGGGGATTATTCTGGCCGAATACAGTTTTGTACCGTTCGCGTGGATGCTCTGTCCGAAGAATACACCCGGGGATCTGTGCAGCTGCGACACCACAACTCTTTCAGCGCCGTTGATGACGAAAGTACCTCTTTCAGTCATATAGGGTACAGTTCCGAGGTAAACGTCCTGGATCACGGTATCAAAATCCTCATGTTCCGGGTCGGTGCAGTAGAGTTTTAGCTTTGCCTTAAGGGGAACGCTGAATGTAAGTCCGCGTTCAATGCATTCATCAATTGTGTAGCGTGGGGGGTCGATATAATAATCAAGGAATTCGAGAACGAAATTATTTCTTGTGTCGGTTATTGGGAAATTTTCTGTAAAGACCTTAAATAGTCCTTCTTTCTTCCTGTTTTCGGGGGTTGTACCAAGTTGGAAAAACTCACCGAATGATTTCAGCTGAACTTCCAGGAAATCGGGGTAGTCGAGCAGGTTGCTCCTGGACGCGAAACTAATTCTTTCAGTACTTTTTAAAGACATTTATAAAAGGATTAAGTGAACTTACAATTAAAAGAACGAAAAGGCTTAGTCCCGAAAAACCGGGACTAAACCTGGAACCCGAGAATCAGGTATAGCTTATTTAAGTTCAACTTCAGCTCCCGCGTCAATCAATTGACCTTTAATAGCTTCTGCTTCTTCTTTTGATACACCTTCCTTAACAGGAGCCGGGGCTGAGTCGACGACTGCCTTAGCTTCCTTGAGTCCGAGACCGGTGATATCCTTAACCAGTTTCACGATCTGTAGTTTCTGACCTCCTGGTGCTTTTAGGATAACGTCGAATTTTGTTTTTTCCTCAACCTTGGGTGCATCTGCGCTGGCAGCGGGTGCAACCGCGACTGCTGCCGCGGCCGGTTCGATACCGTATTCTTCCTTGAGTATTTTAGCCAGTTCGTTTACCTCTTTAACAGACAGGTTAACCAGTTCTTCTGCAAATTTCTTAAGATCTGCCATTTCTATTGAATTTTAATTTGATTTACTTAATTAGTTTTCTTTTTTTGATAGTGTTTCCAGAACACCGTGCAATTTATTTCCACCTGACTGTAAAGCTGAAATAACGTTTTTAGCCGGGGACTGGAGCAGGAGAATAATATCTCCTATCAGTTCCTCTCTTGTCTTAACGGCAACAAGAGCATCGAGCATCTGGTCGCCGATAAAGACTGATTCCTGAACGTAAGCGCCTTTAAGGACAGGTTTATCATGTTGTCTGCGGAACTCCTTTATAAGTTTCGCGGGGGAGTTTCCGGTGTTTGAGAACATGATTGATGTAGTACCTTTCAGAACCGGATACAGTTCTTCAAAATTACCTTCGGACAATTCGAGCGCTCTTTTCAGGAGTGTGTTTTTAACAACGATGAGTTTTATGTTGTTTTCAAAGCATTTCCTTCTGAGTGCGCTTGTGTCAGCGGCATTCAGCTGAGCGGTATCAGTCAGATAAAAGTGGCTGTACTCCTTTAGTTTCTCAGCGAGGCTGTCTATGATAGCATTTTTTTCTTCCCGTCTCATAGTTTTTTCGAGTTTACTTTACTGATTAGTCGTCAAGACCCTTAGGATCGATTTTAATACCCGGGCTCATTGTGCTTGAGAGGTACACGCTTTTAATGTATGTTCCCTTAGCTGCAGCCGGTTTCAGTTTGTTTACCACGTTGATAAACTCCCTTGCATTCTCAACGATCTGTTGTGGCTCGAAAGAGACTTTTCCGATAGAGGTATGAATGATTCCGGTTTTATCCACCTTGAAATCAATCTTACCCTGTTTCACTTCCTTAACAGCCTTGCCAATTTCCATGGTGACAGTTCCGCTTTTCGGGTTCGGCATCAGTCCTCTCGGACCGAGTATCCTACCTAACTGACCGACTTTGCCCATCACGGATGGCATGGTTATGATAACGTCAACATCCGTCCAACCAGCCTTGATTTTTTCAATGAATTCGTCAAGGCCCACATGATCTGCTCCGGCTTCTTTTGCTTCAGCCTCCTTATCGGGTGTGCAAAGAACAAGCACGCGTGTTTGTTTTCCTGTTCCGTGAGGAAGAGAAACAACTCCGCGGACCATCTGGTTTGATTTTCTCGGATCGATACCTAACCTTACATCCAGATCGACGGAAGCATCGAATTTGGTTCTGGTTATTTCCTTAACCAGTGCCGACGCCTCTGTCAACGTATAAAGCTTTTCCCTGTCTATTAAACTTTCGGAAAGCTTCTGGTTTTTGGTAAGTTTAGTCATTTCTTCTGCTTATTAATTATTACCTGGGGCGCCCTTGATGGCGATTCCCATACTTTTGGCGGTACCAGCTACCATCTTCATGGCCGACTCGAGAGTAAAACAGTTCAAGTCTTCCATTTTTTCCTCAGCAATTGTCTTGACCTGGTCCCATGAAACGGATGCCACTTTATTTCTGTTGGGTTCTTTGGAGCCCTTCTTCGATTTGGCAATCTCGAGAAGCTGAACCGCGACCGGCGGGGTTTTTGTAACAAAATCAAATGATTTGTCGGCATAAACCGTTATTACCACCGGTATCACTTTTCCAGCCTTATCCTGGGTCCTGGCATTGAATTGCTTGCAGAAATCCATGATATTCACACCTTTGGAGCCCAGCGCGGGGCCTACCGGTGGAGATGGATTAGCTGCTCCGCCACGAATCTGTAACTTGATAATACCAGCAACTTCTTTTGCCATAGTTTAAAATTTGCGTATTTATTGCGAAAGCTTGGCGGTTATTCAGGAAGCATTATAAATATTATAACCGTCAATATCCTTAGTTAATTTTCCTTTTCTACCTGCATAAAACTGAGTTCAAGGGGGGTTTTCCTTCCGAATATTTTAACCATTACCTTGAGCTTTTTCTTTTCATCATTCACTTCTTCAATGATTCCAGTGAAGCTGTTGAACGGTCCGTCAATAACTTTCACTGTTTCGCCCACGAAGAAAGGAACATTCAGTTCCTCATCGCTGGCATTTAGTTCATCGACCTTTCCCAGTATCCTGTTTATTTCAGGTTTTCTGAGAGGTACGGGTTCCCCATCCTGAGAGCCAAGGAACCCGATAACATTCGGAATATTTCTCAGAAGGTGAGGTATCTCACCGGTAAGGACAGCTTCAACCAGAACATAACCCGGGAAAAAAGTCCTTTCCTTGCTGATTTTTTTCCCTGAACGTATCTGGTATACTTTTTCGGTTGGGATCAGAACCTGAGAGACAAATTCTTCAAGCTTAAGGCGGGCCACTTCATTTTCTATATACTCCTTAACCTTCTTTTCCTTCCCTCCAATAGCACGAAGTACATACCACTTCTTAATATTCTCGCTCATCGGGATTGACCTCTTGATTTAATATAACAAACTGTAAATAAATTCCATAACCTTACTGAAGCCGAGGTCCATAATAGCCACGATAATTGCTATAATAAGGGTTGCCACCAGCACGAGCACGCCACTGTTCTGCAGTTCGCTCCAGGTTGGCCATGTTACCTTGTGGACCAGTTCAGTATAAGACTCCTTGAAATATGCTTTAATATTCATCCGTGTATAATTTTAAAAGTCGGATCCACATTTTAATTAGCACGGGAGGAGAGACTCGAACTCCCGACACCTGGTTTTGGAGACCAGTGCTCTACCAACTGAGCTACACCCGTGTGGGAAAAAGCAGCATCATTAGCTTAATGATGCTGCACTGATATATCCAAAACTTTTATTCCAAAATTTCTGTTACGGCACCTGCTCCGACTGTTCTGCCGCCTTCGCGGATAGCAAAGCGGAGACCAACGTTGATAGCGACGGGGTAAATAAGTTCAACCGTGATTGACACGTTGTCGCCCGGCATTACCATTTCTCTTCCTTCAGGAAGCATGATCTCGCCTGTTATGTCGAGGGTTCTGATGTAGAACTGAGGACGATACTTGTTATGGAATGGAGTATGGCGTCCGCCTTCTTCTTTTTTCAGAACGTAAATCTCAGTTTTGAACTTGGTATGAGGTGTGATGGTTCCCGGTTTTGCAAGGACATGACCCCTCTTGATTTCTTTCTTGTCAACGCCTCTGAGAAGAAGTCCGACATTGTCGCCTGCTTCGCCCCTGTCGAGAATTTTGCGGAACATTTCAACACCGGTGCAAACTGTTTTGCGTTTTTCAGAACCGAGTCCGACAATTTCCAGTTCATCACCTGTAAGAACAACACCTGTTTCGATACGTCCGGTAGCAACTGTACCGCGTCCGGTAATTGAGAAAATATCCTCGACGGGCATCAGGAAAGGCTTCTGGTTGTCGCGCGGAGGAACGGGGATAAATGCATCGACTGCATCCATCAGTTCCATCACTTTGTCTTCCCACTTGGTTTCGCCGTTCATTGCTCCGAGAGCCGAACCGCGGATAACCGGTGCATTGTCACCATCAAACTTGTAGAAATTCAGCAGGTCGCGGACTTCCATTTCAACAAGGTCGAGAAGTTCTTCGTCGTCAACCATATCGACTTTATTCATAAATACCAGCACCTGTGGTACGTTAACCTGGCGGGCAAGAAGAATATGCTCACGAGTCTGCGGCATTGGGCCGTCTGTTGCTGCAACAACAAGAATAGCTCCGTCCATCTGGGCAGCTCCGGTAACCATGTTCTTTATATAGTCGGCGTGACCGGGGCAGTCCACGTGTGCATAATGGCGTGTTGCTGTCTGGTATTCAACGTGAGAAGTATTGATAGTAATACCCCTTTCCTTTTCTTCGGGAGCATTATCAATTGAATCAAAATCCCTTACTTCAGAGAGACCTCTTTTAGAAAGCACCATGGTGATTGCCGCAGTCAGGGTGGTCTTACCATGGTCAATATGACCTATAGTACCTATGTTCACGTGCGGTTTCGACCTGTCAAATTTTTCTTTTGCCATAACTCCAAGCTTATTAAATTTAAGTTTATTATATCAGTTTTTTTTACATCTTTTGTTTTTATTGAGCCGGAGGGGGGAATTGAACCCCCGACCCCTTCCTTACCAAGGAAGTGCTCTACCCCTGAGCTACTCTGGCCTCAAAAAAGTGAGCGGGAGACGGAGCTCGAATCCGCGACCCTTAGCTTGGAAGGCTAATGCTCTACCAACTGAGCTACTCCCGCTTAAGTTAATCATCATAATCATTCCTCGGTTCATGCTCTACCTCCCGATAGCTATCGGGATGAGCTACTCCCGCTTAATATCATCCATAGAGTTCCGCACCGGGGCAAGAGCATCAGCCATTGATACGGGTTCTCTGTATATGTGGGGAGAGCAGGATTCGAACCTACGAAGGCATCAGCCAGCAGATTTACAGTCTGCCCCAGTTGACCGCTTTGGTATCTCCCCAATTAACAGAGTTGTTCTCCTAAGATATACAAATGCAACTCTCTCAAGAGCCGATGAAGGGATTCGAACCCCCGACCTGCAGATTACAAATCAGCTGCTCTGGCCAACTGAGCTACATCGGCAATTTAAAGAACGTCCCGACAGGCTATTAGATACCCTTAAAAATCGGTTTGCAAATGTATGAATTAAAATTTCATTTATCAAAATTATCGAATTTTTTTTTGAACCGAAGGTTCTCAGACACCCCTCTTCTTCTCGTTGTGCCTGGTAATCTGCCTCTTAAGGGCGTCAATAGCAAGGTCGGTGGCCTCCTCGAAAGATTTGCTTTGCTTTCTGGCAAACAAGGGCGCTCCCCTCAGATCCAGCTTGATTTCAGTAACCTTATTCTTACGCTCCTGATCCTTTTCGAGCCTCAGGTACACTTCAGCATTAACAATTCCATCATCGATCTGGGTTAGCTTATCCAGTTTCTGATGAACAAAATCAATTAGTTTCTTATCGGCATCAAACCGCACTGAGTGAATCTGAACATTCATAGTGGTCCCTCCTGTTTAATTAATTAATAATTAAGCTCTTGGATGAGCCTGTTTATATATTTTACTAAGCTTTTCAAATGTATTGTGGGTATATATCTGTGTGGCTGAAAGGTTTGCATGGCCGAGGAATTCCTTTATAGAATTAAGGTCAGCCCCCCTGTTGAGCATATGTGTTGCAAAAGTGTGCCTCAGTACATGCGGGCTTTTCTTTTCAATGGTGGTAACCATCGACAGGTATAAGCGTACAATATTATAAACGTATTTGTCGTACAACTTATTCCCGCGGTCATCGACAAAAAACCATTCTGCAGGTGTCCCGAATTCAGCATCCCGTTCCCTGGCATAATTCTTCAGCTTCAGGGCAAAGTGGCTGAAAAGGGGAATTATCCTCTGCTTGTTTCTTTTACCTGTAACCCTGACGGCAGCCGATTCAAGGTCGACATCGCTGTTCCTAAGACCTGTAAGCTCCGCTCTTCTCATCCCCGTGAAATAAAGCATTTCGATAATAGCCCTGTCCCTGATCCCTCTGAAACCCTCTTCAAACTCGCAGTCGTCCAGCAGCCTGTCAAGGGCTTTTTCCTCCACGAAAACCGGAAGTTTTTTTGCAGTTTTAGGAAGAGCCACCTTATCGAGAGGATCGCCCGTTACATGGCCTTCTTTTCTGAGAAACCTGTAATAAGCCCGGAGCGACGAAATTTTCCTGTGAATACTTGACGGGGAATAGCCCTCTTCCATCAGGGCAACGATCCATGAGCGGACGTCATGGGAAGATATTTCATTTTCAGCCCCCGACCTGCTATTCAGCCTGAGGTGTATATCAAACTGTTCAAGATCATTTATATAAGATCTGACAGTATGCGGCGAGTACCGTTTTTCTATTCTGAGAAACCGTAAGAACGATTCCTTATGATCCATAAAGGAACCCCCTTATCCGTTATTGTAAAAAAAAAGAATCAGGCGCTGGGATTATTCTTCGCTATCCTGCATCTTCTGGACATACTTTGCCTTCTTTAATTGTTCCCTTCTGCTTATCGAAGGTTTGGTGAAAGCCTGACGCGAGCGCAGTTCGCGGATCACTCCTGTTTTTTCAAATTTCCGCTTGAACTTTTTTAGAGCTCTCTCAATATTTTCGCCTTCTTTTACTGGTACGATGATCATAATTACAATTCAGTTTAAACGAGGCGCAAATGTAGAAACATTAAAAACTTTTTCAAAACATTAAGGCCATAATTTTATCATTTTGTTCGTTGTTTAAATATGTGACGCTATTGCACTTTGAATACAGAAGCTGAAAATGACGATGATTTACTATCTACTAAAGATACGCTATTTATTCTTCTACGCCAAATATTGTGGTGTTAAATATTAGTTAAATTATCAGTCGAATGCAAGGTAGGGAACTATCATCCGTGCCGTTTCGGCAGATATCACTCCGTTGTTTACAAGTTCTTCCACTCCGGTGATCCGGCCTGAAAGCTCCCTGTACTTCAGCACGGCCCTAATCTCGGTTTTTTTAAAATAGGGATGCCTGCTCAGGTCGCTGTAAGCAGCAGAATTTATCCTGATTCTTGCCACATCGAGTGAATCGGCAGACAATCTTTGCGATATGAGTTCAAAAGTCTCCTCCGGCAGTCCGTAGACTTCTCTGAGTTGGCTGACGGAAGCATAGCCTCCCAGGAGTTTCCTGTACTTTATTATCCTGGCCGACAGCACTGGTCCTATACCCGGGAGGGCTTCAAGGGAAGCCGAATCGCAGGTATTCAGATCCAGAATCCTGTCGCGTACGGAAGACCGTCTGGCCGGATCCTGAGCCTGCGCTGATGAATAATTTCCGCGTTCAGCTTCAACAGTCGCGGCACTGTCTGCTGCTATCCATTCCCGTGAAAGAGGCAGTTCTGTATAGTTCATCTGATGAATAGGAAAGATGAACCTGATCCCCGCGATCAGGACTATGATGTTAAGCAGGATGAAGGTTGACCTTCTTTCCCTTCTGGAATAACCAAACCAGTCCCTGAAGAATTCTCTGAACGTATCCATTAACAATAAAGCAAGCGAGACAGCTTGCAATATAGTAAATCCCGGGGACAGATGAAAAGAAGCTTAAAAAAAATCCGGTATCCCTGTTTTTTGTCTCAGAAGGGGTAGCCAATACCAAACACGAAAGTAATATCGTCGCCAAAATCGAATGGCCGGGAGGCCAGTATCCATTTTGAACCCCTGCTGATCGCGGGATCTCTTAGCTTGACTCCCATGTCCACCCTTGCAGTAACAAAGCTGAAGTCGAATCTGAATCCGGTTCCGGTACCCACTGCAATGTCATTAAGGAATTTTCCGAATCTGAACCTGGCACCCTGGCGTGAAGCATCATCATTAAAAGTCCAGATATTCCCGGCATCCACGAATAGAGCGCCCTCAAGCACCCAGAAGAGCTTAAACCTGTATTCCACGTTTGCTTCAATCTTGATATCTGCCGTCTGGTTTATGAAATCGATAGTATCCGGTGCCTGATACGATCCCGGACCGAGGGAGCGCACCTGCCAGGCTCTGATTCCGTTGGAACCACCGCCGAAATATTGTTTTTCGAAGGGAATTGCCCTTGAATTTCCATAGGGAATCCCTATCCCTGTGAAAGTCCTGTAAACAACCGAGCTGATGTCGTTGATCAGGAGATTGTATCTCGCGTCGGCATCCAGCCTGAGATACTGGGCAAAAGGCTGCCCCAGGAGATAGTAGTGTTCATTCTTTTTCTGAGCCCCGGCAAGACTTCCCGCGAGGGCAAGCATATTGCCTGCTGCCTCTGCATTAACCCTTAGGAATAGATAATCCTTCGATTTCTGGATCTTCTGATTATTGAAAATAAATGAATAGTTCCCGCCAAGTATAAGCACGTCCCTGTAGCTGTTGGAGAGGTATGAGGAGACATTGATAAGTTTCTGGAAAGCAGAGTCGATCTTTATCATGTTCACCAGGTTGAGCTGAACCGGATTCACCAAATGGGTTCTGTAGTCGCGTGCCGTAAAGCTGTACCCGAAAGTGGCATTGGCCATGGTCCTGGTAAAGAAACTGAGGTCCTGATAGTTGTAGGCTGCAAGTATGGTCGTTGTCGGATTCATGGTTTTGATGAATCCTTCAGGCTTGATAAAAGGGACAAGAAACTTGGGAAGTCTCAGGGAAGTTTCCACTCCGTATTCCTGGGCTCTTCTGTGTTTGATATTCTGCTGCGACATTGCCTCAAAGGCTCCCTTTAGCTTCATATTGAACTGTTCAGCACCGCGGAAAAGATTCTTGTGCTGGTACACCAGGTTAAGGGCGCCTCCGAAATTACCTGCAGTGTTCGTTCCTTCAAGTTCGACATTGAACGATTGCTGGCTTAGCAGGGTAAGCTGAACATGACAATCGAGGTACATCATCAGGCCGGGATTTTCTTCGGGAGGCTTTGTTTCATTGAAGAAAATATTTACAAGGCGGTAGGTCTTTAAGGTAAGCAGGTGACTCTGGGTTTGCTCAACATCGGTCAGACTGTAATTGGATCCTGGTCTGACATACATCGACTTCATTATCAGGTCGTGTTTGACTGGTGGCTTTGAGCCTTCGGTAATGAAATAGAAACCCTCATAATATGTCGTGTCAAGCCGTTCCATATACGACATCCCCTCTTCTAACGCCAATTTCTGGACGTATTCGGGATAGATGTAGACATTCCTGATCTGGTAGACCTGGTGTGGCCCCTGGGTAATCCTGTTGTACTGGTCAATCCTTTGTGCCTTTCTGACATCATAATACAGGTTTACCTGCCTGTTCCCTATCGTGCTGTCGATCCTGAACGAGATATGGTCGGAAGAAAAGCCGTAGAAACCGTGATTTTTTACAAAGCGCTCAAAACGTGCCCGTTCTGCCTGAAGCACATCCACATCGTATGGTTTACCCCTTTGAATGAGACACGAAAGGGAGTCGAAGTAGAACAGTGCCCTTATCGTAGTGTCGTCAATCTCATAGAAAATATTTCTTATTGTATATGGCTCTTTCAGGTTCACGTTATAGTACACATCCGATTTCCTTTTCTGAGTCATCACCGAATCGGTAACATTGCTGTCGAAATAGCCCTTTGAAGCTATGTAGTCGTCCAGTTGATTCCGGCTCTGATCCTTCGAATAACTATCGAATATTACCGGTTCCTCACCTATTCTCCTGAGCCATCCGTGGGGCCATTTCTGTTTTTCTATATTTGAAAGGTTGTACAGCCATAAATGAAAGCGGGCTCCGAAAATCTTCTTGTTGGGTTTTTGCTTGATGTAGGGTAAAAGATCCGACTTTTTCATTCCCTCCCTGTTTATCTCAATGTAATTGCTGTTCAGGAGAGTCTGGTCCCGCGGAACATATTTGACCGGATTGCAGGAGAAGACCAGGGGTATAAGGAGCAAGAGGAAAAACAGCTTCTCCCGGTGTATTATATTTTTATTTGAAACGCTTTTTTTCAAAATTTGCAACTCAAAGCCTGAAGCAAATATATTAATATAAAAAACAACTATTAAGCGGCACAGGCATTAATAGTTTCCACGAATATCGTAACTGCATGAACATAACAACTATAAGCCGATGATAGGCAGCAACACCATAAAACTTATTAAGTCGCTTCAAAAGAAGAAGGCAAGGGAAGAAGAAGGGCTTTATGCAATAGAAGGTGACAAGCTGGTCAGGGAATACCTGGCAGCCGGAATGAGTCTGAGCTTTCTGGCAGCCAAGCCTGAATTCATTGCAACTCTGGGACAAGCCGAAAGGGCTCTTATTGGCGAAATAGCTCCCGTTACCTATGAAGAGCTTAAAAGGATAAGCAGTCTGACCACCCCTCACGATGCCCTGGCTGTGGTTCATATACCCGGCAGGCCTCCCCTGTCAATAGATAAGCTGCATGGCCTGGGCATAGCCCTTGAATCGGTGCAGGATCCGGGTAACCTGGGAACCATTATCAGGGCTGCCGCATGGTTTGGGATCAGAACCATAATATGCTCGGCGAATTCGGTGGATGTTTACAATCCCAAGGTGATCCAGGCCTCAATGGGAGCTATTCTGAACGTGGAAGTTCATTATGTTGAGCTTGAACTTATCCTGCAGGATGCTGTGAATGCCGGGCTTCCCGTTTATGGAACCTTTCTTGAGGGGGAAGCGATCTATGGAGCTGAACTTGAAGAAAGGGGAATCATACTATTCGGCAACGAGTCGAAGGGGATATCCGGAAACCTGGTGCCTTTTGTGAGCAAAAAGCTTTTCATACCCGGGTTTTCGGTTTCGGAGCATGGAGTTGAATCTCTCAATGTAGGGATGGCAGCCTCGATAGTTCTTTCCGAAATTGCAAGAAGAAGAAAATAAGTTATACTGAAACTCTCTCCCCGGAGCGATGGCTCTGCCCCGTGTTCTATTCAAAATGAAATGCTATTATCCAGATCCTCGACTTCATCTTTTCTATCGCGTTGATATACTGCGGGTAACCGGGATAACCCTCATCATGCGCCACTATATCGCGAAGACCCCTTGATGTCTTTATTTCTACAGAAAGCTTGAAAAAGGGAAGGTAAAAGTCAAGTCCGGCTCCTGCCTCGTAATACAGGTCCGATCTTTTCAGTCGCAGGTATATCTTTCTGTCTTCATCATATTCCTTTTTACCGGCAAGGTCGTACCTGTAATTAAGTCCGCCGATTACATAGGGCCTTACATTGTTCATCCTCTCTCCCTTATATTTCAGAAGGAAGGGAAATTCGAGGAAGGATGACTCCAGCCGCTGGCTCTCATCAATCAGGGTTCCGGACTGGTAATCATAGTACCTGACAGTCCTCTGCCCGAAGGCGACGCCGGGCAGAAAGCGAAGATCAAGGTATCGTGCCGGCCGGTAATCTGTTACAACCTGTATGTTAATGCCGGGATTAAGGATGCTTACTTCCGGGAGATAGCCATCCTGTTCAAGATGAGTCTGTGAAGGTATGATGTCGAAATCCATCAGGTTCATCCCGAGGCTGAAGCCAAAATGAAGCGGCTTGTCATCGTACCATGAATCGTTCTTGGGTTTCTGTTTCTGACCGTAGATGTCACAGGTAAACGATAGGAATAATCCTGCAATAAATGGATATAGGAATTCTTTTCTCAACTTTCTGTTGCAGTGATCTGATTAATCAAACGTCGCGGCCCTCATCGTCCTGCCGGCAGCCCGTCCTGGCCGGGAACAGGCGCTGACTATGATATAACTTGATTGGTTTCCGTTTATTGTTTTCATTTTCTAACCCCGGTGTAAATGGAGGCAATTCCACCCGTCATCCTGATCTGGCTGATTCCGGAGAACCCGGCTGATGTCATCATTCCTATGAATTCCTCGTTTTCCGGAAAGCTCATAACCGACTCATTAAGATATCTGTAAGCCTCACTGTGCCCGGAAAACAAGGATCCGATAAAAGGCAGCAGATATCTGAAATAGATGTTATAAAAATGTTTAAAAATAGTTCCGTGAGGGCGGGAAAACTCAAGTACGACAACTGTTCCTCCCTCGCGGATCACCCTCCTCATTTCAGAGAGTCCTTTCAGCGGATCGCTGAAATTCCTTACCCCGAAAGCCACCATTGCCGCATCGAAGCTTTCATCATCAAAACATATGTTTTCCGAATCACATTTTACAAATTGAATAACCGGGTCAAGCTTTTTATCCGCGATCTTTTTTCTCGCGATCTCCAGCATCTTTTCCGAGATATCGATACCGGTAATTCCGGAAGGATTCACCCGGGCAGCTTCAATGGACAGATCGCCTGTTCCGGATGCCACATCTATTATACGGGGATTAATGCAGTGCTTCGATATTTCCCTTACTGCCCTTCTTCTCCAGCTTCTGTCGATCCCGAACGAAAGGAGATGATTCAGAAAATCGTAACGCCACGCGATGGAGTCGAACATCCGGCTTGTTCCTTCTTTGTCCGCCGCTTTCCTTTCCTTCCTTTCTTCCATTTAATAAGTGTTGCCGCGAATATAAGTACAAATATTATTAATACTTTTACCCGCGGTTAATGCTGAACTGCTTTATGGAAAAGACAATAATGGTAACCGGTGCCACAGCCGGATTCGGCCGCGCCATTGCAGCGAAATTTGCTGCCGGGGGATACAAGGTAATAATAACAGGGCGCAGAAATAACAGACTGCTCGAACTCGAGAAGGAATTATCGGATTCGGGCGCCAAAGTCCTTTCGCTGAATTTTGACGTAAGGGACCTCGATTCGGTTAAATCGGCTGTTAATAGTCTTCCCGCCGGATGGAAAGACATCGACATACTGGTCAACAATGCCGGACTGGCTGTCGGGCTATCTCGTATCAACGAAGGCGACACCGACGACTGGGACCGGATGATAGACACCAACGTGAAGGGGCTTCTTTACGTAACCAGGACTGTTGCTCCCCTGATGGTTGCACGCGGCAGCGGACATGTATTCAATATATCTTCCATAGCCGGAAAGGAGGTTTATGAGAACGGAAACGTCTACTGCGCATCCAAGCATGCCGTTGATGCTCTTTCAAAAGCAATGAGGATCGACATGTTAGGCCATGGCATAAAGGTTACCAACATAGCACCCGGCATGGCTGAAACGGAATTCTCCATCGTCAGGTTCAAGGGCGACACGGAAAAGGCCGATGCCGTTTACAGGGGGGTCAAGTCCCTGACTGCCGAGGACATCGCGGAAGTGATCTGGTTCTGCACAAACCTGCCCGGTCATGTCTGCATAAACGATCTGACGATTACGCCAACCCAGCAGGCCGGGACAGGATATCTCAACAGAAAGGTGTGATAAACAATACATTGTATCAGCGGCACAAAACTTTATAACAGAACTCTGACACAAGCTTTATAACGAATTCAGACAGATATATAAACTGAGAAAACGATAATTTTTTATTGTAAAACAATATTAATTTGTTGTAATTCGATAATTTTTTATTGATAAACGATAATGTATCACGGACCGGATCGCTCAAAATCAATCAAGCTATAATCTAATGTATACAAAGGATTTTCTGTTCGATTTTACCAAAAGGGTATTCATGAAGATGGGATGCAACGAGGCTGACTCCGTCATAATCGCGGATGTCTTCCTTGCCGCTGAGCTCAGGGGTCATGCATCTCACGGGATGATCAGGATCAAGGATTACCATGAACTCTGGAAAGCAGGGCGCATCAACGTTAATCCACAGGTAAAGGTGGTTCATGAAACGCCAAGCACGGCGGTTGTTGACGGCGACAATGCCATTGGCATGATAACCGCGCGCGGGTCGATGGAAATCGCGATAGAAAAAGCCCGTTCAGCAGGTACAGGATGGGTTGCTGCCTGCAACTCCAATCATTTCGGCATTGCCGGTTACTATGCCATGATGGCGCTCAGTCATGATATGACGGGTATCTGCCTTACAAACGCGAATCCCCTTGTCTCTCCCACCTTTTCAGTCAGCAGGATGATGGGAACCAACCCTATCGCGGTTGCCATACCGGCCGGCAAGCAGCCCCCTCTGGTTGCTGATTTTGCCACCACGCCCATTGCCAGGGGCAAGCTTGCTGTTGCTGAGAAGAAGGGTGAAAAGGTGCCTTTCGGTTTTGTGCAGGACAAATTCGGGAATCCTTCTGATGATCCCTCAATACTCAAATCGGGAGGATCGATGCTGACTCTGGGCGGCGACAGGCTTCACGGGAGCCATAAAGGCTACTGCCTGTCATCGCTGGTGGATATTTTTTCCGCGGTATTCAGCGGAGCGAATTTCGGGCCTTTCGTTCCCCCGAGTGTCGCGTATCTGCCTCTTCTCGACAGGAAGGTTGGTAAAGGAACCGGGCATTTCTTCGGGGCCATGAGGATAGATGCCTTTCAGCCTGCCGAAGTCTTCAGGGCAAAAATGGATGAATGGATTGAGACATTCCGCTCAGCCACACCGGCACAGGGTCAGGAAAAGGTTCTGATTCCCGGCGACCCTGAGCGTGAAGCCGAGCAGAGGATTCTGGCCGAAGGAATAAGCCTTGTACCCGCGATCGAGAAGGACCTCGAAGAAGTTGCAAAATCGCTGGGGATCCCGTTCAGATAATGCAAGTGCCGGCTGAACTGCCGTGCTATTGATTCATAAATCCCTGGTCCTCGAGCACCTTCAGCAGGATCCGGGAGAAATTCACATTATCTTCCTTTTTATACCTCACATCTGTAAAAACCTGTGCAAGGCTCGTCTTATTGTTTTCCCTTACGAAGCGTTTTGAATCCTCCCTGGCTTCCTTTTCGGCGTAGTAATCCCTGATCTCCTGATCGCTATAGTCGGAATAGACCTCCCTGTGGACTATTGCTTCAACGGGGAGCCTGTCGGGTTGTTCAGGGTTTTCAGCCGGCCACCCGAGAGTAAGCGTGGTTACAGGAACCACTCCCCGCGGCAGTTTAAGCACCTCTATAATCTTATG
>JAXDBC010000036.1:0-62579 GCA_034679225.1 Bacteroidales bacterium | reverse complement strand
CGGGTGACATTTTTAACCAGGTTTCAGTCCAATAAACATCGGCATTTACTGGAACGGGCGTATTTACAAATCCACAAATCCGAAGGTAGTTTTTTAAAGGTTCAGGTAACTCTTTTATTAGCTCTTCGGTAAAAAGTTCAATCTTATGAGCTTTATTCCTTTCTACCAGTTTGGATTTGTCTTTTATGAAAACTCTTTTCACACGTAAATATATTAGTTAAACTATTATTATTCAATTCATTAATGTAATTTTACATGTCCTTTTGTGCCTGCTCCTTTAAAATTAATTCCTCAGCAATGAGGGTTTCATCAGTATATGATTTTATTTTAAAGGTCCCCGCTCAAGCGGGGGGAACCCACGTGTTTGAAAATTATATACATAAGTGTTTGTGTATGCAATTCATGTGGGTTTCATCATAAACAATTGATTATAGATTAATTCGTTTTGTTTTTACAATTTTACTCCCGCGAACAATTAACCAAATGGCAAAAGTTACCTCCCAAAGTCCGCCGGGAGCAAGAAGGTACATGCTCCACCCTTTTCCAAACAGCTCCATCAGAAAGCCAAAGGCAAAAACGGCATAGCCTATCACACCCCAAATTGCCAGCCAGGATGGTGTAATTTTGTGTTTAAGCAATGCCAAACACATTGGAATACTGCCAATTCCCAAAACCAGCATTGCAGAAAAATATCCCGGGTCATCTGATACATTTCCGTTTAAGAATATTGTTGAAAGTGCTAAAGCTTCAAATATTCTTGTAAAAAGATAAATATTGCCAACCGTTGGATTGTATCGTTTCAATGTTCTTCTCAATAAAATCCCGATAAACAGAACCATCACCGAATTGGAGACAATTAGTAATGCACCTAAGTACTTTTCAGGATTATCAGTACTTTCGAATAATTGTCTTCCGATACCATAAGCTAAAAAGGCCAAAAGAAAGAAAACCCCGATTAATCTGGCATTAAAAACTGTAATTGAATTGCCTTTATCTTTCATCTCTTCAGTATTCGTTGTGTTAATGAAATCATTGTCCTGAAAGAGATGTCGGGATGTGCTGTTTGATTTACGGTTCCGGCGATATAAAGATTTTCTTTTGGACTGTAAAATGCCAAAGCACCTGAAAGTCCTGAGTGTCCTATAAAATATGGAATTGCGCCTGCAGGATCAAAAATCCGGGGAAGTTTGAACAGATGAATGCCAACACCTGCACGCATTGGGGGGAAAATCTTGTTCCATTCCTGCAGTTCGTCGACATAGGCTAACGGGAACAATTTGCCTGTGAAAAATGATTCAATGAAAAGAAGCATATCGGCAGAAACTGAAACCATCCCTCCGTCTGCTCCAAAAGATGTCATTGCTTTGGGGATATTCAATTTCTTGCTTTTGTGATATAACATCATGGGTGTTTCATCAGTTGAATCCTGATAGAGGTAGGTTTTTGACAAATCAAGTGGTTGAATTATATGCTCCTGACAGTTTTCGGAATAGGATTTACCTGTTAAGGTCTCAATGATTTTTCCCAAAATCTGAAAGTTGGCATCTGAGTATTTTGCTTTTCCTTTTGTTCCGGGTGCAAAAAGTGGAGACATTTTTTTTGACCTTTCAATGGCTTGTTCAAAAGTCCAGAACTGGTCATTACCTGTCATTATTTCATCTTCCAGACTCTTCCCGCTTGCTCCTTTGTCTTGAAAATAGTCAGGAAGACCCGATGTATGAGAGAGTAAGTGTCTGATGGATAGTTCCCGGGAACAGTCTTTCCCTTTGTAAACATGCAGTCCGGATAAAATTGAAGCATCAATGTATTTGCTTATTTTATCCTCCAGACTTAATTTGCCTTCTGCTCTCAGTTTCAGAATTATTGCAGTGGTAAACAGTTTCGTGGTACTTGCAATAAAGTAAGGCCGGTTTATGGTTAAATTGCCCGATGCCCCCTGCCAGGTTACCCCATCTTTTTTCAAAGCAAAAGATGTTCCGAATACTTTTTTGCCATCAACTATTTTATCCAGGACAGCTTGAAGTGATTTTTCCTTTTCAGTTGTCATATTCTTTTCCATTATTAAGATTCTGTTCTTGATTTTCTGCTTTTTATAAAGTCAAACACAAGTATTGTTAAAGACAACAGAGTACTGACAATTACAACCCAATAGCTATATTCATCGTACTTGTTGTCAGCTAATGTGTTCACCAACATTATTATAAAAAGCGTCAGGTAAACAACCCAAAAGTTTCCAAGAAAGATATAGCTCAGTCCCAGTAACAATCCGATAAATCCCATAGTAGCGGCTAACTCTATATCCTGAAACAGGGAATCAACATAAAATGAGAGAAAGAAAAAGAAGCTTATTGAAAAAACTAACAATACGCTTTTAATTTTGTTCTTAGTCCAATCCTGTAACATGTTCGGAATTAATAAAAACGCGAACAAGCCAATTCCCAGGGACATCGGGAAAAACAGCAGTATATATTTCAGAATCAAGCTCCACGAATATTTCAATTCGATGGCTTTAACAAAAGCTCCCGATAATATTGTTGAAAACACTATTGCCAGGATCAGGAAAAGATAACCTGCTATTCTGTTTGAACCTGGTTTATTGTAGCTCCAATGAAATCTGTTTTTGAAATAAATTGGGATAAAACATCCAATCAGACCTGTAAAAACAATAGAAAACAACAGGCTTGACATTAGTGAGTATCGCGTTTTTATACTTAGTAGCTGAGAAACTCCCCAGCCAATATAAAAAGCAGTAATCGAAAGGATTAGTAAAAAAGAGGATTTCGTTTTCACACATCTAAAAGTCAGAAAAATGTAAAGATACTCGCCTTATATATAACCAGGCGAGAAAAGGTGTTAAGTTTTTATGAAGATTTTGTTTCATCCGCATATAGTTTTATTTTAAAGGTCCCCGCTCAAGCGGGGGGAACCCACGTGTTTGAAAATTATATACATAAGTGTTTGCGTATGCAATACATGTGGGTTTCAAGATATAAATATCAAGGTTTAGTACAAATACTGTGACAAAGATATTGCCTATACGTTCCTGTCAGCAAACACAAAGATTTATTAAGTGTCGATCAACTCTTTTATCTTCTTAATGCTAATTTTTTTAGGTTTAACTGTTATCATATTCGGGCCAGAGTAGTAACGAAAATATATCTTACTTGCCTTTTTGATTTCCATCATAGTTGAAACCGGTATCTTGTAGCTGAATCTGGTAATTTTCCTGTTGTTTTCTGAATACCCCGTGATTACAGAAACGGTTGCAGAGTCTAAGGTTTGGATATCAGTACTGTTTTCTGAAACGGTTTTCACATTTTCAAGTTCAATTCTATCAATCACCATGGGGTATGGCTTATTATCAATAATCAGGACTGCCTTTTCATCAAGTTTGAAGCTTGAACTGGTCAGGGACAGAACATCATAAGCGCGATATGACACATTATTGTTTTGATCTACTTCCTTAACGATTGACTGTGTGAAATAGAAAGGCATCCTTCGATCCCGGTCTTTACAGTCATATTTGAGTTCAAACCTTTTGGTTGAGTAGACAATATCCTCTTCTGAGTAGATCCTGTTATATGTGGAGCAGCCTGATAACAATATACAAACCAGGCCTGGTACAATGACCAGGTTTGGCACACCAAATTTAATTTGCTTTTTCATTTCAGGTAATTATATCATCATCTGACACGGATAAAATACTCGTTATAGTACTCCCAACCTCCATCATGTTTTATTGCAAGAGTATCATGCTGAAACCAATACTGATAAGTGAAGCTCCATTCGTCTCCACCATCCTCTTTCCCAAAAATTGTAACAGAGGTGTTTGTCGCTGAATAATTACACCTGGATATTTCGTTTTCATCTAAGTCATATTGAATTCTTATATTGTCCTTAGTATATTCTTCAAATCTTTGGTCCTCGTCAGGGATGTCGTAATCACCACCAGCCATTATATCATAACCTTTTACGAGCCTCCATTTCCCAATAAGAATATCATTGTTTTCTTTCCCGCATGAAAGAAAAAGTATTGATGCCAAAATCATCAGAGCAGCCTTTTTCATGGCATTATGTATATAAACTTAATCATTGTGTGTATCAATGCCTTAAAAGGGTTAAAGCCTAATTACACTATGGATCATTACACAAAAATCGTTCCATATTTCAGCATTGCTGCATCAGTGTTCATCTGTATGCCAAATTCGCACTTTTTTATGAATGGGCTGGATATTATCTTAATGATTTTCATAGTCTGAGGACGTATTCATGTTTGCTATCAGTGATATGTTCCTGATGAAAACGGTTGAGTGTATGAAGAGTGGCAGTTTTTGTCAAAATCGTTATCGTTTCAGGTAAAAAATTTATCGAATAACAATAAGCCAGTTATTGTTATTCTATAAAAATTCGTGTGAATTTAACCTTCTTAAACATAAGGTATAATGCGCTCAAGATGCCAGGATATATTTTCAACCGCACAACATGTTTTTGAATTTAGTTTTAGCGGTAGTCGCGCTCTTGCAACATTGTCCGTTAGCGGCAGTTATTATGTCAATTTGTATTTCTTACACTAATTGGCAGCATAAACCATGTCTTTGTGGGCACTCCGTCAATCATTCCAGGTTTAAATCTTCTAAGTTGACTAATTGCTTTAATAGCTGCATCATTAACTTCTTTATTGTATCCCTCGAGCATTGACACATCAGTTACATTTCCTTTCTCATCAATGGCGAATCTTACCAAAACTCTAATTTTCAGACCATAATCAAGAACAAACTGAGGTACCTGAAAATTTTGTCCTATTGTCGAAAGTAATTTTTTTTCACCACCGGGATATTGAGGCAATATTTCATAGTCAAAATAGTTTATCTCTAATCCAAGGCTGTCATAACAATGACCATTGATCAATTTACCTTCTTTAAAAAAATCCTTCCGTTTTAGAGAACCATTTTCCCAATATGTTTTTAATGTATCAGATAATTTCCCATCCTTCCTGAAAATGATACTTTTGAGATTTCCATTTTTATGCCAGGTTTTAGCATAATTGAAGCTTATAGTATCCTGAACTTTTTTCAATGGATCATATAATGTATAAATTTCAGATTTCTTATTACCGGTGATAAAATAGATTTCTTCTATAACTAAATCATAAACTTTAGTACCCTTATGGATTACTACATAATATTCAGCCTGATTTTTATCTACTTCCCTATGATTTTTATCTAAATATACAGTGTCCTGGCCTAGTATTATGTAACTAGATAACATGAGACTAATTGTAAAGAGAGTTCTCATAAAATCAGGATTAATTTTTCTTAAAAATATAATTTATTTTAATTGGTTCTATTCGTCACTGAGAAGAATATAGCTATTAGAATCCTGGCATTAAATGAATTATCGGATAACCTATTATTGCTGACGCTTCGGTTATAAGTACGTTTCCTCTGAGTCGCGGCGGTGCGTATTTTCGCACTCCTGGTGTGGAGGACCAATTGCATATAGCGACCTGTTAGGGCGTCGTTGCCAGCCTGACAAGCCGGGGAGCGTCTCTTGCAGCGAGCAATTATCTATTCTACAGACAATTGCTTAAGCCTGGTTGAATATTATAGGCTATGTCAAGAAGTTGCTTTCCTACATATGGTTTGAAATGAAGAGCATCGTAGAAATTGGATTTCTCATCCGAGATACTGTTGATTCCTGTAAAATCAAAGACATGATCGGCACCAAGGACAGACCGGAGAATTTCCAGATCGTCTTTATTAAAAGAAAGCTGTTGGTAGTTGGGTGATATGATAAATTTATAGTCCGTACCGTGTTTTACAAATATGCTTTTTATCTCTTTCAGCATTTCAATATGATCATTGGTTATTTGTTGCCTGTATTCGCACTCTTTTCCGCTTCTTTCAGGAAATCTGTCCTGCCGTATCTCGTAATATCTCAATGAATCAGTATTGAGCTCCTCCTGAATGCTGAAATTTACATACTCGTTTGTAACAAGATCAATATACGACCTTTCATTCAGCAAACAATCAGACATGTAAGGTTTGAACTCATTCGTTAAACCATACACTACCATGGATCGGACTAAATTAACATCAAATATCTTCAGCAAATTCAAATACTGAAAATTGCACCACGAAGAACGGCATATCCGGGGATGCTTAACAAAAAGAACATTTTCCTTTTCAAGTTTGTCAAAAGCATAATTATAATCTATCACGAATACCGCATTATCAATCCTGTCATTCATATGATCAATATACTTTATCTTGGACCAGATCCCAATTATATTTTCACGTGAGGCATCGAATGAAAAGACCTTTGCTGCATCCGGAAGATATGTCATCCACATACTGGGACGAACAAACAAGGCTGTTGATGAGCCGAATATAAATGAATTATATTTTTCCTTTTCCCTGTTCCTCATATAAACCTCTGACGAAACATAATCACGGTTTTTGGGTATGTGTGACCTTCTGTTAAAATCATCATACTTGAAAATGACCATAAATGGATCTATAGCGATATAGACCGCGAGATAGACCAGGAAAGGCGCCAGGAAAACCAGTGTTTTTTTTATGTATCCTAACAGAGACCTCATTTTAATTAAAACATTTCATAAATAAATGATGTATTACCATCTAACTGGGTAAGAATCAAAAATAACCCCGCGTAATAAACAATTATTCTGACAGCCTTATTATTTACCCATAACATATGGATCTTTCTGTAGACTGAATTAAAATCATTCTGTAAAACTTCATATAATAGGAAAATAACCACTAAAGCCATGCTAAAAAGTAATGACTTGTTCAACAAGCTTATCTTTTGTATTTCGAGAGGACTGGAAATCTCCGAAAAGACCCGCCAAACTGATTGCAGGTCAGGAGCAAAGAAGAAAGTAAGGGATAATGCATAAAAGCAATAGGTAAACAGCCTTCCTGCCAACTGCCGGGAATAGCCCGGGATCAGTGAAAAAAGTTTGATCCGGAAATTTTTGGTTCTGAATTCATAGTATATAGCTAAAGCCTGTAAAACACCCAGTACCATAAAATTCCACCCGGCCCCATGCCATATTCCAAATAAAATCCATGTCAGGAAAACAGCAATTACTGTAGCTTTTCCCTTGAGCCTTCTTAATCTGAAACTTGTTTGTTTGAAAACATAATCGTTAAACCAGGAAGAAAGTGAAATATGAAATCTGCGCCAAAATGTTGTCATATTCTCTGAAAGAAAAGGTTTGTTAAAGTTTGGAGAAAGCTTTATTCCAAACGCCCTTGCAAATCCGATAGCAATATCTGTATAACCTGAGAAGTCGAAATAAAGATATAAGGGCTGTAAAAGGATAAGTGCAATTATCTGATAACCCATATAATCATCAGTACAGGAATAAAGTTGAGATATCGAATTGCCAAGATGGTTCGCGATGATTATTTTCTTAAAAAAGCCCAGCAACGCCAGTCTGAACCCTTCAGTAAGGTTTGAAGAGTCAAATTCATTATTAAGTGGAAATTGCTGCAGAAAGAGATTTGATCTCTCAATAGGACCTGAAATAAACTTTGGAAAGAATATGATATAAAGAAAGAAGCGCAGAAAATTCTTCTCCGGTTTTTCCCAACCCATCTTTACATTTATGAGATAACCTATGCCCTGCAGTGTATAATAGGACATTCCAATTGGTATTATAATGCTTGATAATACAGATACCTTAATATCTGTACCAAACAACTCCAGTATTGGATCGATTGCAAAAGACGCATACCGGATCAATATCAATTGAGTTAAATTTAAAATAATGCCCAGGCGAAATAATGCTGTTTTGGACGGATGAGAGGGTAATTTTTGTGCAATGAAAAAGTTTAACGCCGCATAAACTGCAAGATAAACCGGGAGGTAAATATCATAAGTAGCACAGAATAAACAACTCAGTATAACAAGATAAGCCACCCTGAATCTGAAAGGCAGAAAATAATATATAAAAACTGATACAATTGCCCAAAATGCAAACTTCAAAGAGGCTATATCCACTTGTTCAATAGTTTTTACACTCTAATAATTAATCGAACTTATCAATCACAATATATGGATTGTAATAAAAACAGGTCTGTCATTGACAAAAGTTTTCTTTTCTTCTAATCGAGTACTGTTAATTTTATCTACATCACTAATTGTTCGTTTTGAACGAAAGTACCGTAAATATCAAAACTTACACAATTGTTTATTTCCCTAATCAAAATATTCAACAATTATAACTCCGGTTAAGCGGATTTTAGTGTATTGCTCAAGTAATTAGTTTATCCATGTAAACAGATAATATGCGGTCTCATAAACCTGGTATGAGTTATCCAAGCCGGCAACAATGATTGAGCAGACCAGCTTAAAGGCTGTCTGCAGACCGTTATGATTATTTTCTCTATTTTTGTAAATATCAACTTTCCCCAAATGGATAAAGAAAGAACTATACGGGGCATTGAGATCCTGGTAAGCTCTACCCTTTTTATATATTACAGCCCGGAGCAGTTGATTCATAAAAGCTCCTCCGGCTGTTTCACGAAGTGATCCGCTATTGATTTCCTCCCTGATTTTTTGTATATTTATAGTTTGTTCGTTGTCATAACGGGTGAAAAAGAACCTTCAGGCTATTTATTTGTTTATTGGCTGAATACCATAAAAGTTTTTCCGCGGATATATGAAAACACGATATTTCTTAACGCTGACACTAGTTTCGATGATGTTTATTCTTTCCGAAACTTTTGGACAGGTCGCTTCCGGAGTCAAATCTTCTGCCCGGCAGGAAAGGGCCGCGGATATCAGATATACAGTCGAACTTGCCCGGTCGATGACCAATGTAAATTACACCGACATGTATGACAGGAGCATGCTTATGTATGCAGCTTCCAAGGGCTACGCGAGGGCATGCAGGATATTGCTTCGAAGGGGAGCCGATCCCAACATACAGGCAATCGACGGCGCCACATCGGGTATGTTTGCCGCCTATAACGGTCACGACAAGATTGTAAAAATGATGCTTGAAAGGGGATTCGATCCTGACATCAAGGCGCTTGACGGGACAAATGCCTTAATGATGGCATCTCAGAACGGTTACCCCGAAGTTGCCAGGATGCTTATTGCCAGGGGAGCGAGGCCCGACCTTCAGGCAGCCGACGGTTATACGGCGCTGATGCTTGCATCGCAGAACGGGCATGATGAGATAGTCAGCCTGCTTCTTGAAAACGGAGCAAATCCCGATATGCAGGATTTCAGGAACGGGACTACTGCATTGATCCAGGCATCCCTCTTCGGGAACACCTATGCTGCAATGCTTCTTCTTGACAGCAACGCAGATGTAAACCTGAGCGACAACAGCGGGACTACCGCCCTGATGACGGCTGCCATGCTCGGACAAACCGACTATGCAAAGATGCTTATTGCCTACGGCGCTGATATAAACATTAAATCATCCGACGGATCAAACGCCCTCTTTCTGGCAGCGATGAACGGACATACTCCCATAGTAAAAACCCTTCTCGAAAGAGGTGCACGGCCTGATTCGCTCGACACCGACGGCACCAGGGCGCTTGTCATAACAGCAAAAGACGAAATAGCCGACAGCATCAACAAAAAACTGTACAGTGGTTACAATAAGGATTTCAGCTTCAGCGACAATATTACCGCGAGGATAGCCACCCGCGACGATGGAGCCCTTGAAGCAGTCAATATTTCAGACCACAAGGGACCTATCGATGATATTATTGCCGGTTCAGACAGGGCTACTGCCTTTATCAAGGCTTTCAGAAGCGGTCATGTTGCCGTGGTTAAGATCTTCCTGAAGAAAAATACCAGGATTGATCCTACCAGGACTATGAAATACACCGACCTGATGGTAGCCTCAATGAACGGCCACACCGACATTGTCAGAATGCTGCTGGAAAGAGGAGCCAATCCCGGGCTGAAGGACAGTCAGGGAAAAACAGCCGTCGATTACGCCCGGAACTCCGACGTCAGGAGCCTTATCGAAGGATCGCTGAGAAACGGCAGGTAAAAGTTACAGTACTCCTTCTCTACTCAAAGACGAAAGTCCCGAAATTTTTGTAGTCGTGGAAGGTGCCTGTTGTCTTCTTCCATGAAAAATGGGAAGCTCCTTTGTCGTAATCTATCCTGTACATATTTGCCCTCCATCTGGTTCCTGACTGCGGCGGAACCTTGGGGAGGGGCTCCAGAAGCCTGTATGGTATGAAAAACTCGGCCATCCATCCTTCAACCTGCGCTCCGCCAGCCTTCTCCCCTCCCCTTGCTGATGTTGCATGGACTACTTTCTTGTCACCTTCGTAATTCCAGGGAAGCCAGCCAAGAAATTTCCCTTTGTAATTGGGAACAATAATAGGCAGCTCGTAATTCATCGGGGATAGTTCATACTCGAAATAAACCGGAAAATCTTCGGAGGTCCAGAGAAAAACCTCAACCACATCTTCTTCCCAAAGATTGAGATTGTCGGCCCTGAAAGTACTTGTCAGCTTCTTATCCTCGCAATCGAAAAGAAAATAAATTCCTGTTTCCGAATACAGTACTTTTACCCTGGTGTCATAATCAATGTAATCCGAGCCCTGATGAGTAAGATTAAACCATTCGGTTTTCCTCCACTGGTCACTGCTTCCGTTACCGGTGATTTTGAAGTCATCGCATTTTCTTACTATCAGCGGATTATCCTGTCCGGAGATGCCCTGCCCGCTGCCTGTCTGCACTGCAAGTGAAACAGTAATGATGGCAGCCGCCAATAATAATTTTGTAAGACTTTTCGCCATGGTTTAATTTTTGAAGTTTACCATTTCCTCCCATGATTTGCGGGGAGAAGCCGACGACACCGCATCCACACTGCTGTCAATATGCCCTATCCGGAGTGCTGCTACAGCCCTGAAACCCTCAGGAATCCCGAAGCTTTCCTTCTTCGAGTTGATATTTGCTATCGGAGCGGCATAGATATGAACTCCAAGTCCGAGACTCTGGGCTGCAATATACATGTTCTGGGTAGCGAGTCCGCAGTCGTACTCCACAAACATGGCAAGCTGTTTATCCTCACTTCCCGAAATGATAACAAGAACATTTCCAGGTGCCGGTCCCCTCAGCACTTCACTGATCAGGTCGCTGTTTTTTACTACGGTGAATCTCCATGGCTGCATATTACGTGCACTGGGAGCCTTCATTCCGCACCTCAGTATGGTTTCCAGATCACCGTCCGAAACAGGATCGGCGCTGAAGTTTTTAGCGGAATATCCCGACATGATCACGTCAGGAACACTTCCGGCCTGAGTCTGCCCGTTAAGTAAAAGAGTTCCGGCAGCCAGAACTGCCACGATCATAGATAATACTTTCTTTTTCATCATTATACAATTTATTATTACTACTGTCAATATGTGGCTGAAAGATAATAAATGACGAGTTCTCATCAAAACGCCGACACGGTTATTATTATCTATCGGTTCAAAAGACGAAAGAATGTCTCAATTTGCTTCCGCTATTGCAATCGTGATTGTAAACACCGGCAACAACACTGCCCCGTAAACGGGGTTGTACCAGTTGCAGAGCGCGAATGGTCCTCCCAGCGCGAAAACCCACACCACAAAGGAAAACGCGGAAATAATATGCTGGCTGATCTTTTGAACTTTCTGCACTCTCCACAGGTAAAGAGGAGTGAGAATAAGAAAGACCGCGAACAACGACCATTGAAGTGCTCTTGTCTCTCCGGCCTCTGTCAGTTTCTCCATCATCCCGAGAACGAAGATGTATCCTGCCACAAGCTCGGCCGGAATGTATTTAAACAACCTGTCAGTGTAGGTATCGGGGCTAATCTGCAATGAATGCTGACCAGCGGTCTTGTTCTCCGTGTGTATCCGGCTCATTCGTAAGATGTCATTCGATGAAATAATCTGTCTGCTCATGGTGTTGATGATTATTATGCATTTATTTTTCGGTTTACACCCGAATTCCTTGTACGCGGCTTCTGCTTCCTACTTTGATCAGAAACTGATTTAAGCGAAAGAGCCATGATAACCGCCTTTTCCGCGTTCACCCGTCCGAATCCATATAATATGCTGTGTCCGTCCGGGTCGTAATTACCTCCTTCTGTATCAATTTTATCACAGCTGTCCCTTATAAGCTGTTTTACCTGTTTCCATGTCAGACCAGGGTTTACCGACAGTATCAGGGCGGCGGTTCCCGCAACGCCAGGGCATGAGCCTGAGGTTCCTCCGAAGCTGTCGGTATAATCGCCTTCCGGATTGTAACCTGGCTTTCCCGTTCTGTCGGTGGTAAAAAGTCCCGGTGTCAATGGTTCAGGGTGTCCGAATGGTTCATATCCCAAGTCGCTGCTGGGGAATGAGCACCATATCTCCTTTCCGTAATCACTGTAGATACATCTTTTGCCGCTGTCGTTGCACGCGGCCACAGCCATAACTTTCTGACAGCTTGCATAGCCGTCGAAGCGGCAATCCTCGTTGCCGTTACCGGCTGCAAATGTTATCACGCATCCCCTTCCTCCCCGTCCTTTTGCAACTGCATAGTCAATAGCAAGCCTCGTGCTGTCGGGGAGATCTATCAATGTAGTATGGACCGGATCGTCGGGATCGGACCAGTTGCCGTCTTCCGGACCCCAGCTGCATGATATTATATCGGCTCCATGATCGGCAGCCCAGAGAAAAGCGTTTGCCTCCGCAATAGATCCAAGGCTTGAACTGAGCCTGACGGGCATCAGGCGGGCAAGCGGGGCCACTCCTGATGCTTCCCTTCCTCCGGCAAGGGCAACACCGGCGCATGCAGTTCCGTGGTTATCCCAGCCGTTTTGCGGACGTGGATTATTGCTGTTCGACGCTATATCGCGCGAATGGACTACTTTTCCCGGACTGTTGAACTCGGCATGGTCAATATCGAAACCATCGTCGATAAGAGCTATCGTAACATTCTCGCCGAGGGTAAATTTATGGGCCATATCGGCGCTGACTCCTTCATCGATCCTGATCCCGCCGATGGTTGTTGCCATCAGGTGCCATTGCCGGGGATCGATCTTTTTCAGTCCCCTTTTCCTGATAAGCTCAGGATGACACAGTTCGACTTCCTTCATCTGAAGAAGCGATTCGGCTATCCCGAAAATCCTGAGCCCTGTGTCTTCCGGTGCGCTTACGAAATAGCTGTTCTCTGCAAAGCCGGTTTTCTGTTTTATTTTAAGATGATTATCCGAGAGAATCGCTTCACATCTGTCTGCCGTTATATCGTCGTGGAATTTAATGAAGATATTTTCGGTATAGAGAACCACGGTCTTACCGTCCTCCTCAACCAGAACCTTTCCGACAAACCTGAGTTCGGGTTCTTTCCTGAGAACCGATTTCACCTTGTTCCTTGCCGCGATCCTGTCCTTTGCCGCCGCCTTTGTCCTGAATACCGATATATCAGCTTCAGGGAATTCGGCAACAAGTTTGAGGCTGAGTAGCGCTTTCTTTCCCTTTTCAGAGATAACGGCAGTATCGAGATCCCTCGAATTTTTTGTCCGAACGGCTACCATGTCGCTGCTTTCATGAAGAACATGTCTTGTACCGTTCTTACCTCCGAATGTGTAAGTGTACATACCAACAGACATTAAGCTACCCAAATTTAGCAAATTCCGTTGTTATTTACCAACCCTTTCAATAACTTCCATTAGCAAGTCACTACCTTGGCTACATCAGCTACACCAAAGGCAGCAACGATGAAGCTCTGCAAAGTTTTTCAGGGAAGATTCAACTAATAACCGCCCGGAATTACCGGTTTCACCGTTACAACAAAATCGAATCTGCCCGGCATAACCTGGTATTCGGGAAAGACGCCCGTTGCCGTGCATCCCACTCCGCTGGTGGCATAATCGAAGTTGAACGTAATGCCGTCAAAGGGATGAAGCTGGTAAGTGTACAATGCCTTTGCAAGGTTATCATCCTTAAAGGGATATGCATTGAAGTTGAACAACTTATCACTCCTGAATTCAAGGCCTGTACCATCATCGCCCGTTATCCTAACCAATCTGTTATCCGTTCTCAGTCCATAATCCTGGGGAATCAGATAAGGTTCATACATGTCCTGCACAGTCGATTCATATATACCCACCCTATACCCGCTTTTCCTGTCGGGATAGTTTTCCTGGGGACCGCGTCCGAACCATCTCACATTCTTCAGGGAGCCATTCAGTATCCACTGTTGCCCTGCACGCGGCAGCCAAGAAGGCATCTGTCCGTTTGGAATTACAGAATTCCGTATCTGCATCGTGCCCGAAGCGTCGATAATGTATTCCGAAACACCGATAAATGAAGCTCTCCCGTTGGAGGTCGAATATATATTTCGCGATCTGACAATTACGGAAGTATCCCCTGAATTCTCATAGGAAAATGATACAGGAAGGAAACTCATATTGTCAATGCCTGCCGAATACCACTCTGTTGCTGCCATCCTGCCGTAACCGTCTGTCCTGTGCTTGTTGTTCGACGACCAGAAGGTCCACGAATCGGTTTCGTTTGCAAGCGGAGCCCTCCAGACGTTCAGTCGCGGGCCCTTTACGATCATTTCCCTGCCGGCTATCTTCATTGAGTTCAGCGATCCAGTGGAAGCGTCAAACAAATAGTCGAAATCCCTGCCTTTGACAATCAGATCATTTCCTGATGACTGCATTGTAAGCGTCATGCCTTCATCCCTTGATTCCAAGGCTGCCGGAGCATGATATGGAAGCACCATCTGGTCCCATGCAATTTCATATCCAGCGTCGGCCCAAAGTTCATTTTCTTTCTGATGGAAACTGAGGTTAAGGAAATAATCTGCTCCTTCCTCTGCTTCGGGCTTTGCAAAAGGTATTCCGACCACCTTCTTCTGACCCGGTTCAAGATTTATTTCCAATTTTCCTTCCTGAAGCAAATCCCCGTTTCGCTGGAGTGACCAGCGGGCATCAAGCTCGTTCAGGTTCGTGAAAAGATATCTGTTTGTTATTTCCACCTGTCCCTTTTCAGCCGAGACAAGTCTTGTGCTTACCGGCTGGGCCGATTTTTTAATCTGCCACATCTCCGGCTGCGGACGTCTGTCGGGCCAGATTGATCCGTAAGTTCTGGCGCCGATTCCATAACTGAAGAATTCCCCGTCGGTACTTTCTTCCTCGAAATCGAGCCATAGTTCAGCCTGCTGCCTTGTTCCGGCTGTCGGTTTGCCAAGCTTATCCGCTGAAATGAATTCAGGGAATATTCCCACCTGGTCAATAACTGCATCGCAGATGTACACAGATGTTTCCTGTCCGTGTATTTCGGCATCCCTCCCTATATTAACCGGGAAAGGAGTGTTTCGTATGTTGCCTGAAAGGGGTACGCGCTTGCTTTCAACCCCGTCGATTGTGAGAAATATGGCTGAACCGTTGTAATGAGCCGTGACATGGTGCCAGTTGTTCTTCCAGTTATCAGGCAGAGGCATCTGCACTGTCTCTTTCTGCCGCGTGGTGACATAGAATTCCAGAGCTTCGTCATTCACCTGTCTGATACCATATTGCCAGTTGCCCTTGGTGATGAGAGTTCCGGACGATGAACTGAGCTCCCTCGGGTACACCCACAGAGTCAGTGTAAGGCTATTCCAGCTTTTTTCGAGCGATTCGTGCCTGTAAACCTCAACCCACTGGTCGTGCCCGTTAAGGTCTATGCCCTTCCCTTCCCTGCCGGGAACGAGCTTTGCCCTTCCCATAATATTGGTTTGCACATTGTTTGGCGAACTGTCCTTTAGCGTTCTTATCTTCTCGCTTATTCCGGTACTTACAAAATCCCAGATAGCGCCGCCCATACTCCTGGGATTGTTGTAGAACAGTTCCCAGTAATCGTCGAGAGCTCCTCCCCCGTTGCCCGTCACTGCAAGGTATTCATCGAGGAATGAAGGTCTGGGATCCTCGGAAAACGGTATGTTGAATACCTTCGTGTACAGATCCCTTAGCTGGGGATATCTCGGACCGATTATATCTTCGCAGTGATGAAGAGCTGCATTTCCGCCGTACATCCAGTACCTGGTCGGGTCGTATTTTTTGCCTTCATCAATCACTGCACAGATATTATCCCCTTCGCCGCTTTCGTTGCCGGCACTCCAGAAAAGAACCGACGGATGGTTGCGGTCGCGAAGAACCATCTTTCTCGATCTTTCACGATACATCTGCTCCCAGTCGGGATTCCGCGACAAATACTCGGTTGCATGAGCCTCGTCGCCCGTTTCATCAACAATGTAGATGCCATACTCGTCTGCCAGTTCGAGATATTTTATAACAGGGGGATAGTGAGAAGTCCTGACACAGTTTATGTTAAACCTTTTGAATATCTCCATATCCTTTCTGATCGTGGCTTCGTTCATTACATGACCTGTAACGGGATGCTGCATATGGCTGTTGATGCCGTTCAGCTTTACCGGCTTGCCATTGAGATAGAATACCTGATCCCTTATTTCTGTTTCCTTGAAACCAATCCGACCCGACACCGCTTCTGCAACCCCTTCAGTACCAATAAGCTCAAAAGTCAGTTTATAGAGGTTTGGCTTTTCGGCCGACCATAAGGCAGGTGCCGTTATATTTTCACTTATCCCAACCTCCGAAAGCGAATAAGGCATGACGCTGAATTTCCCCGTAAGCATTGACTTTATCGCCTTCATTTCACTATCGTAGAGTGTTGCACGAATCTGCATATTATTCGCGGGTATCCCGTCATTGTTCCTCACGGCAACCGTCAGATTGAGCATTGCATCTGTGTAATTGTCATCGAGATCCGTAACTGCTGCCCAGTCGAAAATATGGGTTTTGGGAGCCGAATACAGCCAGACATCGTCAAAGATGCCTGCCAGACGCCAATAATCCTGATCCTCAAGGTAATATCCGTCGGAGTATTTATAAACCACAACAGCAATCGTGTTCCTGCCGCTTCTGACATAAGATGTGATATTGTATTCGGCAGGTTCCTGACCACCTTCATTGTATCCAAGCTCGCGCCCGTTAATCCATACAAAGGAAGCCGAAGCGGTTTTCTCCATTCTCAGAAAGATCTCCCTGTTTTTCCAGGCTGAGGGGATGTTGAAAGTTCGCCGGTACGCTCCGGTCGGATTATATTCCCTTGGAACCTTAGGAGGATCAGGTTTAAAGGGGGTTGTCACATTTCTGAACAAGGGGTCGCCGTAACCCTTCATCTCCCAGTTGGATGGCACCCTGATGGTATCCCACGACCTGTCGTTGAATCTTTCGTTGAAAAAGCCGGGTACGACTCCTTCCGGCGTATCGGAATAATGGAATCTCCATATTCCGTTCAGCGACAGTCGGTAAGGACTTTTTTCCGGATTTCCCTTTAATGCCTGATCTGCATTGGACCATGGCACCATGGGAACATGTCCCTCAACCTGATTTCGCTCAAAAACCGCAGGGTTTTCGAGATAAGACCAGATATCGGAAAGAAATGGTTTTTCCTGGGAATTGCAGATAAGAACAGAAAAAACAATAGCTGCTGCAGTTAAGGCTGTTTTCTTCATGGCAGGGGATATTTTGATAATGGAAATTTACATAAAATTTCCATCTCCCGCCAGCATTAAGTCAATTCTGCGACAAATACCGGGTTTAAATAAATCACTTCCCCGTCATGTTCAGGCTTCCGGCATAGTAATTTGCATCAACTTTTATTTCAGGGTTCTCGCTGTCGAGTTCGATGGTAGTGAAGCTGGTCGTCGGAACTATGTCTTTCCGTACTCCCGAAACATATATTCTCAGTGGCATGTTAAACCCGCTGACGCAGTTATTCCATCTGAAACTAAGCTTGTTCCCCTGAACATAATATTCAAATACCGGTATTCTGACATCCCTGAGATACTGGTTAAAAAAGGGTTTCAGGTCGAGGCCTGTTTTTTCCGACAGATAATTCTCTATCTGCGATCCCCTGACAACCTGGTGGTAGAAATCCTTGTTCAGTCCCCTGAGTATTCCCCTCCATTTTTCATCATCATCAACTATCTGGCGCAGAGTATGAAGCATGTTGCCCCCTTTGTAGTACATGTCGCCCGACCCGCTGACATTGACATTATAAACGCCTGTTATTGGCCGGTCGTTCCTGATGTTTCCCCTGCAGCCCAGAACATAATCCCTTCCTGCTTCCTTGCCGTAGTAATACTCAACATAAAGATTCTCTGAATAATTGGTAAAACTCTCATGCACCCACATATCGGCAGCGTCCTCATGGGTAATGCTGTTTGCGAACCATTCATGACCCGACTCGTGGATAATTATGAAATCGAATTTCATTCCCCAGCCTGAGACACTCAGGTCTCTTCCCCTGTATCCGTTCATGAATCCGTTACCGTAAGTCACTGAGCTTTGATGCTCCATCCCAAGATATGGAGTCTGAACAAGCTTATATCCGTCCTCATAGAAGGGATAGGGTCCCATCCAGTATTCAAAGGCTGCCAGCATCATTGGCGCCTGTCTGAACTGTACCCTTGCTTTCTCAAGATCTTCCTTCAGTACATAATAATCGCATTGAAGCTTCCCTTTCTCCCCGTTGAATATCTCCGAGAAATGGGCATAGTCGGCTATGTTTATATTCACTCCGTAGTTATTGATGGGATTTGCCACAAACCAATGCCATGTTGTGGTATTGTTCCTGTGTTTCTCAACATTTCTCAGACGGCCGTTTGATACGTTCATCAGATTCGATGGCACATTAACGCTTATCAGCATGCTGTCGGGTTCATCGTACATATGGTCCTTGCACGGCCACCAGAGGCTGGCTCCGTCGCCCTGACACGAGGACGCGACAAAGGGCATGCCCCGGTTGTCGCGCTCCCAGGTTATCCCGCCTTCCCAGGGTGGTCTATGGGAAACCTTTGGCCTTCCGCCGTAATCAAGAACCAGCGAATACACCCTGCCCGGCTCCTGTTCTTCTGCCATCCGTATCCAGTACACATTTCCCTCCCGGGTAAAATTCAGCGATTTGCCATTCTGTTCCGCTCTTGTCAGTTTCATGGGCGGCTGAAGGTCTATCTGCATAATGTCGGCAGCCGATTTAACCCTGTAATTCACGGTATTGGAACCGTAAATCGTGCTGTCGGCCGGATTGACCTTAATGTCAAGGTGATAATATGTAAGATCCCACCATGCCCTTTCGGGTGTAATCGATCCTCTTAATGTATCCTGTCGCGTGTAAACCCTTTGCGCAGGTGCAAGATACTGGGAATCAACAACCGGAGCTAAAGACAATAAAGCAATTATCAGAATGCTGAGCCGTAAATATTTCATATTCATCCGCATATATTATTTTTAAGGTCAGATGCCTTCCTCCGCTCAAACGGGAGAATCACATACTGAAAATTACATAAATATGTATTTGTGCATTTGATGCATGTAGTTTTCATGCTGCATGTTTGTTAACCTGACAAAAATAAAAATATATTGCAAATGCGCCACAGGCTACGGCCCAAGACATTACTCGGTGAGAACCATATCCCGGAAATGGTATAACACCTTTCATGTGGCGTTTTACTCTGTGATCCTTTCCTTTCGTGGTTGCGGGAATCATTTCCTCATGAACAGATTACGAATTATAATATCCCTACTTCAAGTTATAATCTCTCCTTCAAGGCAACATATTCCGCCGGATTTTCTATTTTTAAAAAAAATTTAAACAAAGTAACATGAAACCCACATGTATTGCATACACAAACACGTATGAATATAATTTTCAAACATGTGGGTTCCCCCGCTTGAGCGGGGCAGGCTATCATACCATTAAAATCAAAATTATATACGGATGAAACCATCACTACCCTTTTTTCTGATCATTGCAGCATTTCTGTTCAGCAGCATAATCCCGGCGGATGCACAGGATTCCCCCAGGTCGCGCAAGTCGTTCAACCAGAACTGGAGATTCATCAAGTTCTTCAACGCGTCGACAGATGCAGCCACCTTCGACAGGGAGCCGGCAGGGCTTCAGGCCCCGGCAGCCGACGACAAAAGCTGGCGTACACTTGACCTGCCCCACGACTGGGCCATTGAAGGTCCTTTCAGCGATACTCTCGAGAACAACACCGGTCTGCTTCCCTGGAAAGGGATCGGCTGGTACAGAAAACATTTCACCCTGAATGAAGAGGACAGGGGCAAAAGGATATATATCGATTTCGACGGGGCAATGGCCTATGCCGAGGTATGGCTCAATGGCGAGCATGTCGGCGGATGGCCATACGGATATACCTCATTCAGGCTCGACCTCACCCCCTATGTAGCCTTCGGCAGCGAAAACGTGATCGCGGTGAGGCTTGACACCAAAAGCTGGGATTCGAGATGGTACCCCGGAGCAGGTCTGTACCGCAACGTGTGGCTGGTAAAGACCTCTCAGCTTCATGTTTCGTATAACGGCCTCTATGTCACCACACCTGAAATTAAAAAGGAAAACGGAGTGGTCAGCGTGAAAGCTGAAGTGGAAAACCATATGGCCAAACCCGTTTCAGCTGCAATAAAGGCTTCCGTATATAAACTCGACAAACAAGGAAACGCATTATCAGCCCCGGTCGCGGAATTCAGCTCACCGGCAGCGCTGCTCCCGGCCAACGGAGATCATTCTTTCAGGGTTGATCTGAATGTTAAGGAACCAGCTCTATGGGACCTGGAGAACCCTGAAATGTACAGGCTGAGTGTAAGCGTGCTTAATGGAGAAGAGACAAGCGATATCTGCCAGACCAATTTCGGATTCAGGACACTCGAATTCACCCCCCGCGACGGCTTTCTGCTCAACGGGAAAAAGGTTCCGGTGAACGGTGTATGCAACCACCATGACCTGGGAGCCCTGGGAGCTGCCTTCAACACCAGGGCTGCAGAGCGTCAGCTTGAGATACTGAGCGAAATGGGATGCAATGCAGTCAGAACCAGCCATAATCCGCCTGCTCCGGAACTTCTGGATCTTTGCGACAGGATGGGTTTTCTTGTCCAGGTCGAAGCATTCGACGCCTGGAAAACCCCAAAGAAACGCAACGACTACAACAAGCTATTCTACGCATGGCACGAAGAGGATCTGAGGGCAATGGTACGCCGCGACCGCAACCATCCTTCTGTTTTCATGTGGAGTTCCGGAAATGAAGTCAACGACCAGAACAACCCCGCCCTTTCGGAAAGTCTCAGGCAGATAATCAAGTCGGAAGACCAAACAAGGCCTGTCACGGTGGGATGCAACTGGGACGAATCGGGCACTAACGGTTTCCAGCTTACAGTCGATGCCTTCGGTATCAACTACCGTCTTCACCGTTATGATGCCTTCTTTGCACACAAGGCAAATGAGAACCTCCCCTTCCATTCGAGCGAATCGGCATCTACTGTAAGCTCGAGAGGGGAATATTTCTTCCCCGTGGTTGAAGGTGATCTTAACAACAACCTTCCCGGAGGCGGGATATTTCAGGTATCATCCTACGACCTTGCATATCCGGCATGGGCCTCAACACCCGACCAGCAGTGGGAAATGCAGGATAAGCATCCCGGCGTTTTCGGAGAGTTTGTATGGACCGGATTTGACTATATCGGAGAACCGACGCCTTATGGAGGCGATCTCACCGGATTAAGGCCCGGGACCAGAAGGTACGAACAGGCTAAGGCACTGCTCGACATGCAAAACGTGACGGAAGTACCTTCGCGCAGCAGCTACTTCGGGATAATTGATCTGGCAGGCTTCAAAAAGGACCGTTTCTACCTTTACCAGTCAAAATGGAGGCCTGAATTACCCATGGCTCACATACTTCCTCACTGGAACTGGCCTGAGAGAAAAGGACAGGTGACTCCAGTTCATGTTTACACTTCGGGCGATGAGGCAGAGTTGTTCCTTAACGGCAAATCGCTTGGCAAACGAAAAAAAGGACAATACGAATACAGGCTGAGATGGGATGATGTTGTCTACCAGCCCGGCGAGCTGAAGGTTGTAGCTTACAAAAACGGAGAAAAATGGGCTGAAAACAAGGTTGTCACAAGCGGTAAAGCCTCAATGCTTTCAGTCTCAGCCGACCGTAAGGAAGTGGCTGCTGACGGTTCCGACCTGGTGTTCATAACCGTGAGGATTGAAGACAGGAAGGGCAATATGGTACCACGCGGCAGCAACCTGGTTAACTTCAGCATCCAGGGTCCCGGAAAAATCGTTGCAGTCGACAATGGCGACGCTACAAGCCACGATCCTTTCCAGGCTTCATACAGAAAAGCCTATAACGGAATGTGCCTGGTAATTGTAAAGGCTGAAAAGGGAGCAAACGGTTCCTTCACCGTTAAAGCTGAATCAAGGGGACTGAAGAGTGCAGCTGCAACGGTTATGATAAAATAGCCGGACAAGATATTGAAACAGACGACCCGGTGATAAGTGCTTCATACGAATTCCTTCCATGCGCTTTGAAGGAGTTCAGCTTAGTGGGATCTGACAGAATTCAAACCCGGGGGAAATCTCTTCCGGGTAAGCTTTTATACAAAAAGCAGAATAAGTAACTGTGCCATGAAGATCCTCAGGAACATCACCAGGGGATAAACCGTTGCATAGGCTACTGACGGAGCCTCGGAAGCAGCAATCCCGTTTGCGTAGGCAAGGGCGGGAGGATCGGTCATGCTTCCCGAAAGCAGGCCGCAAATCTCAAAATAGTTCCTCTTCAGAGAGATACGTGCAAAAAAACCTGTTATCAGCAATGGCAGAACGGTTATCAGCGCACCGTATCCCATCCATATCAGCCCGTCGCCGGAAACCAGGGTGGGGATGAAATTCTCCCCTGACCTTATCCCGACGCTTGCCAGGAACAAGACTATGCCAATCTCACGAAGCATCATGTTAGCGCTGTTGGTGGTATAGGAAACCAGCGAGAGCTTGTGCCCGTACCTGCTCAGAAGGATTGCAACTATCAGCGGTCCGCCTGCAAGTCCAAGCTTCAGCGGATGAGCCATTCCCGGAATATTTACGGGGATGCTCCCAAGTATTACGCCAAGAAGGATTCCTACAAAAATCGGAATCAGGTTAGGTTCTTCAAGTCGTTTCATTGAATTTCCTATCTCCTTCGTCACTCTGGCAATCGACTTCTCATCGCCCACAACAGTGAGTCTGTCACCCATCTGCAATTCTATCCTGGGATTGGGGATGAATTCAATTCCTGATCTGTAGATTCTAGTTATGTTTATGTTGAACCGGGTCCTCAGCCTTAGTGAACCAAGGCTTTTCCCGCTCACTTCCCTGTTTGTGACCAGAAGTCGTCGCGAGACCAGATTTCCCGATCTGGTCGACAGATCCATTCCACTGACTGAGCCGGTATGCTGAAGTACCTCCCCTGCCATTTTCTTGCTGGTAACAACAAGTATTATATCGCCTTCATGAATGACAGTCTCCGATGTGGCAGAAAGAAGATTCCCCCGGTGAAGCACCCTTGAGATGACAACCCCTTCGCCAAGCATCTTAGCAATCTCCATAACAGACTTATTGAATATCAGGGGATTTGTAACAAGGATATTTAACTTTTCAGGAATGGCATCAACAGGATGCAGTTCATCCTCAAGAACTTCAAGCTCATGGTTTGTATCGATCCCCATTGCCTTCCTGATGAATATCATAGTGATAATAATTCCCAGCACGCCAAAAGGATAAGCCACTGCATATCCGAGTCCGATATCGGGGATCACTGCTCCTTCCGATCCTGACATCACATGTGCAAGGGCATTCTGGGCAGCTCCCAGACCAGGGGTATTGGTTACGGCTCCCGACATCACTCCAACAAGCTCCGGAACAGGTGTACCCCAGATATAGTGTATGGACAGGGTGGTAAGAACTCCCAGAACCACAATTGCTGTGGCCAGAAGATTAAGCGTCAGGCCTCCTTTGCGGAAAGATGAAAAAAAGCCCGGGCCAACCTGAAGACCTATGGAGAAAACAAAGAGGATAAGGCCAAAGTCTCTGACAAATTCTATTACCTGGTGGTTGGCAGTGAATCCCAGATGACCCATGAGGATACCGGCGAAAAGGACAAAAGTGATTCCCAGCGAAACACCAAGTACTCTGATCTTGCCAAGAAAGATGCCTGCAGCAATTACTATACTGTAAAGAATGATGGTATGAGCAACCGAATCATTCCAGAGCAATTCACCAAACCATTCCATTCCGAAAGTATTAACTGATTAAACAATAACTATTTACCTATCCTGCAGATGTACTTTTCTGTCCTCACGATTACCGATTTCCCGATAAAGGCAGGTGTTCCCCATATCCCCGAATCCATCTGGAAAGAGGATACGATGTCCGGCTCGCGTCCGGTGCGTATTGCTGTCACGTCTCCTTTAACCGAAAAAAACCATACAAGGTTATCGGCAATCACAGGTGAAGCATTGTGGTCTGACCTGAGCCGATGAGACCAGATCTCCTTTCCCGTCGCCGCGTCAATACACATCATGTAGTTCCTTGTGTTCATAGTATATATCAGTCCATCCTTTGCCACGGGAGTCAGCATCTGTGTATGAGCCTGATCGTCGCGCTTCTTCCACAGGATATTCGTTGCGGTGATGTCACCCCTGCCGTCGGGATTGACAGCGAACATTTCAGTATATGTACCTCCGCCGGGGCTGTTGACCGAACCCGTATAAAAAAACACTTTTCCGTTCCACTCAACCGGCATGGGAACTGTCGACTCGGCTCCTCCGACAACCTGCCATACCTCCTTTCCGGTAAGGGGTTCATACGCGCAGCAAACCGCCGATCCGTTTGATATCAGAAGATCTTTTCCCTTAACATTGATGATCAGGGGTGTTACATAAGCTTTCTTCCCGATATTGGCAAGAGCCTTGTAGGGTTCCTCCGGCCTGTCTGTTTTCCACACCTGTTTTCCGGTTGCTTTGTCAAGCGCAACAATATACCTGACATCGGTTCCCTCGTAATGAAGAATAAGAAGATTCTTATATAGGACCGGTGATGAGCCCGGACCCTGAACGTGGTTGCATTTCAGATCAGTACGTTTCCATACAACCGATCCGTCAGTAGTCCGGATGCATGCTGTTCCCAGGCTGCCGAAATGCACATACACGAAATCCCTTTCTATGCAGGGTGTCGGGCTTGCATAGGTGTTTATCCCATGCTTGCCAATTCTTTCTTCAACTTCAAACACCTTAATATCATGCAATATCTTTCCCGACCTGTTATCAAGGCCGACGGCATAGAGTTCCCTGCCGTCGGGAGTGGCTGTGGTTATCCATACCTGGTTTCCAAAAACGACCGGGGATGAATGCCCGCTTCCGTGAATTTCCGTCTTCCATACGGTATTGCTTTCGTTCCATTCGGCAGGGATATTTACGGCGGATGAAATGCCGTTAAGCTTGCTTCCCCTGAAATGAGTCCAGTTAAGTTCCTGCGAACATGCCAGACCTGGCATTATCAATATCATCAGACAGACGACAGTCAACGAATGGAGCAGTTTATCTTTCATATCTTCTCTTTTTAAAAATATTCCTCATTATTCTGTTAACTCTTCTCTGGATTCTTCGTTCAGGAGTATCGTAATATTCCTTTTTATCCCTCTCAAAGATATCAATAATGATATCAAAAAAACTATCATCCCTGAAATCAGGACAGTCGAGGGCCCCGGCCAGTTCGGGAGGAAGTTCCGGGAAGGTCTTTATCAGGCCTTCCCGGAGCGAACGGTTCTGCTTCACTTTTTTAAGTGTTAGTGCAACAAGGGGAAGTGCCAGGGTGCTTCCTGAACCGTTTGATCCGCTGTTGAAATGAATTGACCTGGATGAGGCTCCTGCCCTGGCAACCATCACTAATCCGGGATTGAATGCTGCAAACCAGGCATCAGCATAATCCTGCGATGTCCCTGTTTTACCTGCAAGCGGAAAATCGACGCCATAAACGCTGCTCATTGAGACTCCGGTTCCTTCCCTTACAGCTTTCTGCAGCATTGCCGACATCAGCTGGCTGGTTCGTTCAGTCATAATCCTGACTTTCTCTCCGCTTGTTTCCCTTGAATAGATAGTGTCTCCGGAGTGAGTGATTATTGAACTTATGCACCATGGTCCCAGCCTGTAGCCTCCGTTTACAAATGATGAATATGCTATTGCTACCTCCTTTATGCTGCCCTCGGCAGTTCCGAGTGCAAGGGAAGGAGTGTTGACAAGTTCGAATGAAAAGCGCATCTTTCGCCACATCTCGCTGACCTTGTCAAATCCGAGTTCAAGAAAGAGGCTGAAGGTCGGAATATTCATTGAACGGGCAAGGGCTCCCGACAGTGAATATTTTCCGCCATATGAATGATCAAAGTTCTCGGGGCTCCAGTCATCGAAGCCTGAGAGTTTTATGGAATCATTGTCAAGATAGCGGCATGGTTCGAATCCATCCTCCAGTGCGGCAGAATACAGCACAGGTTTGAATACTGAAGCCAGCTGCCGGGTGGCCAGAACCTGGTCGTATGGCTGGGTTTTGAAGTCAATCCCTCCCACCCATGCTTTGATGCCTCCCGACTGCGGGTCCATAGCCATCAGGCCTGCATGAAGCAGGGTAAGCGAATGCTTCAGGCTGTCCGACACCGACAGTGAATCGGTATAAGTGCCGTTCCAGTCAAATATCTCCTGAACCCTCATTTCAGAAGCTCTCTTCTCTAGTCCCAGTCTTACAAGCTCCCTGGAGGTCACCTGCCCGAGTGTCCGTCTCCCGGATGAAGTCTTGTACTGGGCATCGAGCCTTCTCTGCATTACAGGAAGGTGTTCGCTGAAGGAGCGTACCGCGTACTCCTGAAGGGCATAGTTCAGCGTGGTGGTTATCACAAGACCGTCTTTTTCAAGATCCGGACTTTTTCCGTCGGGAGCCTTGATATGTTTCAGGATTTCTTCAGCCTCCTTTCTCACCTGAACAAGAAAGTAATCTGCTATGCCTTCGGAGCGGGCCTTGCGGTTGTAATCGATTACCAAAGGCAGAAGGGAAAGCGAATCGGCAGTCGCTGAATCGAGAAAATTGTATTTCTTCATCTGGCTCAGAACCACATTACGCCTTGCCCTGGCGTTTTCAGGATTCCGGCGCGGGTTATAGTAGGTATTGGCCTTCAGCATTCCCACCAGAACCGCCGATTCCCCGATGGAAAGATCGACAGTGGACTTGTTGAAGAACCGGGCCGATGCAGCTTCTATACCAAAAACATTTTCCCCGAAGGCAACCGTGTTGAGGTAAAGCGTAAGAATTTCATTCTTGGTGTAAACCTTTTCGATACGCCTGGCCATAATTAATTCGCTGATCTTGTTGCTCAGCATGGCAAAAAAACCGCCGCTTGCCCGTCCGAACATGTTTTTTGCAAGCTGTTGGGTGATGGTACTACCTCCTCCCGAACTTCGGTCGTTCATCAGCAATGATTTGAGAAGTACCCTCAGAAAGCTTCTCGCGTCAGTCCCGTGGTGATCGTAGAACCTGACATCTTCCGTTGCAATCAGGGCATCGACAAGATGTTTCGGCAGCTGATCAAAAGTGATGTTTGTCCGGTTTTCGTAGAAAAATTTTCCAAGAAGCTGGTCGTCTTCCGACATTACTGAAGAGGCCGTGGCGTTTTTGAAATTCAGAAGTTCATTTTTGCTTTTAATCCGGCCCGACATTCCGGCGCATGCCACGACAAGCACTGCCAGAGTCAGCAGAAAAGCCGCCAGGATAATCCTGAATATGGTATTTCTGTTATTGTGCATAAAATGAGCTTAACCGTGGAATCCTCAATGTTCAGTCCCGGTCTTGCCACGGGGAGCAGGACAGCCCTGTTGCGGCCCTGCCCTGGAATCAAACAGCCTCTATTGTTGAAGGAGGCTTGGTGGTGATATTGTATGTAACGCTCACCACGCCGGGCACCTTGTCAACAATGGCCGCGGCAAGCTTTTCAAGGACCTCGAAGGGCAGCCGTGTCGGGGTGGCAGTTCTGGCATCGACGCTGTCCCAGCACCTGACTTCTATCTGCCTTCCGAAATCGCGTTTCCTGTCTCGCGTTCCCGTAACCCTGTCCTCGTGGAGTATTGCCATATACTGGAAAGCTCCCCTTCCGCCGAGGATGCTTTCGACCACGGAAGTTGCCTTTCTGACGATTTCGAGTTTCTCATCAGTCACCTCTCCTATTATCCTTGCTGCAAGGGCGGGTCCGGGAAAGGGAATACGTGCAAATATCTCCTCCGGCAAACCAAGGGCTCTGCCCACAGCTCTTACGCCATCCTTTCTCAGCTGTATCAATGGCTCGATAATCTGGTAACCGAAGGTTTGCTGCGGATCTATTCCAAGCTGGGCAAATACATTGTGCTGTCTTTTTATTCCGGCGACCGTCTCATCTACATCGGTAAGGATGGTTCCCTGGAGAAGGTGCCTGGCATTGCTTTCCCTCACTATTCTTCCAAAAACATCCTTGTAGAAAGTCTGGGTGATTGCCTCCCTCTTCTTTTCAGGATCGCTTATCCCCTTGAGGGCATTGAGGAACTCCCTGTCGGCATTGATAATCTCAATATCGACACCCATATCCCTGAAAATCCCCGCGATGAATTCGGCTTCTCCTTCGCGCATCAGGCCGTTCTGAATAAAGACAGTCCTCAATTTTTTTCCCAGAGCCCTGTGCCCCAACATTGTAACCACTGAGGAATCGACTCCGCCCGAAAGGGCATTGATGGCTATCCCGTCGCCGACGGCAGCGGAGATTTCCCTCACCTTCTCATCTATGAATTTACCTTTATCAAGGTTTTCAAGCTTAATTTCATTTACCATGTGCAAAAGGAATTAAAATGCAAAAATAATGATTATCGTCTCCCGCCGGGCCAAAGTCTAAAAATTTGCCTGAAGAGTGAGGAAAAGGGAACGGCCATAGCCATTTATTCCTGAACCATGATACCGGTAATCCTTATTTAAGATATTCCGCAGACTCAGGTCGGCAGCCAGGAATTTCCATGTATAACCGCCGCTGAGATTAATCACATTCCATCCGGGAGTACCCCCGTCGGGGATCCGGTTGTCGTCTATGTCGCCCTGTGCCAGTCGATCCTGTTTCGCGGCAGCAAGCCATTCAACACCGCTGCGCCAGTTACCCGGCCTGAATTCGGCTGCCATTCTCGCAAAAAGAGGCGGGATACGCCGGACCGGTTCATTCTTTGTAATGTTCTGCCCGTAAGTGTAAGTCAGGCTTCCCGAAAGAGTAAGCCACGACTTCGGAAAGTAGTCCCAGGCAGTTTCAGCGCCCTGAATATATGCCCTTTCACTGTTTTCCTTGGTATACAGCTGATAACCCTCTATCTCCTGTCCTTCTATTCTTACCCTGGTTATGAGATTATAAAGTTCATTCCTGTACAGGTATATCTCTCCCTTCAGTCCGTTCCTGTTGTATTTATATCCCACCTGGTACTGAAACGAACTTTCGGGCTTGAGGTCGAAATTCGGTGTTTCGTACCTGAAGTCAACTATGCCGAGAGTTCCCAGATCATCAATATTGGGTGCCCTGAATCCGGTATTCAGGGAAAGGAAAAGGTTGGATGCTGAAGAAAGTTTCCTCATGAAGGCAATGTTCCCTACCAGGGCTGAAGGGCTGAGCTCTGTCATTCCAAGTTCCATGTCATCCACATTAATGACAAAGGAGTTGAACCTGGCTCCGGCTGTTATGTTCCACCGGGGCAAGTCGAAGGAATGAATGGTAAAGAGTGCCAGGCTGTTCATAGTCGATCCGTCGGGATAAAGACCTCTTTTGGCTGTGGCTGATGAGGTGGTGATATCTGTATCGGTTCGGGTGCTGTTAACCAGGTCGCTGTAGAATTCAATCCCGATGTTTCCCGACCAGATGTCGCCGTTCGACACCAGAGCCTCAGCCGACAAGCCGAAAGTTCTGACCTTGTCATACTCGCGCCTCAGAATATCCGAGCCGTTCTTCCTGGTGGACCTTCCTTCCCTCGTCTGCTGGTATGAAGCAGTTATAATCCCCGATTTCAGTATACCGGCATTTAGGCTGGTATTAAGGCGGGCATAAGCAAGTTTCCTCTTCTGGGGATCAGTTTCATTTATCATATAGTTTTCAAGAAGCACTTTGTGATAAACCGGTATGTCGGTCTGTTTCACATTCTGGTAAAGCACGGTAAGTGAAGTTCGGGGTGTGAGCAGAAATGAGGTCTTGAAATAGTGGTCTGATTCATCATAGCCTGAAGGATTCTGGCGGCCGGTGGTGTCGCCTCCTACTATATCCCCGAATTTCCTGAACGAGACACCGGCCCTTGCCGAAACTGTTTTATTGCTGAATGAAAGAAAGGAATGAAGTGTCTGTTCCATGCCATGGGTGGATATTCTCCCTAACACGCCGCCTCCCCAGTCGGCCTCGCCGGTGAAGCCTGTTTCATGACTGAAGGCCTGGACTGTTCCCCCGATGGCATCAGAGCCATACTGAACAGATCCGCTTCCCCTAAGCACCTCTATCTTTCCGGTGCTGAAGGGATCGATGGTATTGAAATACTGGTTGGGGCCGTATCTCATGGTCGAATTGCTGATCCTTATTCCGTCAAGAAGAAGAAGTGTCTGGTTCCCAGTAAGTCCTCTGATGAAAGGCGACCCTCCTCCATGGTTGGTTTTCTGGACAAATACCCCTGGAGTAAGAGCAAGTGCTTCAGGTGATGTTCTCAGCTGATACTCTCCCACTGATTTGAGATCAATCGCCCTTACTGCATCGGGAGTACTCATTATTACAGAGTTAAACCTCCGGGCGGTTATCACCACTTCGTTTATGGCATGAAGTTTCACTGAATCGGGAAGCTGGGTTCCAGGTTTATCCGTGGCAGCAAGAAAGCCGGGATAGATAATAAAAAGAGTCATAACAACAAAGGCTCTCAACATGGTCATCCGGTTTTTGGGTTTCCCAAATAAAGGGATTTTTTTTGATTTGTCCGATGCATCAACAACATAATGCTGCCGGGGCTTCTGCCTCTGTATAATCCTGCTTTTTTATTACTTTTACGACCTCCCTGGCTAAGGCATGCGTACACAGCCGAAGCATACAAACACACTTTAGCGTAATGAACACCAGAAAATATCAGAATGATCCTTTTGACCCTGAACTCTTCAGGCAGGAAGGCCACAAAATAATCGACCTCCTGTCCGATTACCTGAAGGAAATTACAGGCAGGCCCGACACACCGGTTTTGCCCCGGACTGATCCGGATGAACTTTCGGCATACTATTCCAAAAAACTTGAATCAGGCGATCCCGAATCCTTCACCGGCTATATAAACGATTTCCTTGACAAGTCAAATCACCTTCACCATCCGAGGTATCTGGGTCACCAGGTAACTTCGCCTTTGCCTCATGTGGCGCTGGCACAGCTTTGCTCAACACTGCTGAACAACGCGGCGGCGGTATATGAAATGGGACCGGTTGCCATAGCAATGGAAAGGAGTATTATCAGGATGTTTTCTGGAATGATCGGTTATGACGATAATGCAGACGGTATTTTCACTCATGGCGGAAGTGCAGGAAACCTGACTGCCATGCTGGCTGCCAGGCAGGTAAAATCGCCTCATAACATATGGGAAGATGGTGTTGAAAAGGAAATGAAGATCGGATTTATGGTTACAGACCAGTCGCACTACAGTGTGGCCAGAAATGTGAAAATCATGGGTCTGGGAAACGATGCCCTTGTAAAGGTCCCCTATGACAAAAGCAACAGGATGTGCACCGGTCAGCTTGAAAAGTGCTACGCAGAAGCGCTTCAAAAAGGAATCCGGCCTGCTGCCGTAGTAGCCAACTCATGCTCAACGGCAACCGGCTCTTACGATGATCTTGATACTATTGCCGACTTCTGCGGCAAGCATAGTCTTTGGCTTCATGTCGACGGTGCTCACGGAATGGGAGTACTATTCTCCGGCAAATACCGCCACCTTGTAAGGGGAATAGAGAGAGCTGACTCAATAGTTATCGACTTTCACAAAATGCTGCTTGCACCGGCGCCGAACACGATGGTATTATTCCGCGACGGCAGTCAGTCATACGAGACATTTGCACATAAAGCATCTTATCTGTTCGGGAAGCAGGGCGGACATGAGTGGCACGCCAGTGCAAAGAGAACCCTCGAATGTACAAAAAGCTCACTCGGATTTGTTGCTTATACAGCATTCAAATACTGCGGCAACGATTACTTTGAAAACTATATCGACAGTCGCTACAACCTGGCAAAGAGATTCACTGAAATGATCAGGAATACTGAAAACTTTGAGTTTGCAGTCGAACCCGATGCCAACATAGTCTGCTTCAGATACAATCCGGGCGGAATGGAGACTGAGGAACTCAACCGGCTCAATGCCGCCATCCGCGGCAATATCATAAATGAAGGTAAGTTTTACATTGTCCGGACCGAACTGGAGGAGAAACTCTGGTTACGTATCACCATTATCAATCCCCTGACTTCGGAGGAGGATTTGAAGCTGCTTCTCGATACAATCGAACAGGCAGCTTCAAAGATCCGATAGCAACTCTTCCTAGAAACGGTATCCGGCAGAAAGGCCGAAACCGGTATTCTTCCAGGTAAGTTTACCTGTTGCTTCAGGATTGATTTTTAAAAGTCCAAGCTGGGTGTTAAGCTGGAAGAATATTCCTGATGAAAGCTCATATCCTGCAAATACATTTGCACCGGCATCAAATCTTTTCATGGTGACGATACTGCCTGTTGAGTATTCATTCGAGAACTCAACGTCTACCGAATGACCTTCACCGGTCTTCAGCTTCCCGCTGAGGCCGAATCCAAGATAGGGACCAAAGCCTACCAGGACATATCCATTACCCAGTTCACCACGATATAAAAAATTAAGAGGTATCTCAAGATATGAAACATTGAGTTTTAGATCAGAGTCCTCGAATTTGCAGCCTTTTGTTGAAAAGAGAATCCCGGGCTGAAGGTAGAATTCCGGGGCAATTCCCAGAATAGCATTCACGCCGGCATGAAACCCCGGCTTGAGATCATTCTCAAACTTGTTGCCATCATTGTCTTTACCATTGATGTTCTGAAAATTAACTCCTCCCAGAACGCCGAACCTTATTCCTTCCTGTGCCTGGATCGACAATGAAAAGAGAAACATAAAAATAAAACCTGCTAATAGTTTTGTCTTCATAATTTGATAATTTGGTTTTAAATCAAACGTCCGATTTGCAAATATGGTACATAAATATAATCATATTTTGATATCTGAGCCGGGATTGGCAGTCAGGACAATGGACTCCCCTCATAAGCTTCTTAATTTCATTTTCTTAGGACACATACAGAATAATTCAGATATTTCTTTGATATTCAGGTAAACATATTTACCTTTAGCTTGATTGAAAGTCTTGCTGAAGACTGTTCATTCATATATCATTAAAACAAAAACAAACAATGGCAAATTTCATTGATGATTTTATGAAGACCTACGGTGATGAAGTGGCCACTCAGATGGCTGCCAACACAGGTCTCGACCAGAAAACGGTTCAGTCACTCATTCCAAAACTTACTCCGCTTATTCTGGGTGGTTTGAAAAAACAAAAAGACGAAAGGGGTGGTGACGCGAGAGTTGATCACATCCTGAATAAATACGGTGATCCCTCTGTCCTTGATAACATCAAGGATCTGATTTCTTCCAAGACAAACGATTCGGCAGCCGATGCAAATCTTGGCGGACTTCTTGGAGACAATGGAGGAATTCAGGCAGCCCTGGCTCTTGGAAAATCCCTCAACATTGATGCCTCTGCCATCATGAAAATGATCCCTGCGCTTGCCCCAATTGTTCTTGGTGCCTTGTCGAAGAAAAAGGCAATGGCGCCAGGAGGTACAGGAGGAATCGGATCTCTCCTTGATGCCGACGGTGACGGCAGTATTATTGATGATGTCGCCGGATATATCCTGAAAGGCACAACAGGAAAGCAGGCCAAGGGTAAAAACATACTGGGTTCCATCCTGGGAAGCATGCTCAGAAAATAAGTTCATAAAGACAATCCCGGCCCTGATACGGTCATTGTCAAATCCCCCATCCCAGGGGGATTTTTTTATACCTCTTATGAAAACACATCTGCTTTCTCCATTCAGCAGATACAAACCATCATTTTGCCGGAATATGTATAAATTATTGTTAAATATGTTAAAGAAGTTTAAATCAGGGGAATGGCATTTCAGAATTTCCTAATTTCGCTATCTCATACGATGTTTGTAACAGATCATAATCAATATTTTCCGGATGAAACCCACATGTATTGCATAAACAAACACGTATCTATATAATTTTCAAACATGTGAGTTCCATCATACCGCTAAAATCAAAATTATATTATGATGAAAAGGACAATCATAATCACCCTGGCAGTCTTTGCATTTACAATGATTGCTCTGTATGTATTCAATAAATTAACCTCCCGGCAGGACCGTGATCTTCTGTTTACAGAGGCCGTTAAAGGCGATTTTGAAGTGTCAATATCGACACCTGGCGAGATCTTTGCAGAGAATGCCGTCGATATTAAAGCCCCTGAAGTAAGCAGGGGAAGGGATTTTCGGGCCCAACCGCTGAGGATCACCGATATGGTTGCGGAAGGAACCCTCGTCAAAACAGGTGATTATGTGGCAACCCTCGACAGGACCCAATATGACAACACTTTAAAGGATGAGCGCGAAAGGCTCAACGAGTACAGGAACAACATCGAGATGAAAAAGATGGATACAGCTGTGACGCTCACCAATTTAAGAAACAACATAAAAAATCAGCTTCATACCGTGGAGGAGGCTGAAATAACACTGCAAAATTCAAAATACGAGCCGCCGGCCACAATCAGACAGGCTGAAATAAACCTGGAAAGACAGAAAAGACTCCTGGAACAGAGAAAGAGAGGATATGAACTCAGGTACGCCCAGGTTAACAGGGACCTTATAAGACAGAATATGTTTTATAACAGGATCGAGAGAAGGGTGGCAAGCCTCGAAGAGGTACTTGCCGGCTTTACCATCACTGCACCATCGACCGGAATGGTGGTCTATAAAAGGGATCGCAGGGGCACAAAGATCAAGATAGGATCGACAATAAATATGGCCGACAGGATTGTAGCCACATTGCCCGATCTCAGTTCTCTTCTGTCACGGATCTATATCAGTGAAATTGAAATAAGAAAGGTCAAACCCGGTCAGAATGTTGAAATAAAGGTTGATGCTTTCCCCAACAAGGTTTTCACAGGCAAGGTTTATACTGTTGCCAATATCGGGGAACAGCTTGATAATTCCGACTCAAAGGTTTTCGAGGTAATGGTTAAGCTTGACGGATCTGATCCCGATCTCCGTCCGGCAATGACCACAAGCAACAAGGTGGTAATCCAGAGATACAGCGATGTGATCTATGTTCCCACGGAGTGCGTTCATGCCGAAGCTGATGGTATTCCCTTCGTTTACACCAGGGACAAGGCCAAACAGATTGTTGTTACCGGTGATGCTAACGATAAGCATATCATAATAGAACAGGGCCTGAAGCCTAAACAGTCAATCTATATTATGACACCGGAAAACGCTGATGAATTCATTGTGAGGGGTGAGGAACTCATGGAGATCAATCACGAAAGGATGACTGCCAGGAAATAAAAAACCGCGAAACACACTGGCGCTTCGCGGTTCCTGTTCGTCTGCCTGATTTACCTATTTTTTATCGTAGGCCATTTTTGTTGTAATCTCACCGTTCGGTGTGTTCCTTTTGGAAACAATTGTGAGTGAAGCAGGACTGTTCAGTGTCCAGGTTTCGGTAGTTGTAAACTCCATTGACTGCCCATCGCGTTCAAATGCCATTTTGGTCACAATGCTAAGTGACTTTCCATCGGCCGACCAGGTTGCGCTGGACTTGCTCTCACCCATTCCCATGGTGTTTACGCTCTCCTTTCCATCGAGAGTATATTTGCTGGTGATGTTCATGGTCTGACCATCCCTTCCCTGACGTGTTCTTTCAACGGTAAGAAGATTGGCATCCTGGCTTACAGTGAGATCACCGCCTCCCATTCCCATTCTCCCGCCGCCCTGGCCCATTTCGCTTTTGTCAGCGTTAAAAGCCCACTTTCCCGAAAAATTTGCCTTTGAGCCCTGGGCATTGAGAACCAGCGGCGTGCAAAGAAAAGCAAGCATTACTGTAATTGACAGTATCTGCATGGTAACATTTTTCCTCATTTTTGATAAAAATTAATTGGTTATAAATAATAGACATCCCGGCATGGCTAAATATTCCATGCAACCAATAAATCTTCATTTGGTGATATAACTGATAATAAGAACCCAATCCGTATGGAAAAACATTCCAACATCCTGAAACCGGGCAGTTAATATCTCCAGGGATGGGAGCTCTGATAGTTTGATAAATATGAATTTTTTTATATCTTTCGCCTGAAAAATATAATAAAATTATCAGGGCTATGATAAAGAAGTTGTTTTCATTTTCTGTGATAGCTTTATTGCTGATCTCATGCGGAACAGGCGGAAATAAGGAAGCCTCTCAGAACAACCAGGAACAGGGTACGGTAAATGTTGAGTTTGCTTCACTGATAGATAATCCTTCAGATTATGTGGGTAAAAACATAAGCGTCGAAGGCAAGGTCGTACACGTGTGCATGCACAGCGGGAAGAAACTGTTCATCACCGGCGACAATCCGGATATAAGGCTTTATATTCAGGCTGGAGAGGATATGCCGAAATTCCCGACCGAGCTTCTTGGAAGCATAGTTAAGGTTGAAGGCCTACTGACCCAGCCCGTTGCAGCATCAGTTGAGACTCACGATGGCGATCATGCATCCTCATCTGAGCAAGCTGAAGCCGGAACTGATGTCTGCGAGACTGAGGAAGCTCTCGCTTCACAAACCGCGCTTGCCGATCTGATGATGGTCTACTCAAAGCACACCGTTATTAAGTAGCAGTAATCTAATTACTTGATTTAAAGGTCAGCCCCAAACTGACCTTTTTCAATTTTTTTCCTATGAATATCAACAAATTCAACAGAATAACACATCGCGATACAGGATATCTGATCGCGGGCATGACAATCATTTACGCGTTGTCAGGAATTGCCCTGAACCACAAGAACGACTGGAATCCCAATTACATTATAGACAACAGGTCATTCCGGACAGAGATCCCCGTATCGAGGGAAAATTTCAATGAAGATGCTGCAAGGGAGATACTGAAAGATATTCCCGGCAGTCTGGAATTTAAAACTTTCTATTACCCCTCAGGAAACATACTTACCATTTTCGTCGATAACGGATCGGTAAGGATAAACTCCGACACCGGCGAAGGAACGATTGAGAGAATAAGCAAGCGGCCCCTGTTTTACCAGATAAACTTCCTACATTACAATCCGGGAAGATGGTGGAAATACTTCAGCGACATCTTTTGTCTCAGCCTGATGTTCGTGACAATCACCGGGCTTTTCCTTGTAAAGGGGAAAAACGGAATAACGCGAAGAGGAGCAGTTCTGACAGCAATCGGGATTATACTGCCGCTGATCTTCTTATTTATTTACTGATATTAAGCTGACTCTGATTTAATCAGACAGCCGGGGAAGCTGAAAATAACAACAAAAAATTATCGTAATTCAATAACCGGCTTATTGTTATTCAATAATTTTTTTACCTGAAACGATATGTATTTCAGGACTTTTTATTGTCTTCTCCGGATTCTGCCTTCGTATTATCCGGCTCATCATCGACCCTGGAGGCTTTTTTGAAATCCTTTAGTCCCTGGCCAAGACCTTTCATTAGCTCGGGTATTTTTCTTCCTCCGAAAAGAAGAACTACCACAAGCAGAATGAGAATTATTTCCGTCATACCTATTCTTCCCATGATACCAAGTATTAATGATTGGCTAAAGATAGTTTATATTGTTCAAACCGTCAAGTACATTGATCCGGACTTACATGGACACAAAGGTCATCAGACTTGCCTGTGGGCAGGGTATTTCAGGAAAAAGCTTTCTTCTTACTGAGCTTATAGTTGCATGAGGGCCCAGGCAATAAGTATTAGCAGTCCGACCATTACCCAGCTCAGGAAAAAACCAACCAGATCCTCCCTGTAGCGCCTGAAGAAGTTTCTCCACCTTTCCTTTCTTCTCCAACCCGGAAGATCCAGAAGCAGCAGATCGTCGCCCGTCATCTCACCAAGGGGCTTAAGACCGTCGGGACCGAGGTAGTCAGCATCTGATTTCCGCCGCATATTGTCAAAGAAGCCTTCTATCCTCTCCTTGTCCTCGGGCTTCGTAAGCAGGCTGACCAGCCAGAACACGAAAAATCCCGAAAGCATTGCCAGTCCGAAGGGGCCGGGCATCCACTTGTAAACAAGTACAAGTTCCCCGGTCGATATGTAATTTGCTGTATAGTAAACTATAAAAGATACCAGCACTGCAGCCGCGGCACCGTACCTGTTTGCCCTTTTCCATATAATACCGCCAAGGAAAATTATACCCATGAAAGCTGCGATTGTTTCCACAAAAAGAAATCCGTGAAGCACATTCTTCACACCCAGTGCAAAGAGGACAGCCATTATCGACAATCCGAGCCCGGAGTAACGCCCCATCCACAGAAGCTTATTGTCGTCTGCTTCCGTATTGATGTATTTTTTATAAATATTCTGAGTGAACAGCGCTCCGGTGTTCACCATGAAATTGGAGCATGACGACATATTTGCCGCCAGTATTGCTGCCAGCATCAGGCCTACAAGACCCGGTACAAGAAGCACACTGCAGGCATATCCGAATGCCATTTCCGGATCTGGAAGTTCAACTCCCTTTATTATAACCAGAGCGGCTACGACAAGACCGGTCATGGCCCAGCCTATGGTAATCAGTCTCTTTACCATTGATCCGAAAGTCTGGCCTATCCTTCCTGCCCTTTCAGTGTTTCCGGTTGCGCACATCGACACCATATGGGGTTGAGCGGTTATTCCTACAATACCATTCACTGCAAGCATTGCTATCGTGAAAGCATCTATCCCGCTGGCACTGTTGAACAGGTCAAAGAAATGATCGGGCAGAAGCTCCCTCATGGTATGAAATCCGCCTACTTCCCTGAGGCCAAGAGGAATAAGCATGATTGAAAGGATTATGATCAGGAACGACTGTATAAAGTCGGTATAAGCCGCGGCAATAAGGCCTCCCGCGAAACTGTATATGATAAAGGCCACCGTCATTACAAGCACTATCGCATTTGGCTTAAATAAATTTCCCGAAGCGACGGCGATAACCTTAGCTGCTCCCTGAAGCATGACACCCATGCTGAAGACAAAGAATACTATTGCAAATATTGAATATACAAGCCCCATTGATCTGCCATACCTGTCTTCGATAATCTCGCCCACGGTGGTACGCTCGCTGCGCCGGTAAAATGGAGCAATAAGCCAGTAAAAAGGGGTAATGAGCATGTTTTTCCACTGGTACCAGATCGTGGCAAATCCGTGGCTGAACGTGGCTCCTGTCTGGGCTACGGGCATCTCGGCATGAGTCCCGACACCGAAGGCCTGCCCAAGCATTATGTACCACTTGAATTCTCTGTCGCCCCTGAAATAACTGTCACTGCTTTTAATTTTCCTGGAAATCCATATTCCGAATCCCGTTATCAGGACAAAATAGCCTGCCAGAACTGCATAATCGAGTATTGCCATGAGGTTTTGCTTCTTCAGTTTTTACTACGGGAGGAATTATCCCTTCCGTTAACGATAACTTTTTTTATTGACATCCTGTAGTTCTCCATCTGAAAAATGATCAGATCGGCACGCTTTCCGGGTTCGAGAGAACCGCGGTCGGTAATCCTGCATGCTGCCGAGACATTCCTTGAGGCAAGGTCAATTGCCTCACCCATGGAATACCCGGTGAACTTCATCACATTCCCGACGCCGGTTCTCAGAGGAAATGATGCTCCGGCCAGGCAATTCAGTACCGGGTTTTTAATAAGTCCGTCAGCTGAAAGAACGATATCGCTGCCGAGGAATACATAATTGCCGGGGTCCATTCCAATGAAATGGGTTACATCAGAAGTAAGGATAATATTGCGGGGACCCTTAACTTTGCAGAACACCTTCACCTCCTCCGGAAGAAGATGATGGCCGTCGGCTATTATTGAAGGAGTAAGCAGATCACAGGCAAGCTGCGGCCAGATCGGGTTACGGTGACGGTGGATCAGGTTGGCACAACCGTTGCCAAGATGTGTTGAAAGCCGTGCTCCCCGGTCAGCTGCCTCCATGATCTGATCTGCGGAGGCATTTGTATGCCCGATGGATACAATGATATTCTGCCTGACGCAACGGCCGATAAAATCCATGGCGCCTTCAACCTCTGGGCTTACCGTAACCTGGCGGATATTCCCGGCTGCCGCATCCTGGTATTGCATGAATTCATCCCACGAAGCTTTCCTTATGAACTCAAAAGGATGGCAGCCGTAATAACCGGCCTCGGGAGAGATATAAGGTCCTTCGAGATGAAATCCGGCGACTGAACTTCTCACCTCCTCATCCTCCTGCAATGCCCTTGCCAGGTTTCTGAAAACCTTTACAAGCTTATCACGCGGGCCGGTAATCACAGTAGGGAAAAAAGTTGTCACGCCATCCGCCCTTATGGCATCGACAGCCATCCTTATCTTTCCCGTACCGGCAGCAGGATCTGAGAAATCAACACCCCTGTAACCGTTGATCTGATTGTCAATCAGTCCGGGTGCAACAAAAACATCATTTAGCTCTTCCGACATCGGAATTTCATTAACCTGGCCGATCAGGCCGCCTCTGAATTTTATCCTGACCGGTTTGCCTGTTTCATAGTGAAGGGCTGATACTTCTCCTGATCTTTCCATCATTGATTATTTGTATCATTAGTCAACCAATGCCATTCATAGCCTGATAACCCCGCTTGCCGACTCCCTGTCGAGAAAAAGGTGCCAGTCGGGATGTTGCTTAAGCATCGTGGCAGGCACACTTTTGCCGGGGCTTTCAGAAAAAGTCAGCCTGACAGCTTCTGCCTTAACTTTACGCGGCACTACCGAAATTATTGTTTTACATTGCATTATCTGCCATACGCTCATCGAAATCGCAATTTCGGGAACCTCCTCAACTGACCCGAACCATCCCTCACTTACCTGCTGAAGTTTGCACTCCTTATTAAGCTTCACCCTGAAAAACGCATCGCGGGTTTCGAGATCCGCCGGGGGATCATTAAATGCAATATGCCCGTTGACTCCTATCCCGATAATTCCGAGATCCACCGGCTTGTTCCTGAGTGAGCTTGTCAGTTCATTTAGAAGGGTGTCAATATCCTTTTCCACATCTATGCTGTGGAAACGTTTCACGGCAACAAGGTTAATGAATCTTTCATAAAGGTACCTCCGGAAACTTGCCTTGTGGGTAATCGGGATCCCGATATACTCATCGAGATGAAAAACCTCAACTCTCTGCCAGTTGACATTCTCCCTTACCAGTTCCCTGAACATCTCAAACTGCGAGCTGCCGGTTGAAACCACCATTCTTGCCTCTCCCCTGGCGGCAATTATTTCATTCAGTTTAGATGCAATTATACTGGCGGCTTCAGAGCCAAGTTCATTTGCATCGTTGGAAACATAAATCTTCATATCAATACTTATTTCAAATTTACATCATCACAAAACCCGGCACTCATAAAATGTAAAAAAACTCTAAAATCAAGATTTATCCGGCAAATGCATAAAATTAGAACTTAATATTAACAAAGCAATTCTTTATCTTCACCCAAATTTAAAATCCGATGCCACGATTTACTACAATTGCTGTTATTATTCTAGTGCTTTTTTCGGAAGCATACGTCATGAGCCAGACCAGGGGAATTAACCGTGACCAGTACCGTATCTCAATCAGAAAAACCGACAATCCGATTAACATCGACGGGGTTCTGGATGAAGAACCATGGATGACTGCAGAAAGAACAACTGAATTTCAGCGTGTTACACCTACAGATACCGGTATGGCAATTGCAAAGACCGAAGTGATGCTAACCTACGACAAATCAAATCTCTATCTTGGAATAATATGTCATGATCCCACGCCCGGCAAGAGGCCTGTCGAATCGCTGAGAAGGGACTTCAGTTTTATGAATAACGACAACTTCATGTTTTTCCTGAACACCTACAACGACCTGACAAACGGGTTTGCCTTCGGGATATCGGCAGCAGGGGCACAGACAGAAGGATTGCAGTACGAAGGCACCAAGGTTGATTACAGCTGGGACATCAAGTGGAAGTCGGAAGTCAGGAGTTACGATGATAAATGGGTTACGGAAGTCAGCATTCCTTTCCGCAGCATCAGGTATTTTGAAGGAGACAAGGAATGGGGAATAAATTTCGGCCGCTTAGATCTCAAAAACAATGAGAAGTCGGCATGGGCTCCGATGCCCCGTCAGTTTCCCCACTGTTCCCTTCCTTATGTGGGAACCCTGAACTGGGATGAGCCGCGCGACAAGGCCGGGCTCCGCTTCTCGCTGATCCCCTACGGTACGGCAAAGGTGACCCGCGACTTTGAAGCTGGGGAAAACACTCGATGGAAGTGGAATGCGGGAATGGATGCAAAGATGATACTGTCGACATCACTTAACCTCGACCTTACCGTGAACCCCGACTACTCCCAGGTTGAAGTTGACAAGCAACAGACGAACCTCGACAGGTACGAGCTCTTCTTTCCTGAAAAGAGACAGTTCTACCTCGAGAACAGCGATCTGTTCGCGAGCCTGGGAACTGAAAGGGTCAGACCTTTCTTTTCGAGAAGAATAGGCCTCGACAATCCCGTTCTGGCGGGAGCCAGGCTGAGCGGAAACCTGGGCGACAGGTGGAGGCTCGGCATCATGGACATACAGACAGGAAAGAATGATGAGGTCCATGCTGCCAATTATATGGTGGCAGCCCTCCAGAGGCTGGTTTTCAGCAGGTCGAGTGTTACCGGCTTCCTCATAAACAAACAAGTGATGAATACCGGTAATGATGAAACTTTTACAGGGAACAAATACAACAGGATTGCTGGTCTTGAGTATAATCTTGCCACAACCGACAACAGGTGGAACGGCAAAGTTTACTATCATCAGAACCTTGTTAACAACATGAATCTGAAAGATGCGGCCATGGCTGCCAATATAACACTCTCCACGCAATACATAACGGCATCGGTCAACCAGGCACTGACCGGTTCGGGCTACAATGCAGAGACCGGCTACGTAAGAAGAATGGGTTACTACCAGCTGAACGGATCGTTCCAGTACAAATTCTTTCCTGAAAGCGAAAGAATTATCAGTCACGGGCCTATCCTGAAGCTTGACACATACTTCGATCCCTATAACTCGTTTTCCCTTACCGACAGGGAGACAAATCTTATGTACAGGCTTGACTGGCTTAACAAGAGTTCATTCTCTATCGATGTAAAGGAAAACTATATAAAACTTCTTCAGCCCTTCGATCCTACCAATACAGGAGGCCTGAAACTTCCGGCCGGAGAGGATTTCAGTTGGAATGAGATCGGTGTAACATATGTTTCCGATAACCGAAAGATGTTCAACTATTCTCTTACGGCCAGGTATGGAGGTTATTACAATGGCGACCGTCTTACCCTGAACGGCGAGGTCAATTACAGGGTTCAGCCCTATGCCAGTCTGAGCCTTGTAAGCACCTACAACGATATTGAATTACCATCTCCGTACAATGATGCGAAACTTCTTCTCATAGGTCCGAGATTCGATTTCACCTTTACTGACAACCTGTTCTTCACCAGTTTTGTTCAGTACAATAACCAGATTGACAACCTGAATCTTAATCTCCGTTTCCAGTGGCGCTTTGCACCCGTATCTGACCTGTTCATAGTATACACCGAAAACTCCTGGGCCGGGGACATCCTCAACAACAGTTTTGGGAGTCCTTATGCCGGAGACCTCAAGGCGAAGAACAGAGGACTGGTGGTCAAATTATCCTACTGGTTTAATTAGAGACGGACTTTCACTCTGATATAAAGAAGTACATCCGGCCGGTTGAAGCTGAAAAAACCAGGTAATCAGCTCACTTAACAACAAAATCGAGAAGGGCTTTTTCACCGATCCTGGCCACCAGATGGTCGTTGCGTTTCAGCGGGCCAACCCCTGAAGGAGTTCCCGTGAAAATCAGGTCGCCTGTTTTCAGGGTGAAGTAACGGGATATATAGGCAATCAGTTCATCCACCCCGAATATCATGTCGGATGTATTGCCCTGCTGAACAATCTTTCCGTTTATTTCCAGGCTGAAATCAAGGTTATTTATATCTCCGGCTGAACTTAGCGGGATGAATTCACCTATGGGGGCGGAACCGTCAAAACCCTTCGATAATACCCAGGGTAACATTGATTTGGAGAGTCTGGTCTGGATATCACGTGCCGTTATGTCAATACCGGCAGTGATCTCATCATAATAGCGCGGGGCGAATTTCGGGGAGATCGATTTTCCAAGCTTCGATATCTTAACCACCACCTCCATTTCATAATGGATATCCGTTGAAAAATCAGGAAGAAAGAAAGGCTTGTTTTTCTTAAGAAGGGAAGAGTCTGGTTTCATGAACACTACCGGTTCCTGGGGAAAAGCCCTGCCCATCTCCAGGATGTGCTTGCGGTAGTTCATCCCGATACAGATAATTTTCATTTTACTACTGAACTTTGCCTGATGAACTGAGTTTTAGTTTCGCTAATATCTTCTTGGTATAAAGGGGGAAATCGCCATTCATCATCCATGAATAATATGACGGATCGTCCCTGAAGACCTCCTCCACAGCTTTTCCCTTGTGTTTCCCGAAATTGAAAACCTCAACGCCATTCTCATCATAGATAATCCGTCCGGCAAAATCGACAAGGTTATTATATGAGCTGAAGTCAGCGAGTTTTTCCACATCGTTGTCCAGGTCCCCGTACATATCGAGCTGGGCCTGCAGCACCTCATAGGTGGCCTGTGTATCGGCTTTTGAGCTGTGGGCGTTTTCAAGCTCCCTGCCGCAGTAGAACTTATAGGCTGCCGTAAGCGTCCTTTGTTCTTTCTTGTGGAAAATGACCTGCACGTCGACGTACTTTCTTTTAAGAAAATTGAAGTCGATATTTACCCGAAGGAACTCCTCGGCAAGAACCGGGATATCGAACTTGATGGCATTGAATCCGGCAAGATCGCTTCCCTCGAGGAAAGTTGCAAGGTTTTTTGCTATCTCCCGGAATTTCGGGGCGTTGGCAACGTCAGCATCGGTTATCCCGTGAATCTCAGTCGATTTTGGCGGAATGGGCATCTCAGGATTGATCCTTGAGATCATCCATTCCTCGATGCCGTTCGGGTTTATCTTGAGGACGGATATTTCAACAATACGATCTGACGACACGTTAATGCCGGTCGTCTCCAGATCGATAAAAGCGATGGGTCTACGGAGATTCAGTTTCACCTGTCAGGCATTTATCATCATTGGCATAAGGAGCATGAGAAGATCTTCCGACTCATTTTCCGTTTCTCCCGGTAGGAACAATCCTGCCCTTGTCGGATCAGCCAGTTCTATCAAGACATCCTGTGAGGACATGTTCGAAAGGATTTCAAGAAGGAACACCGATTTGAATCCTATTTCAAGGTCTTCACCCTCATACTGGCATTTGATCTTCTCGTAAGCCGAAATAGAGAAATCTATATCCTGAGCCGAAACCATCATCTGGCTACCCTTAAGCTGAAGCTTGACAAGGTTGCTTGCCTGGTTTGAAAATACCGACACCCTCCTGAGAGTGTTGTAGAATTCAGCGCGGTCGACAGTAACCTTTCGCGGGTTGTTTTTTGGAATGACCGAATTATAATTGGGATAGTTTCCTTCAACAAGCCTGCATACCACCTTGTAGTCGCTAAGGTTGAAGAATGCATTTTTGTCATCGAACTCAACTGTTACCGGTCCCTCCTCCCTGGGCAGAATGTTTTTAAGAAGCGACGCCGGCTTCTTGGGAAGAATGAACGAAGAATTCTCATCGGCATGGGAGTCATTGCGCTGATACCTGACAAGTTTATGGGCATCGGATGCCACAAAGGTTATCATGTCGGTGGATGCCTCAACAAAAATACCTCCCATTACAGGCCGGAGTTCATCGTCGGCAGTGGCAAAAAGGGTTCTGTTGATGCCCGCCAGCATGACATCTGCATTGATAACGAAAGAAAACTTCTTTTCCTTCCTGATGGCAGGGAGCGCCGGAAAATCTATTCCGTTCTGACCGACTACATTGAACTTTCCGTTCTCTGATGTTATAACTACGGCAAGTGTATCCAGGTTGATATCGAATGAAAGAGGCTGATCGGAGAATTCTTTGAGAGTGTCAAGAAGTATCCTTGCCGGAATGGCTAGGATACCGTCACCTGTGGCATTCTCGAGTTTCATCCTTGTGATCAGGGTCGATTCAAGATCAGATGCCGTAATTTCAAGATCGTTTCCTGAAAGATTAAACAGGAAATTATCAAGGATCGGCAGGGTGTTTTTTGAGCTGATAACCCTGCTTATGGCCTGCAAATGACCTAATAACTCTGTGCTGGATACAACAAATTTCATATTATAATGGATTTAATTACTTCTTTATTTCCCAACTATCAATATTACAAAAAAAAACATTTAACCTCAAATAAATTATTACTCAGGCAGGAAGTATGAGCGCTTTTTGATAAGCGGATCAATATCCGCGTATTTAACTATGAAGAAATCCCCGCCATTGTTCTTCAGTGCCCACATCCTGTCCGTATCCTCCCTCACGGAGTCCTGTTCGGTTATGCTGCGCTTCCACAGACTGACAATGTTTCTCTCCCCTTCCGCTGTTAAAACAGTAATTCTGTATGCCGGATTCTCTTTCAGCACTGATTCCTTTTCCTCTTCGCTCATATCGCTTGCCCATGATTCAAAGGGCACCTGGGCAAAATATGAGATGTATCTCACAACACGCGAGGTGTCCCAGCCTGAAAGCAGCCTGTCGTTTCCTAAAAACGAAGGAATGCCTCCTGCAAACTTTATCATGAATGACGATGCTGTATCTGCCATATTATCAAAGCTCACCGAGTGAATCTCCCGGGGAAGCAGGCTGAATATGGTGTAAGGCTGCCAGTAGTTCTCATTAAGGGTGAATGCCGATCCTATCTCTGCTTCGCTTCCGGGAACCGAAACTATGAAAGGCATTGATCCCGGCTTCAGCTTCATTATGTTGCCGTACTGGTTTGAAGCTGTCTTGTAAACCAGGAAGGACTTCAGAAGCTTTTTCCTTTCATATACCCTGACAAAGACAGGCTCAACACTCTTTGCCTCGATCTCCGAATTAAACAGATCGGGAGAAACCGGCGATTTGATCTGCATTTCTGTCAGTATCCTCTTTATAAAAAGAATACTGCTGCGCCTTGCCTGTTTTCCGCCATTTACAAGCCACTCTTCCCCGTCTTCACTGAGCGTCAGCATTCTGTCACCCTCCGTGAATTCGATCCTGGTAATTCTGTTAACCGGGGCAGAGGCAAACGAGGTATTACTCCCTCCAAAGGGTTTCCTGTCCCTCAGCATAAGAAAAGCGACGAAAGCAATAGCTGCCACACCCAGGATAAACAGTGCATAGGTACGTTTCACCATCATGGTTTTGTATACTTGTTTCTTCTCAGCCATCCGAACAGCGCCCCTGCAAGGAGAACAAGCAGCACCGGCCCTGCAATATTGACTATCTGCCAGAAGGCCCTCCTGTTTTTCACTTCCTTGCTGTCGAGCAGCCTGAGCTTGAGCTCCCTCGACCTCAGTTCCATAATACCGTTATCATCAACGAGATAATTGAGGCTGTTTAAAATAAAATCCCTGTTCCCGAACATCTCGAGAGTATAGCGGTCTTGTCCAAGTGGAAGGGGATTTTCAAGGTTCCCGCTTCTCCTTACCTCATTCCTGATGATATCGCCGTCAGCCACGACTATCATCCGCGTCGGGACACTTTCGTTCCTTACCCTTACCGATCCGTCATTTACCAGATTCCCGGTGAGCCTGTTCCTGAAGGCCGAGGGGAATACCCCTTCAAGCAGCACCGCAACCGGCAGTCCCGATTTATTGAACGACCTTTCATCAGGAAGCATTTCGGCTTCCCTCAGGCTGATGAAGAAAGGAGGCGATAAAGTCCTGGATGTCGCGGATGTTGAAAGCAGGATTTTCTTGCTGATATTCGGGTCGAGCCCGACAGTATCTATGTAATTGGAGAATTCTCCCTTAACCCTGTTTATATTTCTTGTTATAGGATGACCGGGATTTGGAGTCAGAAGAGGGAAATAAAGCCAGGGAACCGAAACCGGCTGTTGTCTTACTCCTCCGCTCGACAGTATCAGTCTTATCTGAGCACATTCAACATCCTGGATTATCTGGGGATTTACCCGTGCTCCATACCTGAAAATCTGATCCTCAAGATTGAGAGGCCTGTAGATTGCAGCTGTCTCTCCCATCACAAGGCTGTCGGAATTGACATTCACCTCTTCCAGGAGCCAGAGTACCTTGCCTCCGTTCATTATGTACTGATCGAGCACGAATTTATCGCTCTCACTGAATTCCTTCCGTGGTCCGGCTATCACCACCGCCGAATATTTGTCAAGAATGCCCGGTGTTCCGCCGATAACACCCCTGTCGACTGTAAAAAACCTTGCCATGTGGAATATAATATCGGCCACTCCCACCTCGGCGATTTCATCATGTCCCTCAATAAAGGCCACCCGGTAAACCGTATCGGCGCTAAGTGTTGCTATTGGCTGTATAAGCTCATATTCAAGGCTTTCGGCTGAATGAAGAAGGTTTTCTTCAGCCGTCAGGGTCGGATTGTTCTTAAGAAAATTTACAGGCACCTCTATGCCGTTGTAATTGACTATCATCCCCGGGAAAATGATTTTCTGGCTCGATCCTCCCTCCGGATCGCTGTCCTGAATATTCACGGGATTGAGGCCTTTTTCAAGCAACGCCTGGTAAAGGGCATCCCTTTTTTCAGCATCATCATTTTCCGAAGGATTGATAAAATCATAGTCTATCTTGCGGCCCGAGTAAATCCTGAACTCATCCAGCATCTCCCCTACAGATCGTTTCAGCCTTTTAAAAGGAATGGGCATTTCCCCGTCGAGCCAGACCTGAACGAAAATGTCGTTCCTGATACCTGAAAGAATCTCGCGGCTTGGTTCCGAGAGGGTATAGCGCCTGTCTTCAGTAAGGTCAGCACGTATTTTGAGGAACGAAACTGCAAAAGCTGCAAGCACTACTGCAACAATTGTTGTTCCGAAGCTTATCCAGTTACGCTTTTCGCGCTTTCTTGAAAGAAGTACCATCCGGGTAGCTTCATTGAACATGATCACAACCGCGGTGAAGTATGCTATATCCCTGATGTCCAGCACTCCCCTGCTCATCGACTTGTAATGCTCGTTTATTCCCAGCCCGATAACGAATTCATCTATCTTCCTGAGACCAGGCAGATAGGCAAAGGCATCGAAGCCAAGGTAAAGGAACAGGCACAGGATCACCGCGATAATAAATGCAACAACCTGGTTATCCGTAAGAGATGATGCAAACAGACCTGCTGATGCATATACCGCCGCAAGGAAAAACAAACCGATAAAAGCTCCTGCTGTTCCTCCCTTATCAAGGTTTCCGGGTGTTTCGCCAAGATAGTATACCGATATATAGTAAATTATTCCGGGGACAAGCGCCAGGAGCACCAGTGTTACTGCAGCCAGATATTTTCCGTACACTATCCCTCTTTCGGTAACCGGTTTGGAGTACAGCAGTTCCATGGTTCCCAAGCGCTTCTCCTCGGCAATCATCTTCATTGTAACTGCCGGGACAAGGAAGAGGAATATCCATGGCGACAGCAGGAAAAGGGTGTCCAGGCCGGCATAGCCGCTGTCGAGAATATTCCATTCACCCGGAAGCGCCCACATGAACAGCGAGTTAATCAGCAGGAAAACAATAATAACTATATATCCTGTAAGGCTGCTGAAAAAACCTGTTGTCTCCTTTCTGAAAATTGCGAACATCCTATCCTGTTTGAACTGTTTATACTACGAAATGCCAGGCAAAAATAATCATTGAAAGCCACCATTCCGTTTATTATTCATTTTTTAAGGCTTTGGCATTCTTAACATCGCTGATTATGACATCCGAATAATAGAATTTTATTATATCATCCGATTTGAATCCCCTTGCAGCCATTACCATCGCGCCTTCCTGGCAAAGACCCACTCCGTGGCCATATCCCCGTCCACTGAGAATTACTGAATTGCCTTCCCTAATAACCGAGAAGAACGATGATTTTAGATTGAGATCATTCCTGATCCTGTTGAAGGGAATGGAGAATGATCCTATCCGGTATTCATTAAGCCGGGTGTCCTGCACAAAATTGTAGGATTGCACTGTTTTCCCGTCCGGATTGAAACCTGAACGTCGCAGGTACGACTCCCATTCTGCCAGGGGTATTGTTTTTTTCCAGTGGGCATTCGGCGATTTAATACAATACGGATCTTTTACTTTCTTAAGATAGGCATACGATAAAAGCCAGACAAAGTCGGAATTACATGTTTCTCCCCCGCAGTTGGAGTGAAAGGCTGATATTATCAGGCTGCTGTCGGCTGCCAGGATTACCTGCCGCCTGGTTTCCAATACCGCTCTCACTATCAGCGTATCGGCACTAATCCCGTTGAAAGCCTGGCAATGAATATTATCGCAAAGGTTATAGCCGTCGATAAGATGACGGTCAAGATGCCTGTAGAGGTAAGTTCGGGCAAGAAGAGACAGCGATTTATGATACTCTATCCTTTTCCCGGGGCCTCCTTCCGTTCTGACAACTCCGGCAATATAATCATCTTCGCTGCAGATATTTATCAGAACCATAACTCCCAGGTCAGCATAGCATTTCAGGCTTCCGCTGTAATGACGACGCTCTCCCTGGCTGCCGTTGATTCTCAGAAAAAAGCGGTCGTTGCCCTCAAGTCCCCTGACAATCAGCGAATCAATCATAAAGCTCGCTGAATTCCTGAGTTTTACGGCAATCCTGCCTTCGTACAATGCAAGTATAACCGGAGAGTCCGCTTCTATGGCAAGCGGAGAGCCGTCGTATATATCCAGTTCAAATCTACCCTGTTCCACGGACAGGGATACCGCGGAGGGTTTCAGGTCGGCAAAAATCCTCACTTTAACCTGTGCCCCGGCAACAGCCGGCATCAGGATAACTATCAGCAATATATTCAGGATGATCCTCGACATTTGACTTTCATATCATTGGAGAGCTCATCGCCTGTTAATTATCTTCAGACTCCCTCTTGCTTCAGTACCTGTACCATATCGGATGCCACCCGTTCCGAAGCTCCTTCGGGGCCAAGTATTTCCTTCACTCTTGCATAATCCCTGAGCACCTTTTCCCTTTTGGAGCCTCCCGGCAGAAGAGCTTTCAGTTCATGAACCAGGTTTTTTCTGTTAAGCGAGTACTGAATCAGTTCCCTGACGGCCTCATGACCTGCAATCAGGTTCACCAGGGAAATATATTTCACTTTTACCAGGGCCCAGGCAATAATCATCGAGATAAAATCGCCCCTGTAACAAACCACTTCAGGAACACCAATCAATGCTGCTTCGAGGGTGGCGGTACCGGATTTAACAAGAGCTGCTTCCGAAATATAAAGTATCTCATAGGTTTTATCCCTGATAAGTTTCACTGGGTAATCCTTTATTATTCCATTATATAGTTCTTCAGGCAGATTCTTCACCCCGGCCAGGATGAACTGATACCCGGGAAAGTCCTGAACAACTTTAAGCATACGCGGAAGGATCTGCCTTACTTCGCTTTTTCTGCTTCCGGCAAGCATTGCTATCACCGGTTTTTCCCCAAGCCCCAGCGATTTCCTGATCTCGCTCTCCTCCGGAATCGCCCTCAGCCTCTTTACCGTCTCATCCAGGAGAGGATTTCCCATATAAACTGCCTCCACTCCATGTTTCGAATAGAAATCCACTTCAAAAGGAAAGATGATATACATTTTATCGACGTATCTCTTCACCTTTTTTACCCGTCCTTCATTCCACGCCCATAGTTTTGGGGAAATGTAATAGAACACTTTCAGTCCTGATTTTTTTGCAAATTCCGCTATGCGAAGGTTAAAACCGGGATAATCTATAAGGATCACTGTATCGGGTTTGAATGAAGCAATCTGTTGCCTGCAAAGGGAAAAAAGTTTCCGTATGGAGCCAAGGTTTTTGGCCACTTCGACAAAACCCATGAATGCCGTCCTGCGGTAATGCATAAGCAGTTCCGCCCCTGCCGACTGCATCATGTCTCCTCCCCAGCAACTTATAACAGCTTCAGTGTCCTTACGCAGCAGTTCCCTTACAAGGTTTGATCCGTGAAGATCACCCGACTGTTCTCCGGCTATTATGAAATACCTCATAACATAAACTTAACTGCAAAGACCAACACGGCCCAGAATATTGTAATTCCCAGTATTCCCCTGGCAGCCCTGAGCATATCGAAGCGGATAAAGAGGAGGAACAGGAATATATTAGGGAACACGCATAATGATATGATGTGAGTCAGTATATCTACCTCAACTATCCTTTTCAGATATTCCTTCAGGGTACTGTTACCCTGTGAAAAAAGCCAGACCACGAGTAAAATCAGCAAGGGAACAACAAATCCTGAAAGGGCTCCGGTCCATTGTTTGTCATATTTCTCAGTTAGCCTCATGTGTTAAAACCTTCCTCCAGGGTGCTGAGATAAGAGTGTGCAGTCATGTCTACTGAAACGGGAACTATTGACACATAACCATTTGCCAGTGCCCATTCGTCAGTGTCGGTAGCTTCGGGCTCATGGTTATGGAAGAATCCTGTAAGCCAGTAATAGGTACGTCCCATCGGATCCTTCCTCTTTTCAAATTCCTCCTTCCAGTTGCCTTTTGACTGCCGGCATACGAGTAAACCTTTGATCTCATTTTCCGGAATAGATGGAATATTGACATTCAGGCAGACTCCTTCAGGCAGTTTCATTTCAGTAAGTTTCCGCATCACTGTCCTGATGACCTCGCGGCACACGGAGAAGTCTGCTGTAGGCGAGAAATCGCTTAATGAAAATCCCACCGAGTCGATTCCGTATAGGCAACCCTCGATGGTCGCGGCCATGGTTCCCGAATACAGAACGCTCACCGATGCATTGGCTCCATGGTTAATCCCGGCAACAACCCAGTCGGGCTTCCTTTCAAGCAGTTGGTTTACAGCGAGCTTGATGCTATCGGTAGGCGTTCCGTTGCAGGTATACACCCTGCGGCGGTCGGTCTCCTCCAGCAGTTTGACCCTGAGCGGCGTCTTCACAGTAAGAGCCATCGACATACCCGACATGCTTTCCTGGGTGGAAACAACCACCACCTTTCCAAACTCCTCCATCACTTCAGTCAGAGCCCTGAGCCCTGCAGCATATATGCCATCATCATTTGTTAAAAGTATCAGTCTGTCGTTCTGTTCCAGAGTCATAAAATCAAGTTTTAATGTGCAAAGATAGATAATTACCCTTAGCTTAAAGAAATTGTTTACTTTTGCAATCTTGATAATTTTTTTGTTTTGGACAGAAGGGCATAATGAAAGTATCCCACAAACCGGACAAACTTTTTAACAATAAGTTTTTCTCTGTTATATGAAAATTTCTTACAACTGGCTGAAAGAATACCTTAAGATTGACATCGATCCGCGCAATTTATCGGATATACTGACAGGCATTGGACTTGAGATTGAAGGGATTGAAGAATGGGAATCAGTCAGGGGCGGACTTAAAGGTGTGGTTGTCGGGGAAGTCCTGAGTTGTAAAAAACATCCTGATGCCGACAAGCTTTCCGTAACAACAGTTGACATTGGTCAGCCGGAACCGCTCAGTATTGTTTGCGGAGCGCCTAATGTGGCTGCCGGGCAGAAAGTGCCCGTGGCTGTTGCCGGAACAACGCTTTACATAGGGGAAAAAACAATCGAACTGAAAAAGACAAAGATCAGGGGCGAAGTGTCAGAGGGCATGATCTGTGCCGAGGATGAACTTGGTCTCGGGACTGACCACGAGGGTATTATGGTTCTCGACAATAGTGCCGTGCCGGGAACTCCTGCAAGTGAATACTTCAACGTGGTTCGCGATACCATATTTGAAATAGGCCTGACTCCCAACAGGATCGACAGCGGATCGCATTTCGGTGTAGCCCGCGACCTTGCAGCTTACCTGAGCCTTAACAGCGGAAGCGACCACACCGCGATAATGCCGTCCGTGGAAGCTTTCAGCGTCGACAGCAATACCTCAGGCTTTGAGGTTATAGTGGAAAACACCAGAGACTGTCCGCGCTATTCAGGTATTACGATCAGCGATGTAAAAATCGGGGAATCGCCCGAATGGCTCAAAACCAGGCTAAGGTCGATAGGCCTTAATCCGATAAACAATGTGGTTGACATAACGAATTTCGTCCAGCACGAGATCGGACAGCCTCTTCACGCCTTCGACGCCGATAAGGTCACGGGGAAGAAAGTCATTATAAAAAATCTTCCCGACAAGACCCGATTCGTCACCCTCGACGGAATGGAAAGAATCCTTTCTCACCGCGACCTGATGATATGCAATGAAGAAGAAGGAATGTGCATTGCCGGTGTATTCGGCGGGATCAAATCGGGAGTTACCGCGGAAACAAGGAACATCTTCCTCGAGAGCGCCTATTTCAATCCCGTTTCGATAAGAAAAAGCTCTAAAAGACATTCATTGCAAACGGATGCCTCATTCAGGTTTGAGAGAGGAACAGATCCCAATATAACCATATGGGCCCTCAAAAGGGCAGCCATGCTGATGAAGGAACTCGCCGGCGGTAAAATAAGCTCCGAAATAATGGATGTATATCCTGAGAAGATCCTGAATGCAACAACCGAAGTGATTTACAATAATATTGACAGGCTTATCGGGAAGAAGATCGGGAAGGAAACCATCCAAAGGATACTCGGACTGCTTGACTTTACAATCCTGAGGGAAGATGAATCAGCAATGCTGGTAGACATACCCGCCTACAGGGTAGACGTAAAGCTGGAAGCGGACATCATAGAAGAGATACTGAGGATTTACGGATACAATAATGTGGAAATCAGCAATCATGTAAATTCCACTCTTACATACATTGAGAAGCCCGACAAGGAGAATCTGGTGAACATCGTTTCAGACCTTCTGTCGGCCAATGGCTTTGCCGAGATTATGTGCAACTCCCTCAACCCGGCGGCCTGGTATGAGGACGACAGCGATTTCGACGCTGCTCAGCTTGTTACACTGGCAAATCCCCTCAGCTCCGACCTTAATGCCATGAGACTATCGCTGCTGTACGGAGGTCTTAGCTCGGTTATCCGGAACATCAACAGGCAGTGTTATGACCTGAAGCTTTATGAATTCGGGAACTGCTATTACAGAACTGGCCACAGCACTGCTGTCCCATTGGTGAATGACTATACCGAAAGACAGTCGCTCGACCTGTTCATTACCGGAAGAACAGGCAGGGAAAGCTGGAACCACAAGCCGGTGCCAGGCGATTTCTATCATATAAAATCAGCCACCGAGATGATCTTCTCACGGCTCGGCATCGACACAGTCCTCCTCAGCAACGGAGAAAGCAGGAAAAAATATTTCTCCGAATCGATAAGCTATGTTATCAATAACCAGGTGCTTGCCGAGACAGGGAAACTATCAAAAAGCATGCTTTCGAGGTTTGATATCGGCCAGGATGTATATTACAGCCATATCGACTGGGACCTGGTGTTAAAGCTTACCGGCAGGAGAAAAGCAATTCAGTTCGCCGAACTCCCTAAATACCCGGCCGTAAGGCGCGACATGGCCATGCTTCTCGACCGTGATGTAAAGTTCATCCGCATCAGGGATATTGCCTTCAAAACCGAAAGAAATGTTTTGCGCGATGTAAACCTGTTTGATGTATATGAAAGCGACAGCCTCGGTGCAAACAAGAAATCATACGCGGTGAGCTTCATTCTCAGGGATGATCTCAGAACCCTTACCGACAATAATATAGATAAGGTAATGGACAAGCTCAGAATGGCCTTTGAGAAAGAGCTTGGAGCAAAAATAAGATAGGAATCTTCAGCTACGGATCCCGCTTTAACCCTAATTCCGTATACTGACATGGGAAGAATAATAAAGGCAGCCGGCGATTACCTCTCGCTTGTCAAGTTCATTCATACAGTGTTTGCAATGCCGTTTGCAATGATCGGATTCACGCTTGCAGTAACCACCACTGATCATGAATTCAGTCTGAAGCTTCTTGTGCTGATCATCATGTGCATGATTTTCGCGAGAAATGCTGCCATGGGATTCAACAGGCTGGCCGACAGGAAATTCGACTCGCTGAATCCCCGGACTGGTCAGAGGGAAATACCTTCGGGCAGGATAGGCGTGAAATCAGCAGCTGTTTTTGTCGCGATAAACGCCATACTTTTCGTTATATCAGCAGGACTGATCAACAAGCTGACTCTTTTCCTTTCACCGGTAGCCCTTGCAGTGATACTCGGATACAGCCTTGCCAAGAGGTTTACCCCGCTTTGCCACTTCATCCTCGGACTCGGGCTCAGTCTTGCTCCCATAGGAGCCTACATTTCAATAACAGGCGCCTTCCACTTCCTCCCAATAATCTACTCACTGATTGTGCTAACCTGGGTAAGCGGGTTTGACATTATATATGCCCTGCAGGATGTGGAATTCGACAGAGAACAGAAGCTGCATTCCATTCCGTCGCTTACCGGAAGAAAGAGAGCGCTTGTAATCTCAGCCATGGTGCATTTCCTGACCTTTGTTCTGGTGGTTATTGCAGGGCTGGCAGGAAGGGGAAACATTTTATACCTGGCCGGAGCCATAATCTTCACAGGACTTCTGTTATGGCAGCACCTTCTGGTGAAGCCCGATGACCTGAGCAGGATTAACCTCGCATTTCAGACAACAAATGGGATTGCAAGCGTGGTTTATGCTGTCTTCGTAATACTCGACCTTGTCATATTTGCCTGAAAGAGGATTGATCAGGAACACAACTCCGATTATTGTTAAGCTAAAATTCAACCCCTCAGTGAGACTTTATTAAAAAATAAGCCCAAATAAGAAGATACTGTCAGTTTTTTTTGTTTATTGGTATCAAAATAACCTGACCTGATGCCCGAAATTATTGTAAAAGAAGTCCGATCCCGCGCGGAGTTACGGGAATTCATCTATCTGCCTGCAAAAATCCACAAAGGGGAAGCCAACTGGTTGCCGCCCCTATACTCCGATGAATGGCACCTGTTCGACAAGAAAAAGAACAGTTCCTACAGTTATTCGGATGCTGAATTCTTCCTGGCCTGGAAGGACAACAAGCCGGTCGGCAGGATCATGACGCTGATCAACAACAGGTATAACGAAATAAAGAAAGAGAAAAACGGCAGGTTCAGCTTCATGGAGTGCTACAATGACAGGGAGGTTTTCCATGCCCTGATAACAAAGGCTGAGGAGTGGCTCAGAAACAGGGGAATGGTAAAGATAGTCGGCCCAATGGGTTTTTCCGACAAAGACCCGCAGGGATTCCAGATAGAGGGTTTCGAGTATCCGTTTCTCTTCACGGCTCCGACCAATTCACCTTATATGCCTGCCATGCTTGAAGCTGAAGGATATACCAAGGAAATTGACCTTGTGAATTACAATATGCCTGTTCCTGATAAAGATCCGCCGATTTACCTGAAAGCATATGAAAGATACTCTCGTAACAGCAATATAACAATTTCCGAATTCAGGTCGAAGAAGGAACTGAAACCGGTAATAGTCCCCGTTCTGGAACTCATGAACAGGACCTTCGTCGACATCTACGGGTATGTTCCCCTCAATGATGCCGAAAAGGTGGAATTGGCAAAAAGATATCTTCCGATACTGGACCCTGAATTCATTAAAGTGGCCCGAACAAAAAACGATCTGGTAGGTTTCATAGTTGCCCTTCCTGACATGACCACCGGCATTATTGAAGCAAGGGGGAAACTCTTTCCCTTCGGATTATTCAAAATCCTCAGGTCGATGAAGAAATCCACAAAACTCATGATGATGCTCGGCGGCATAAAAGAAGAATACAGGGGAAAGGGCATTGATGTGATGATGGGGATGAAGCTTCTCGATTCGGCAAGAAAGCAAAATAAGACCATTCTCGACAGCCACCTGATAATGGAAGAAAACCCCAGGATGAGAGCCGAATATGAAAGGATGAACGGAAAAATCGTGAAACGTTTCAGGATCTTTCAGAAAAGCCTGGTCTGAAAGATCAGTGGCGGTTTTTAGTAAGTTCTGTAATCTCCAAAAAATTCGGGTTCTGAATATTCGAATTTTTATCTGCCCTAATGGCGCGTAATTATTTTTTCAGACCCTCTTTAATCAGGCAATAAGCAATATTGATTTTAGTAGTATTTTTTGATAAGACTTATTGTTTTTCTGACACCTTCATCCTCCGGCTGGGTATTACCTTCGTACTCAACCCCGATATACCCTTTGAATCCGGATTTCTTCACTATTCCCAGAAGCCTTTTATAATCAAGTTTGGGTTGTTCCCCATTGCCATCAAAATCATATGTTTTTGCGCTTACTCCTTTTGCATAAGGCAATAATAACTCCAATCCCTTATAAATATCGTACATTTCAGTACATTCACCCTGAATGGTCCCCCACGGTTGGGAAATGCACCAATTTCCAAAATCCGGTAATGTGCCAACATTCTTCATGTTTACCTGCTTCATGATATCGACTACCCATTCAGCATTTGAGGTAACACTTCCGTGATTTTCTACAACAACGTTTATATTCATGGGTTTAGCAAATTCTCCCAGTCTTCCCATTGAATCAACGGAAGCATTTTTTCTTTCTCCGGTTGTGCCTTCACCATGTAGATTAACGCGTACTGTCACACAATTCAGAAAATTTGCTGCCTCAATCCATTTCTTGTGGTTTTCAATTGCTTCATCCCTTAATTTCTTATCTGCAGAAGATAAAGGTCCTTCATCATCAACCATTATCAGATGATTTACTACTCCGGCATCCTTACTTCTCAGGAGAAGTTCATTAAGATATGATTTGTCCCTGGCAGCTTGTTTAGAATCCATTTTTTTACCTCCAAAAAAGCCACTGACATATTCTACTACAGATATGCCATATTCATTTTTCGCAAGAGCCGGAAAATCGAGATGATCCAGCTTTCCTCCAAATAATGCCCTGTTAAAGGACCATTCAGCAAGTGATAAGGTTAAGTCAGATTTCGGCATTTCTGGAAACTTAAATGATGATCCGGTCATTAAAGCTCCGGTTGCATAAAGCGATTGTTTAATAAAGGATCTGCGGTCTTTCATAATTGTATCAGTATTAATTAATCATATGGTTAGTTAGAATCCTTAAATGTAGCTCGATTTAATTTCATAAAAAACATATTAATCCGGTTTTATCTGCTGAAATCATGTTTACATCATAAAATAATTGCTGAAGTTTGGCTGAACTAAAGCCGCGAAGCGGACTAGCTCATAAGTCACGAACTTAATTTAGCGGCTAATTGATAATTTGTTGTGGGCGGAAATCAATTGCATATACCGGCCAGTACACGGTGCATTATTCAAAAAGTTCTTCAATTGTTTTCATTGGCAAAAACATCTTTCCACTATCAGGCAAACTAATAAATCCATATTTCTCATAGAATTTTTCAGCTTCTTTATCCAATGGATCAACTACAACAGCAAACGTCCCAACTGATTTGGATGTATCATGACATCTTTTCAATGAATCAATCAAGAGGAGTTTACCAATTCCTTTACCTTGAAAATTTTTGTCAACAGCTAATCTGCCAAGTAATACTGCAGGAACAGACGAGTAAGACTTTGGCAGCTTTTTTTTAAATGATTCCGGTATCAAATCATTTGATATACTGCTACTGGAAAGTGTATAATATCCGGATATTTTACCTGTTTCATTATCAACTAATACAAAGCATGCTGATAGTTTTCTTTTAACATCCTGTTTTGCCTGTGTCCAAAAGTAATTATCCAATAAGTCTTTGCCGCAACTGAAATTCTCTCTATTATGCTTAGAATCAAGCGGTATCGTTAAATAACTCATCTGGAAATCAATTTGTCATATTCTTCCCTGGCAGAACGCAAATCAATATTAGGCATTGGAGGATTTAATAAAGAATCAAAAAATATCTCTTTGTCTTTTTGTGAAGCAATTATTCTTTCTTTTTCCTCAATAATCTCCTTGGCTTTACTTTGAACAGTTACAATAATAAAGTCTGTCAGGTTTCTATATCCACCTAATATTGCTGCTCTTTCAAAGAGTTGTTTTTGTTCCAAAGGAAGTCTTGTGTCAAATCTCGCCTTAACTTGTCTTGATGTTCCCATAACTATGCTTTTATACAAATGTACGGAATATATCCGTACATTAACAAGAAATTGTACGGAATATTGCAGTACATTTTTTAAAGCAGGTATTGTGTATGAAGGTTATGCAATATGGGGCGTGAATGTTCAGAACTTCTATGTTTTCGATCAATAACAACCAGATCATCCAATTCAAAATTATTGAATATCTGAAGAAAACTGAAACTTTCTTATTAATACTCCCTCACGGTTCGTTAATTCAAAATTTCCATATGAAGGATTTCCTTTAAATATATACTCTTTATTAGGACTTAATATATTGCTTGGTCTATATAAGGTCTCTAAAAATTATGGGTCTCCTGTTTCATCATACATCATTTTGTTTTTTTCCTCCCAAGTATCAGATTTGAATTTTCGCTTTTTTATAACATCACCGGTTTTTAATTCTACTTCTTCTATTTTTACAGTTGCTGTATCATATCCTGCTTTATAAGGCATATAAGGTTGGATCTGTATAGTCAAAATTGTAAGTAAATCTATTTCTTGAAGGATTCTTTATCCTCTCTAATATAGCTCTGGCATTTATTGAAGGTGATTTCTCAAAGCATTCAATTGCTTTAGCTTTGTCTTGCCATAAAGTATAAATGCCACATTCCAAAAATCTGTCATTTCGTCTTTGGGCATTAATAGAATTGAAACATAATAGAATTAATGTAAATGTTGCAATTTTTTTCATCATAATATAATTTTGATTTTAGCGGTATGATAACCTGCCCCGCTCAAGCGAGGGAAACGCACATGTTTGAAAATTAAATAGATACATGTTTGTATATGCAATAAATGTGGGTTTCATGTCAGCTTCTATAAAAAAATCTTTTGTCTTTCTTTAGTTTTATAAAAAATCCAACATTAAGTTGTGAAACAGTATAATGGTCATCGCTATATAATATTGATTGTACGCGATTATATTGCAAAGAATATGAAATAAGCATTCCTATAGTTTGAGTAAAAGCACATTCAATTCCTGTACTCCCATTGAATCCATAATAAAAATCATTGCATGTTGTTGGTATTGGGATCTTATCTGTCTCATGAACAACATATAACTCATTTGAGGACGAAAAAGCAGAAAATCCAATTGTTGGTGATATTTCAAGATAGATTTTACAATGGCTAAAAATCCTGCGAGATGAAAGTTTATTATGTAACTGAAATGTTGCTGCCAGTGATTGCATTTCTACTTTTGATGCTGAAAAGAACTCTTCATTTTCATAGTTCCAATCTGATGCATAACTTTGTGACAAAGTTATACCATAGCTAATATTTTGATATCCCTTATATAAAGTTTTAATTGACACTCCTTTGATATTGTTTAAATTACTATAAAATGCAGGATATATAAAATTCCCATCTTTTATTTTGCTATCACCGTGAAATAACCCATTAAAAAGACACAAATAGATATTGATTTTATTATCAATCAATTGGCCTTCACATATATGGATATTAAGTGTAAAGCAAACCAAAGCTCCTAATACTATGCTTCTATTTCTCATAAACCCACATTTTAAAATATATTTCATCTAAATAATCTCTTGATGGGTCCAGAATATAAATTTTACTGCCATCCCAGAAAATGTGTGGATCGTATAAAATAAAACCAATATCTAAATCAGCCATTTTTTCCCATATATCAAATATAGGATTGTATTCATAGAATTGGTTGTGATAAAAACAGTAACCAAATTCTTCTGTATTTGTACCTTGAAGATCAAAGAGTTCTTCATTCTTAAATGGAAGTGATTCTTTTTGTATCCATTTATCAGATTCAGGAATATAACACCATAAATCATTAAATTTAGGATAAGGCCAATTCCCAATATCATTAAATCCACCACCCACATAGCCGATATTATTAATACTAAAAGAAAAACCATTTCTTCTATAATTTCCGGGGAAAGATGCAACTTGTTCCCAACTGTCCGATGTAATACTGTATTTCCAAAAATCTTTAGAATATTTTCCCGAGGTTCGCCCTAAGCCTATATAAATATTATCTTCTATTAAAAAACCAGATGCCTCATATTTTGATTTGCTATCGCTGAATGTGGCTAATTTATAGAAAGATTTTAATTGAGGATCAAAACGATAAAAAGCATC
>JAXDBC010000035.1:0-7126 GCA_034679225.1 Bacteroidales bacterium | reverse complement strand
GGGGTGAGTGATTGCAGGGGGATCCCGATAAATATCGGGAGGGAAAGGGGGTAAGTGAAAGCAGTGTGAATCCGGGACGGGAGGGAAAGGGGGGAAGTGAAACTAAGAGGTTCGAAATTAAGCGTTTAGCAAAGCTTCATTGTATGAGACCTGCACGACTTGCAAGACCTGCGCCCGTGCCGATATGCTGCCCAAAATATGCTGAATTTCAGTTTACAAGATTATCAGTCATCAAAATTGATATCGCGGTAATAGGCCAATTCGTTGGCTATTTTCCTGAAGGTTTTTTTGTTCTGCTTGTCATTCCTCAAATCACAAAGCCTGCTCAGACCGTAATAAGCCCAGGATGATGCATCATTTCCGTAGTACCCGAAGGCCGAAAGCTCAACAATCGCTTTATTGTAATAACTCTCAGCCTGGTCAGGATCGCGGTATTTCTTCTCCTGAAGTATGCCCCTGAAAATCAACATCTGAGCCATGAAATACCTGTTCCCGTTATTCGCCGATTTCATAAGTAGCTCGGCTTCATCATACTTTTTGAGAAGAAGAAGGTTCTTTAAATATCCCGCGGTATAGGGAAGATTGCCGGGATATAGCTCGTGAAGCCCTTTTGAATAGGGAAGCGCGCGCTGGTAGTTATTCTCGAAATTCATGAATATATACGACAGGAATGAATAGGACTCCGCTTTCAGCATGATGGAGTTATAAGCGGCATTCTGCATCTCGGCAATACCTTTTACCTTGTCGCCCTTCGGAAAAAGAAAGGCAAGCACCTTGTAGATGGGATGTGCTTCGGGATAAGCTTCACGGTAATAATTATAGAGCCCGGTGAAAAAATTGAAATCAGGAAAAGCAGTTGAATAGTTAAACGACTCCCTTACATACTTGTATGTACTGATAACCATGGGGTTGATCTTTGACTGAAGGTTGTTGTCGGCATAATACAGGAGCAGCATGCCCCTGGCACCTAGATTGGCAAGAAGATATTCGGCATAGTTGTCGGGGTTCTGATCCCTTTCCGCGATCCGGATACACTCTGACATGTCCTTCTCATACGCTTCTGATGCCTTGTTTGAAGGTGTGAGCGGATGATTCGACCAATAGGTGAGCATCCCGTTATACAGGAAAAGCACAGGATGACCGGGGTAAGCCCGGGAGAGTTCCTGCCCGGTTAAGCGGGCTTCAGAAAACCTGAAACCGTAAATATCATCAACCCCTTTCTTAAGAAGCCTTATGGCAGCCGTATCACTGAGTATCTGAGCATGGAGACCGGGAACCGCCGCCACAAATAACAAAAACAGATATTTCCTTATCATTTGAAAAATGCCTGACATATATCAAATATCCTTCCAAATTTCCACTTTTCCGAACTTGCTTTAAATCATGTTGTCTGAATAACAACAAGCCGGGTACAATAATATATACGGCCACGGTGCTATTTCAGGCTAACATCAAAGTAAACCGAATAACGCCCGTATGTTTCATAGAATGGCTTGAAAACAATGCCGTCAATGTTGAATTCAAGCTTCTCAGGATTACCTGATATCGATTTTCCAATATCCTCAGCGTTTAAGCTAATCCTGCGCCATTCCGTCCTCGGCTCCGGTTCCAGGGCTGCCAGTAGTACCGGACCATAAAACAAGCTGGCTATATTCTGCTGATCCATAAGCGGTTCTAAGTAGAACTTAAAGGGCATCTTCAACTCAATCCTGTCCCCGTTTTTCCATTCGCGGCTTATTGTTAAATAGCTCCCGGGTATGGCATTGATCTGCTGTTCTATGCCGTTTATCGTCACATTAAAGCCTTTGGTCGCCCAATTTGGCACGCGTACTTTCAGATCAAACTCTCCACTGCCGTTTATTGTCAGCCGCGTCAGATCTTCATTCGGATAGGCTGTTGACTGAGTTACAGTAATATTCCTCTCCGTCCATTTCAATGTCGACGCGACATAAAGGTTCACATATAAAGCCCGGTTGTCGGCACTCCTGAAATAGATTGAGTTCTGAAGTTTCGTACTGCTCTCGAGAGCCGTGCCGTTGCAGCAGCTGAAACCTGTCATTTCAGGATTGCCAAACTGCTTTACCGAAGCCGGCCGCAGCGGAACATGATATGTATTTGCAGGTGTATGCTCGTCAACGGAAGCAAGAATATGATTGTAAAGCCCGCGCTCGTAGTAATCCATAAGCTTTGCATCCTGATTGTAGAGGAAGAGGCTGCCGGTCAGTTTCAGCATATTGTAGGTGGCACAGGTCTCATTCTGACCGCCTGCCGCGAAACCGTTCTCGTAAAGTGTTGCCGGCTGTGCCGTAAAGCATTCCGCGTTGTTCGGGTTGCGCGCTCCCGCGACGCCTCCTATGCTGTACATGTAATCGCCGGTTACCATATCCCAGAAGTTATCAGCAATATGAAAATATCGCGGAGCGCCCGAATCACGGTATATCTCAAGCGCTCCTATTATCTGAGGTATGTGCTGGTTGGCATGCAGGCCCCGCAGCATATCCACATTCCGGGCCAGCCCGTGAGTATGATCAGCATCACCGTAAAACAGCCGTATATTGTCAAACAATATTGCTGTTTCCAGGTAACGGGGCTCACCGCTGATTCTTGAGAGCCTTGCCATAGCTTCGTTCATTCCTCCGAACTCTCCTGCAATATACCTGTTCCACATGCTGATAAGTGTTTCTGAAGGAAGCTGACTCAGGCGGGCATGGACCCAGTCGCCCATACCTTTAACAATTTCCAGGGCTTTTTCATTGCCGCTGATTTCATATACATCCATAAGCCCCGCCAGGATCTTGTGAAGAGTGTAGTATGGCGCCCAGATCTGTGCAATGGATCCTCCATAGCTGGCTCCCTTCTCAAGCATGATGAACTGATCGGGCGGATAGGCACTTATAAAGCCCTTGCCCCAGTTCCAGTAATCAGTACGGATACCTTCCTCACTCAGATCGGAATTATAGTCGGTTTTACCTGCTCCCACCGGCACGGCACGTGGATCCGGCTCATGTTCTCCACCCGGACTTACAGGCCGGCCCGACATCTGTGAGAGTTCATACAGGGTGTTCACCATATAATCCATCTTACGGGCAAAATTGTCCCTGAGCGACTGATCATAAGCTGTGCCGGCATAAGCCTGGGCTATGGCGCTTAGATAATGCCCCGTGGCATGACCGCGCAGTTTGGTCTGCTGACTGTCCCATCCTCCGAGCGGCTTTGCTCCCTCCGGCTGTTCCTGCCCGAAAGCATTGCGAAACATATAAAGAAAATTGTCGGGATTTGCAGCCGCCAGACCCTTGATAAACTTGTCACGGTTCTCAATAAATTTGGTCTCACGATCATGAATATCATTGTTCAGAGTGACCTGATCCAGATCAAATGCTTCAAGTACGCGGACCGGTGCGGCTGGCTCCCCTCCTGCCCTGACTGTTACAAATGCCTTTGGCTGAAGATCGGTCCCGGCAACTTTTCCCGTGACTGTGTAAGTGCCCGGCCCAAGAACCTGTCTGTTATCCTCAGGCGCTGGCCACAGCACTCTTACATCCGGCCCGTCGAAATCATTACTGTAGATGCCTTTTACAAAGCGCTGGATTCTTGGCATATACCCTGTTGAAGTTTCTACCCTGATATCCTCAACACCCGTAAGAAATTCATTGTATAACCGCGGAGTCTCCAGCGAAAATTCCGGGAGATTTCTTTCTGCCTCTCCTTTCCTTCTGCCTGAAGTGTCCTCCCTTCTTAAAGCGCTATTATAAATCCGGTTTATCTGCCTTTCGCTTAAAGCAATCCTGTAGATACGAAAATCATAAAGCCTGGCTTTCAGGATAGTGTTCCCGGGATCCAGTGATTTTCCGATATATAGCTTATTGCTGCCTTCCGGACTCATGCCGAAAAGTTGATCCGGAACCAGGGAAATATTATCCGTGCTGCCTGCAGGAAGACCGTTAATGTAAACACTCAGAGTTTTTGAGGGGATATCGATAACGATAGCCACGTGGTTCCATTTGTTTATCGCCAGAGCCTTCGTTTCTGAAGAATATGTTCCCGATTCAGTCACGATCCGGGTCAGGCAGCCTGCCTTTTCACCCAAACCGGCCGGAGCTGAAAAGAAATGTGATTTTCCGCTTTTCCCAAAATCAAAAAATACCTGTCCGCTGCTCGGTGAGCGAAGATTGATCCATCCGGAAATACTGACCGATTCCTCTCCCCTGACTGCTTCTCCGGGAAGGGAGATAAATGCCTCCCTTTCACCATTCAGGGAAAGAACATTTCCCAAAAGACTGTCATTCACAAAGCTGTAATCAGTGCCGTTTATGATGGCATGAAGGTTATTTCGCGACCAGTCCCTTGCATCTCCCCTGAACTGATAGCGGGCAACTAAAGCTGTTTCCCCGATTCCGTCGAGGATCTGATCACCTTCCTGCGGATAAACTGAAGCAGTGCCCGTTACACAGAGGATAATTGAAACAATGAGTCTTGCTATCTTCATAATCGCATCTTTTTTACTGTTCAAATAAGGTCATGCAGGCAGTCTATTTATGAACCGGTTTCCTGCACCGGAATGCCTTATACAATTTTCGGAGTTCTGTTATAGTAAATTTATTTTAGCTATAATTGCATCACAATGATACGTTAAAAACGGATTACTTAAATTAATTATGATGAAACGGATAATAGTTTTATTGACCTTGATTGTCATGTGCACCACAACCTGGGCACAGCAGTCAGACAATGCCGCATTTTTTGCCGGCAAATGGAATGTAACTGTTACAGGCACTCCCATGGGTGACGTGAAATTGTTGATGAACCTGGAAATGAAAGAGGGCAAGCTTACCGGCAACATTGCTGATCCTGCCACCGGTAACGAAGTTGCAGAAATCTACTCACTTGAAGTCAGGGAGAATTCAATCACGGCTTCTTTCAACGCGGAAGGATATGATGTATTTCTGTCACTTGATAAAAAGGATGAGAACCACCTGACCGGTAACATGATGGATATGTTCGAGGCTACCGGCGAAAGAGTCGTGGAAAAAGCTGAAAAATGAATCTGTAAAGCGGAATTGCCTGTTTCGCGTATTATTGAAATTGATTTGAAGAGCTATGTGGCAGCGGCATGGTATCGTTGCCCGGAAGATGCCCTCGCTTCAGTGGGGAATTATTGTGGTTTATAAAACCATGCCGAACAAATTTTTAATATCTTTAAAGAACAAATTACCAAGACCACATGAACATGAAACCCACATGTATTACATACACGAACACGTATGAATATAATTTTCAAACATGTGGGTTCCATCATACCATTAAAATCAAAATTATATTATGATGAAACCCACATGTATTGCATACACAAACACTTATGTATATAATTCTCAAACATGTGGTTTCCATCCGACCTTTAAAATAAAATTATATACGGATGAAAAAGACAAGAAGAGATTTTATTAAATCAGCAGGTGCATTGACCGCAGGTGCATTTTTTATTCCAAACCTGATTGGTTCATCGCCCGCGAACAAGCTTAATATAGCTGTAATCGGCGTTGGCGGACAGGGTGCTGCAAACTGGGGCCGGGTTATTAACCAGAAAGATCCGGCCTGGAATGAAAACATCGTTGCATTGTGCGACGTTGACGACAACAGGGCAGCTTCGGGCTTCAAGGCCATGCCTGATGCCAGGCGTTTCAAGGATTTCAGGGTGATGTTCGACCAGATGCACAGGGAAATTGATGCTGTGATGGTCTGCACCCCCGACCACACTCATTTCCCGGCCGCAATGGCTGCAATGCAGCTTGGAAAGCACGTCATAGTCGAAAAACCGCTTGCACACAATGTATGGCAGTTAAGGACACTGCAGAAAGCAGCCAAATACTATAAGGTTGTTTCACAACTGGCCAACCAGGGACATGCAACCAACGGTATCCGCCAGGTCAAGGAATGGTATGATGCAGGAATCCTGGGCAACGTTACGGAAGTGATTGCATGGTTTGACGGACCGGCATTCGGGAAAAACCAGTACTTCGACAAACCCGAAAGCTTTCCGCCGCCGGAACAAGCTGTTCCTGAATACCTCGACTGGGATCTGTGGCTGGGACCGGCAGCATTCCGCCCGTACAATAGTATCTATGCTCCAAAAACCTGGCGAGGCTGGTTCGATTTCGGCCTTGGCGAAATGGGAGACTGGTGCTGCCATACCCTCGATGCTCCCTACTGGTCACTCGACCTGGGATTGCCCCTTGTTACCGAGACCGAGTTCAAAACTCCAGTTCCTGATAACGGATTTGTCTCTGACAAGGCTATTATACGCTGGGATTTCCCGGCAAGGGGAAATAAAGTTCCGGTTACCATGCGATGGTACGAAGGCGGCCTGAAACCCGACATCCGTCCTGAATGGAACCTCGAAAGCTTACCTGGAAGTGGCATGATCATGGTTGGTGATAAACAGTGTCTTATGACTGGCGGTCGTCCGAACAATCCCAAAATTCTCGTACCCGCGAAAGACTGGCCTGAATACCAGAAAAGCCTGCCGGAACCTACCATCCCGAGAACTTTTGAAGAAAATCCGCAGCGCGAATGGGTTGATGCCATCAAAAACAATAAACTGCCCGGTTCGAATTTCGATTATTCTGCAGGAATGGTTGAGATGGCAGTCATAGGTGTACTGGCACAGAGATTCGATACGCGAATTGAATATGATGCCGCAAATATGAAAGTCAGGAATCATCCTGAACTGGACGCCTATATCAAGGAACCTGTCCGTAAGGGATGGGAATACGGGGAGAATCTCTGGTAAGCCGGACATTGGTCGTGCGGTCGTGCGGTCGTGCGGTCGTGCAGTCGTGCAGTCGTGCGGTCGGGCTGTCGGGTTCTATATGAAGTTTTTCTTTAGAACCCGGTTGTTTAAGGCAAGGTTATGAGACGATTAGGCATACGATGGGGCTATGGAGTAAACTTCAGGGGATATAGCTAACTGCCACTGAATGTACCGGCATATTTCGCGGCATCCGCCTTATTCCAGGTAATTGTTGCCGTTCCGTATCTGAAATTTGTATCCAGGTATTTAAACTGATTGGAAACAGGAATTTCTTCAGATGTACCCTTTCTGATCTTTTCAATCAGGGTTTTCATGTCA
>JAXDBC010000034.1:0-7276 GCA_034679225.1 Bacteroidales bacterium | reverse complement strand
ACGGACGGAAGCGATTCCTGATAGGTGTCAGTTTTGCTCTGCTCGACCTGGCCGCTGAACTGTCGCCCGACCTTTCCGGTACAATCGTGATGGAAACAGGAGGAATGAAGGGGCGCAGGAAGGAGATCACCAGGGATGAACTGCACGGCATACTTACAGCCGGTCTGAATGTGCCTGTCATTCATTCGGAGTACGGCATGACCGAACTTCTCAGCCAGGCTTATTCATGCGGGGGCGGGATTTTCAGATGTCCGCCGTGGATGAAAATCCTGGTGAGGGACATTCATGATCCGCAGGATGCGGGAGATGAAGCAGGAAGGACAGGAGGGCTGAATATTATCGACCTGGCCAACTACTGGTCCTGTTCATTCCTGGCCACTGGCGATCACGGAAGACTGTATGAAGACGGATCATTCAGGGTATCCGGAAGAATAGACAATACCGACATTCGTGGATGTAACCTGATGACAACGCGGGATGATTTCCTGTAAACAGGATCAGAGATAAACTATTCTTCTGTTCTTCGCGCTCGCGTAGATGGCAAGCACCAGTTCTACGGCCTTTCTGGCTTCGGGTGCATCGACAGCGGGCGGACGGCCCTTGTCAACTGCCTTTACAATGTTAAGTAGCTGTCGCAGATGACCGAGATCGCTGATAGCCTTCGGATCAGAAACACCTCCTCCGGTGACATTTCTTCCGGAGTATTTTTTCCTTATGATATCGTCCTTTTCAGTCTCATTGTCAAATTTCCAGGTCAGAATCCTTTCTTCTTCTATGATTACCGAACCCTTTGTCCCCAGAATCTCAATTCTTCTGAAGAAGCCCGGGTTGACGGCTGTTGAGGCTTCTATGACACCGACAGCGCCGTTCTCGAATTTAAGGGTGGCAGAGGCAACATCCTCAACTTCAATTCCCTCATGTCCGATAAGCCCGGTGAAAGCACTAACTGCCGTCACTTTTCCCATAAACCACCTGAGCAGATCGACTGAATGGATGGCCTGGTTCATGACTGCACCGCCACCGCTGGCGGCAAGGTCAGATCTCCACCTGACTTCGTTATAGTATTCCTTTGTCCTGAACCATTTTACATACGCATCGCCCATTACAAGTTTCCCGAAACGCCCCTGGTCGATGGCATTCTTAAGTTCTATATTGACCTTGCTGAATCTCATCGGGAAAATACCGGAGACAAGGACATTGTGCTTTATTCCGGCTTCAATGATCCTGTCACAGCGCTCAATGGTTGTTTCCAGAGGCTTTTCGATGATGCAGTGTTTACCGGCGGTGATTGCGGCAAGAGCGGGTTCGAGATGTTTGCCGGAGGGAGTGCAGATACAAACCATGTCGATGCGCTCGTCGTTGCAGAGTTCTTCAAGCGATTCAAAAGCTTTGCATTGGTATTTCTTGGCAAATGCCACCGTTTTGCCCGGATTATGATCGAAGACTCCAACCAGTTCCGCATCCATGATGGTATCAATGGACCTCGCGTGGACCTCAGCTATCAAACCTGCTCCTATAATTCCAAAACCATGCTTCATGCCTACCTCAGCGTTGGATAAAACGCATCCTCTATGTGTTTTTCTATCGTGAGTGTCTGACCTCTGGCAACAACCGTGATTACATCAAATCGCACCTGCTTTGCAATGTCAAACCATTTTATATAAGAATCCGCTGCCAGAACAAGCGACCTCTGTTTTTCCCTGGTCACAGAATCCTGCGGCGATTGCAGGAAATCTTCCGAACGCGTCTTTACCTCGACGAAAACAATGAATTCACCAGTCTCGGCAATAATATCCACCTCAAGCCTTCCGGCTTTCCAGTTCCTGTTCCTTATCCTGTAGCCTTTATCGCTAAGAAACGATACGGCAAGGTCTTCCCCTTTCCTGCCAAGAGATGACGACTCACTCATTAAGCTCTCTTTTTATTTATAGAGAACGGGATTATATCTCGATTAGTTTGTTCCTGATCGCGAAAAGAATCAGGCTGGCGGTGTTCTTGGAGTTGGTTTTACCCAGCAGATTGGCCCTGTGCTTGTCGACAGTGCGTTTGCTAATAAACAATGTGTCAGCTATTTCCTGATTAGAAAGTCCTTCACATATCTTAAGCAGAATCTCTTTTTCCCTCCTTGAAAGATTTGCTGACCTGCTTTCGTTTTCCCTGTGCTTGATCTTCTGAATCACATGGTAGAGAAGCTCCTGCGAGAAGTAACTGCCCCCCTTCCTCACCGTAAGAATCGCCTCCTTTACTTCCGAGATGTCGGAATCCTTAAGCACGAATCCTTTTGCCCCCGCGTCAACCATTTTATAGTAGTACTCCTCTTCCCCGTACATCGAAAGGGCTATTATGTCGATATCCGGACAGAGCTTCAGTCCCTTCCTTGTGGCCTCTATCCCGTCCATCTCGGGCATGTTGATGTCCATCAAGGCAACATCGGCAGGGCTTTCCTTCAAGACCCTGAGGAATTCCTCGCCGTTTGAAGCCTCTCCCGTAACTTCAAATTCAGGGAAAGCATTCAGAAGGATCTTCAGCCCGTTGCGGAAAAGCTGGTGATCATCCGTGATAATAATCCTGATCTTTTCCATAATCAGCTTATTCAATCATTTTAATCAGGGCACTGGTGCCTTTTCCTGGATTACTTTCAAGGATGAAGACGCCGTCGACCGACTTTACCCTGGTGTCGATGTTCGACAATCCCATACCTTTGGCATTATCCTTTTTGCCGGGAGATGTCATGTCGAAACCCCGGCCGTTGTCGGAGAACTGCAAGGTAATGAATTTTTCAAGCCTGCTGAGCTCAATCTCTATCCTCGATGCGCCCGAATGCCTTATCGAATTATTAATAAGCTCGCAGGCAGCCCGGTACATCACCACTTCCTTCTCCGGATCGATCCTGGTGTTTTCCATGTTCGACTTGAACACGATCTCAATAGCCCTGGTCTGGTTTATCTTGGCAATGAAGGCCGAAAGAGCGCTCGACAGACCGAAGTTTGAAAGTATATGAGGACTAAGGTTATTGGAAATGTCCTTCAGGGTGTTGATAGCTTCGTTGATGAGATGGCTCGTGTTGTTGAGGATCACCGTGTCCGTCGGATCCTTGATCCTGCCGCCGAGAGCAGAAAGCGACATCTTTACCGTCGACATAAGAGGACCCAGACCGTCGTGAAGATCCGTGGCAAATCGTTTTCTCTCATTCTCCTCGGTGTTTATTATAGCGCTGATCACCCTCTTTTCCGCTTTCATCCTGTCGATGTCGGCACGTTTGAGGGAATAGAACAGCTCCCTGATCAGAACCACTCCCGTGATTATCATGAAGGAGATGATAACATCGAGCCAGTTGTCGATTATCTGCCATGTATAGGAAGGAGTACCCTGGAAATACTCGAAGAGCTGAAGGATTTTACGGATTGCCATGAAAACGAAAGCAATTGATAGCAGTATCCATGAAAGCCTGTATTTCGTGAGTTTCATGAACCGCAGTGCAATCGAGGCGGCAATAATCTGCAGTACAATGGAGATGATGAGGGCAATTAGTCTTACCATAACAAGAGCAATGTATACAAAAATAGCATGAATTTACAAAAAAGCAGAATTAGTCTTGCAGTCTTGCGGTCTTGCAGTCTTGCGGTCTTGCAGTCTTGCAGTCTTGCGGTCGCTTCGAATGCGGCACATTGCCTATTATACATCATCTTTAATACATCGCCTTTAATACATCGCCTTTAATACATAATACATTGTCATGCGGTCGCTTACGACTTGCACGACTGCACGACCGCACGACCGCACGACCGCAAGACCGCACGACCGCACGACCGCACGACTGCACGACCGCAAGACCATTTTCTGCTTCATATTTATTACCTTTGATGGCTCAAATTGAAATATGAGGTTTCTATACAATACAGGCATTATCTTGTTTTCACTTGTAATGAGGATCTTATATCCTTTCAGCCCGAAGGTCCGGTTTATGGTCAAAGGCTGGAAGGGCTGGGAAGAAAAACTCAGGAAAATAGCCGGTGACGGCAGAAAAAACATCTGGATGCACTGCGCCTCGCTCGGGGAATTCGAACAGGGAAGGCCGCTGATAGAGGAGCTAAGAACCAGGGAACCAGGATGCAGGATCATCCTGTCATTCTTTTCGCCCTCAGGCTATGAGGTAAGGAAGAATTACCAGGGAGCCGACTATGTCTGCTACCTTCCTCCCGATACTCCCTGGAATGCTGAAAGGTTTGTAAGGGCTGCCGCTCCTTCGGCTGTCATATTTGTCAAGTATGAATTCTGGAACAACTATATCTTCGCTGTCGGCAAAAGGAATATCCCTCTTTATCTTGTTTCGGGTATCTTCAGGCCCGACCAGCATTTTTTCAAATGGTACGGCGGTTTTTTCAGGAAGATGCTTTTAAACTTCAGCCACTTTTTCGTTCAGGACCAGCGTTCAGGGAGCCTATTGAAGAGCGCGGGGATCAGCAATGTGACCGTCGCCGGCGACACCAGGTTCGACAGGGTTGTCCGGGTTGCTGCTCAGGCCAGAGATATCCCGGAGCTGGAGACTTTCAGGGGAAACAGCAGGCTCTTCCTTGCCGGAAGCAGCTGGCCCCCTGATGAGGAAATCATTTCAAGGTACATACAGAATCATAAGGATGAGGTGAAATGGGTGTTTGCCCCGCATGAAATACACAAATCCAATATTGAAAGGCTTGAAAGACTTATCGGAAAGGATGTTGTCAGGTTCTCGGAATTCACGGAGGCAAAGGCTGATGCCAGGGTAATGATAATCGACAACATGGGGATGCTGTCGTCAGCATACAGGTACGCGGACATTGCCGCGGTAGGAGGGGGGTTCGGGAAAGGAATTCACAACGTCCTCGAACCGGCATGCTGGGGTATACCGGTACTGTTTGGTCCGAATTACGGGAAATTCCGTGAAGCGATCGACCTGATTGACCTGGGAGGGGCAAGATCCTACAGTAATTATGAGGAATTTGAAGCTGCTTTTGAATCTCTCGCCTGCAATAAGGATATTTACTGCAAGGCGGCTGATTCAGCAGGCAGATATGTGAAGGAAAACAGTGGGGCAACCGCTGTAATTATGGAGAAAATTTTGTTTTAGGGTTTGAACATAGTTATTAACAATCACGGCTCATAACTTGTTAATAACATAATATTAGCGCTAAAAACCTTTCTTGCAAAGAGCAGTAAATTGCCAAGCTTGTGCATGATCAAAACTTAATTATTTTGTAACTGGTAAATCAGATCATTAGTATAATATTGCATGTGAAATTAATATTAAATACAATTTGAATTATGAGACATTTTAAACACACGCTTTCGGTGCTGTTGTTCATACTGATCCCGGTGATCGCTTTCGGACAGGGGTCAACAACGTCCTCCATGAGCGGTAAGATTACCAATTCGCAGGGAGAAGCCATGGCAGGAGCCACTGTCGTCGCAACCCATGTTCCTTCCGGAACTGTATACGGTGCAACAGCAAATATCCAGGGATTGTTCTCAATCCAGGGATTGCGTCCCGGAGGTCCCTACAAGGTTGACATATCATTTATCGGCTACTCGAAGGAATCTTTTACTGACATAAATCTTCTGCTTGGTGAGACCTTCGGACTGAACGTCAGCATGAAAGAATCGAGTACAGAGTTGACTGTAGTGACTGTTGTCGGAACCAAACCTTCGAAATTCAACATGGTGAAAACAGGCGCTACCACGAATATTTCAGGGGATCAGATGACAATGATGCCGACCATTAACAGAAATATCAGCGACATTTCAAGAATTTCTCCCTATGCAAACGGGATGAGCTTTTCAGGCGGCGACGGGCGTTCAACAAACTTCACAGTCGACGGTTCCAACTTCAACAATAACTTCGGACTGACCTCCAACCTTCCCGGAGGAGGCAACCCGATATCACTCGACGCCATCGAGGAAGTCCAGGTTGTTATCGCTCCCTTCGACGTACGCCAGACCAACTTCATCGGAGGCGGTATAAATGCCATCACCAAATCGGGGACAAACACCCTGAAGGCCACTGCCTATACATATTATACCAACCAGAATATGAGGGGTAACAAGATAGGTGAGCATGATTTCGGAGATCGTACAAAGGAATCGAATTCTATCTATGGTTTAACCGTGGGAGGCCCGATCGTGAAGAACAAACTCTTCTTCTTCGGCAACCTTGAATTTGAAAAAACTCCACAGCAGGTTATCCGTTGGAGGGCTTCACAGAATGGAGTGTCGGACCATCAGACAATTTCGCGCGTTACAGAAGAAGATCTGCAGACTGTATCCGATTACCTCAGGGATAAATACGGTTACGAAACGGGTTCGTTCAAGAGTTTTCCGGCAGACGAGTCAAACCTGAAATACCTGGCTCGCATCGACTGGAATATCACCGATGCCCACAAACTGAGCGTCCGCTATAATCACACCAAAAACACTGCATGGAACGCGCCCAACGGGAACTCAACCGACGGAAGCTACCGCGACAAGAATAAGAACCGCGTTGGCGAGTTCTCTTTCTCCTTTGCAAATTCAATGTATTCGCAGGATAATGTGGTTAATTCCGGATCGCTTGAGTTGAACAGCCGTTTCTCAAACAGCATATCAAATCAGCTGCTTGTCACTTATTCCGACATCCAGGACGTGCGCGGATCGACTTCCTCGCCTTTCCCTTTTATCGACATCATGAGCGGTGATATTGCAGATGGAGCGGCTGCCCTTGATCCTTACATGTCAGCAGGCTATGAACTCTTTACCTGGAACAACGGTGTTAAGAACAAGGTTATCACAGCTACCGACAACTTCACCTATTATCTTAATGCTCACAAGCTGACAGCCGGTGTCAGTTTCGAATACCAGATGGCCGACAATAACTACATGCGCAGCGGAACAGGTTACTACCGCTACTACAGCCTCAGTGATTTCCTGAACGGGGCAGCACCGGTCGACTTTGCCCTGACCTACGGAACCAACGGCAACCTTGTTCCCTCAAACGCCGTTAAATTCAACCAGATCGGAGCCTATTTACAGGATGAGTGGAGCCCGCTTCAGAACTTCAAACTTACCGTCGGACTACGCGCGGATAATCTTTCGTTTATTGACGACATCATTACAAACAACGCCATCAAGGAACTCGACTTCGGCGGAAGGCACATCGATACCGGAGAATGGCCCAAATCAAGAATCAATCTGTCGCCCCGCGTTGGATTTACATGGGACATTAATTCAGATAAATCGATCGTGCTGCGCGGAGGATCAGGTATCT
>JAXDBC010000033.1:0-6226 GCA_034679225.1 Bacteroidales bacterium | reverse complement strand
CGAATGAAACTGATTCGCCTGCCATCATACCATCGCGGAAAAATGACCGGGCGGATGTAAGGTAGAAGGATGATGAATCGTATGTTATTGACACGTCGGAAGGATCGGGTGAGCAGAACCCGACTCTGAGCTCCCCAATAGCAACCGATTCTCCCTCCCTGAGGATATAGTTCTGTCTTGCAAGACTATCGGCTGCCATAAACGATATTATTGCTCCCTTGCCGTTTAGTTCCTTATCAATAATTTCAGCGGCATTCACCGCGATTCTTGCCAGGACAATTTCGTAAACGGCTTCCCCTGCCCGGATTTTCCTGCTGAACTTACCGGCCGATTTCATGCTCAAATAATATTTGGATGAACCCTGGTCAATGACTTCACCCGAAGCATCCTTTAGCTTATAGCTGATGTAACTGTCGGCTGAATAGCATTTATCCTGTTCTTCTCCCTCTCGTATATGAATCGATCCTTCCCAGCCGGCATAGCGGGTAATAGCGGCTCCGGTAAGGATCAGTATGAACGAGAGATGGAACAGGGCTATTGTCAGTTTCTGTTTCCGGTAAAGTTTGTATTCAATAAGCTGACCGGTAAGGTTTACTGCCAGAAGGAGGAGAATGAGTTCGAACCACCTGGTATCATAAACAAAGTTATAGGCGGCTGAAGAACCGTAGTCATTTTCAATAAATGTGGCTGCTGCCATCGAAGCAGCGAAGATGACAAACAACATCCCCATGAAAACCGGGGAAAAAAGGAATTTCAGGATTTTCACACGACGGAATTATTATATTACCGGTTAAAGTCCTTGTGTCTTTAACTACCCGGTTGCTAAATTATGAAATGTTTCAGAATTTCCAGCTATTGTCCTCAATCAGCTTATCTGCTATCCTTCTTCTGGCATCCTTAACATTTACGAAGCTCACGCGGGAAAGTTCTTCGGCGGCTCCTGAAAGTGCCGGCAGCATTTCGGGCAAAGCGAATGCACAGGCGGCATCCATGGCTTCCTTCCTGACAAGGCATGCGGTTTCCCATATATTTACATCAAGGATATCCCTGTAAACGGGAAGCTCTCCCTTTATGCTTTCCAGCTTCTCGACCCTAAGCGCCAGTGATTCCGAGAGATAGGTCTCCGTCATCATATTGGCGATATTATTCATAACCTCCTGTTCGTGTACGAGACCCTTTTCAAATTTCTTAACTGCCCCATGCATACAGATGAGTGTCAGCTTTTTGAAGTTTTCAAGATATCTTTTCTTCTCGTCGTGCCAGCTTTCGCCTTCTTTTTTGCCGTCATTCAGCTTTTCAATTCCGGTAAAAAGTTTTTCTGCTTCTCCGAAGAGGTCAAAATCGCCCTTCATGGCCCTTTTCATTGCAGTGTCGGACACAAGCAGCCTGTTTATCTCGTTCGTACCCTCGAATATCCTGTTGATGCGCGAATCCCTGTATGCTCTCTCGACATCCATTTCGGCCGAATAGCCCATTCCCCCGTGTATCTGGACAGCCTCATCGACCACGAAGTCAAGCATCTCCGAACCGGCCACCTTCAGGAGGGCTGCCTCCACCGCGTAATGACTTATGGCATCAATTGCCGCCCTGCCCCTGTCGCTGTATTCCGACTTGTAGCTGTTCATAAGATCGTCGATATCCTTGCTGACACGATACACCGCCGATTCTGAAGCAAAGAGTCTTACAACCTGTTCCGCCAGCTTTTCCTTGATAGCTCCGAATGAGGATATCAGCACTCCGAACTGCTTGCGTTCATTTGCATATTTAACCGAGTCATTGATAGCCTTTTTGGCTGCACCGAGTACATTGGCTCCCAGTTTTATCCTGCCCATATGGAGAATACTTAGCGCTATCCTGAATCCCTCTCCTCTTTTCCCAAGAAGATTTTCGACAGGAACCCTGACATCGTTGAAATAAATCTGGGCTGTCGACGAACCCTTTATACCCATTTTATGTTCATCGGCGCCGATCACCACTCCCGGATAGGCTGTCTCGATTATGAAGGCACTCAGCACCCTGTCGTTGTCTATCTTTGCGAAGACGACAAGAGTGTCGGCAAAGCCGGCATTTGTTATCCACATTTTCTGTCCGTTGATGATATAATGTTTTCCGTCATCAGACAGCGTGGCGCCTGTCTTGCCGGCATTGGCGTCGCTGCCTGCTCCCGGCTCGGTAAGACAGTAGGCTCCTATCAGTTCTCCCGTAGCCAGCTTTGTAACATAACGCTGGCGCTGGTCCTCGTTTCCGTAATACATTACAGGAAGAGTACCTATCCCGCAGTGAGCCATGAAAGCAACTGAAAAGGAAGCACCGGCGCCCGTTGTTTCAGCCACCAGCATCTGGGTGATGAAGTCCTGTCCGAATCCGCCGTACTCCTCCGGGATTGAGATTCCCATCATACCAAGCTCCCCCGACTTCCTGAGAATGTTCTTCATAAGTAGCCTGTCGCATTTTTCAAGATCGTTCATTCTGGGCATCACCTCTGTTTCGAGGAAATCGCTGCAGGTCTGGGCTATCATCTTCTGTTCCTCGGAGAACTCCTCAGGAATAAAAACATCAGCCGCTTCTGTTGAACTTACAAGGAATTCACCGCTTTTCAAGAGTTTTCTGCTTTCCATATTCAATGCATTTTAAATTCATCAATATCTTTTTCAGGGCGGACAATCCCGCTTCCTGCTATATTTCCATAGTTTCCATAACCAGCTCTGCAATATCGAGGTTCCGTATGTCTTCTTCCCTGTTTTTATACTTCAGGCCATCGGTGATCATGGTCATACAGAACGGACAGGCCGTTGCTATAATTTCAGCGCCCGTTTCCAGCGCTTCCTCGGTTCGCTCAATAAATATTTCCTTATCCCCCTTTTCAGCCTCCTTGAACATCTGTCCGCCTCCAGCCCCACAGCACAATGCAAAGCTTTTGTTCCTTTTCATCTCAACTGTTCCCGGTGAGATGGCCCCGATTATTTTCCTGGGTTCGGAATAGATGTTGTTTGCCCTTCCCAGGTAGCAGGGATCATGGAATGTTATTCCCAAACCCTTCAGTTTTCCGCTGTTCAGCCGGAGTTTACCTTCTGAAATTGAACTTTCGATAAACTGCAGGTAACTGATAACCTCATAATTCCCCCCGAGGTCGGGATATTCGTTCCTGAAAGTGTTGAAGCAATGAGGACATGTAGTTATAATCTTCTTGATCCCATAATTTTTCATTGTCTCAATAACCTGCATCGCCTGCATCTGGAAGAGCATCTCATTTCCCGCCCTGCGTGCAGGATCGCCCGTGCAGGTTTCTTCCTTTCCGAGAACGGCATAGCTGACATTCAATCTGTTCAGAATAGCGGCGAAAGCCCTTACCACCTTTTTATAACGATCGTCGTAAGCTCCCGCGCAACCGACCCAGAAAAGGTATTCCGGCTTCGTTCCGGCCGGCAGTTCCGCGAACACGGGAATTTCAAAATCAAGATCCTTTGTCCAGTTAAGCCTGTCTTCAGAAGAATACTGCCATGGAGCCCCGTTATTTTCGATATTGCTGAAAACACTTTTAAGTTCACCGGGAGCCTTACCCTCCTCAAGTACCAGGTAGCGTCGCATATCGACTATAATTGAGGGCTGGTTTATGTTTACAGGGCATTCCTGCACGCAAGCATTGCAGGTGGTGCATGCCCATATCTCTTCTTCGGAAACATAATCCCCAAGGAGCGATTTGTTGTCGGTGAAAAGCTTCCCGTTCTTCACCAGAGAGGGTCCTATCTCCTTCATCCTTGCCCTGAGGTTCATCATCACCTTTCTGGGAGAAAGCATTTTTCCGGTAAGGTTTGCAGGACATACCGATGTGCAACGTCCGCATTCGGTGCATGACAGGGAATCAAAATAATTCTTCCATGTTACATCCGTCACATCCTTTACCCCGAATCTTTCCGGAGCGGGGCCTGCCGGTGCCTGTGAAAAGGCAGTTTCAGGATTGAGCATCAGTCTGACCTCATTGCTAATGCTTTCCATATTGTCGAGTTTTCCGGGAGGATCGAGCCTTGAGAGGAAAACATTCGGTATCGACATGAATACATGGAAGTGCTTCGAATACGGAAGGTAGTTGGCAAAAAAGAATATTGTCAGAATATGTAACCACCAGTTTATCTCATAGAGAGTATGGAAACCGGACACGGAAAAACCGGGCAGCAGGCCGGCAATGAAACTGCTTACCGGGTAGCTTCCCTTGATTTCTGTTCCCGACAGCCGGTGAAATCCCAGGTAGCCGGTATTCATAAGCAGGAGGGAGACCATCAGCAGCAGAATGAGCGACAAGGACACGATAGCGTCGATATGAGATTTGGCTTTCATTTCCGTTCCGCTGAATCTTTTCACATTCATGAGGCTCCGGCGGATTGTGAAAACAATGATCGGGATGCCAACGAGCAGGGCAAAAATATCTCCTGCAGCCATCAGCACATCATGTACTGGTCCCAGAAAACTGAGTGATTTTTCGCTCCCGGAGACACCGTCAATTACCATCTCGATGCTTCCGAAAAGTATTATGCAAAACCCCCAGAACACCAGGGCATGAAGTAATCCCACAACAGGACGCCTGAAGATCTTGGTCTGTCCGAAAGCCACCTTTAACAGCAGGCAAAACCTTTTTCCCCAGTTCTTCAGGGGAAATGCGGGCTTTGTAAGGCTGAAGAGTTTAATCAGCCTGCTTACCGTATAAGCGAAAACAGCAAGGGTAATAGCAAGGGCAATGATAAAAATCAATTGTTTCAGCATAGGAAAAAGTAACTTGTTGTCTTTATGCCACAAAGGCGCAAAGCGCGAAGTGTTGGCGTCTTAGTGGGAAATCTATTTCTTTAATGTCTTTACTGCATCCACCAGTTTTGGAAGGACCTTCATAGCGTCACCTACAATTCCATACTGAGCCGCTTCGAAAATCGGCGCATTCTTATCGTTGTTTATGGCAACGATATACTTTGACGAGCTCACTCCTGCAAGGTGTTGGGTGGCTCCCGAGATGCCTACCGCAATATAAAGGTTTGGAGCTATTATTTTTCCGGTTTGCCCTGTATGTTCTTCGTGAGGTCTCCAGCCTTCATCCGAAACCGGTCTTGAACAGGCTGTTGCACCATTGAGAAGAGATGCCAGCTCCACAAGTGGTGCCCAGTTGTCGGCCGATTTCATACCACGGCCTCCCGAAACAACTATTTCCGCATCAGTCAGCAATATTTTTCCAGTCTGTTTATGTGTCTCCGTGATTGTTGTAACTGCAAGTGAAGGATCCACTTCCACTTCGACCGTTTCAGGGATAGCGCCCGTGGGCTTTTCAATTATTTCATAAGAATTCTGGGCCAGGCTGAGTATTTTTACTTCCGACTTGATAACGACACCGGCAAAAGCGTTTCCCGAGTAGGCTCTTTTATAAACCGTGAAAGGTTCGGTGCTGACTGGCAGCCGGCTGACTCCGGAGGCGATCCCGGCTTTCAGTCGTACCGAGACCCTTGGTGCCAGCGCCTTGCCGGTCATGTTATTCGAGAAAACAACTACTTTGGAACCCTCTTTTTCTGCAAGATCGGCAATGACCTTTGCCCAGGCACGGTTATCCATCACTTCCAGGGCCGGATTGACAAGACTCAGTATCCTGTCGGCGCCGTAGCGGCCCAGTTCCTTAAGTTCCTCTTCACCGGTCCTGCCGATGGTAAAAGCTGTTAGCTTCCTATTCATCATGCCTGCAATGGCTGATGCATAGGAAACCAACTCATAGGACAGCTTCTTGAATTTGCCGTCCCAGTTTTCAGTAAATACGAGAACTGACATATTTCTTGATTTTCAATTTACACTTAAATAACCCTGGCTTCGTTCTGAAGCAGTTCAATCAGCCTGGCAGGATCGTCCGGATCAATGTATTTGCATGCAGCCCCGGGAGCAGGTTTTTCAAAGCCCGCGATCTCCGTAAGACAATCGGTATCAACAGTTTCATAAACCCTTACAGGTTTGGTCCTGGCTGCCATAATGCCGCGCATAGATGCAATCCTTGGCTCCTTCGCGATACCTTTCTGAACAATTGCCACGCAAGGAACAGGCACTTTTAAGCTTTCCCTGCCGCCGTCAATCTCTCGGGTAAAGACGGGTGCCCCGTTTTCAATACTCAGACCGGAGACTGATGATACTGAAGGGATACCGAGGAACTCGGAAATCATTCCACCCACTGCCGAACCATTGAAGTCACTCGATTCAATTCCGC
>JAXDBC010000032.1:0-72613 GCA_034679225.1 Bacteroidales bacterium | reverse complement strand
TGTCTTACTGCTTTAATCTTTATATTTGTCTGAAACAAGCCGGGGGTCATATATTTCTTTGGTTGATAATTGTTTGATATGAAGAGAGTAAAGCTGAAGGTACTGGGGATTTCCTACAGTCAGACCCAATCAGGGGCATACGCTCTTATATTGGTTGAGGATAATGGTGAGCGCAGGGTTCCTATAATAATCGGAGGCTTTGAAGCCCAGGCAATTGTAATAAAACTGGAGAATCTGGATCCGCCCCGGCCTCTTACCCATGATCTTTTCAGGAATTTCGCAGCGGAATTCAACATCCTGGTAATAGAGGTTATGATCTACAAACTTGAGGAAGGCGTATTCTATTCAAAGCTGCTGTGCAACAACGGGGAAAAGGAAATATCGATCGACAGCAGAACATCCGATGCCGTTGCACTGGCTCTGCGTTTCGGATGCCCCATCTATATTACCGAGGAGATACTCGATAAAGCCGGTATTACAATAACGACATCCGATTCAGATCCGGCTGCCGAAACCGACAGGGAAAGCCTTTTTGATTCAGGAGGATCAGGCTATGACAGCTATTCCGACGAGGAGCTTTTCAAACTGATCGACGACGCTGTCAAAACCGAAGATTATGAAAAGGCTGCAGCAATCAGGGATGAGATTGAAAGACGAAAGAAAAAATCCGGGTAGCCTGCCGCGCTGGATCCCTTTTTATTGGATGATCAACTAAAACTAAATATCATGAAGAAAAGTCTGCTGGTTTTTGCATTGCTGATGCTTGCACCGGCATTGGCATGGCCGAAGGATTACAAGCTTGCATCTCCCGACGGCAAGATTGTGATGAACGTTTCCGTGGGAACAGAAATAAACTGGTCCGCGACTTATGAAGGCAGGGAGGTTATTTCAACAGCCTCCACAGGCATGGCCCTGGCCGACGGACGTATCCTCGGTCGTAATGAAAGGCTTAGAAGGGCAACACCCGGAAAGATCAACCAGGTGCTTGAACCTGTTGTTGCCTATAAAAAATCCAAGTCGCCTGATATCGGAAACACCCTTGTACTGTCGTTCAGATCGGGATTCTCAATTCAGTTCAGGGCTTATAACGACGGAGTAGCATACAGGTATGAAACAGCCTTCAGGGATGAGATCACGGTGAAAAATGAAATCGCCGATTTCCGCTTCCCGGCAGGATCGACAGCATGGTATCCGCTCGAGGAGAGTTTCATGTCGCATAACGAGAGGATTTTCATACCGACATCGCTCGACACAATTGCAGATAAACATCTTGCAAGTCTTCCCACGCTGTTCAAGGCTAATGATGTAAATGTGCTTTTCACCGAAGCTGATATCGAAGACTATCCGGGAATGTGGATAAAAGGAGCAGGATCGGGAAAGATTACCGGAGTGCAGCCGGGTTACCCGGAAGCCGAAAAGCTTTTCACCGATCGCGATTTTTATGTTACGGAGACAAAAGATTACATTGCTAAAACCAAAGGTACCAGAACTTTCCCCTGGAGGGTGTTCATCATAGCCGGAAATGACGGCCAGCTTGTTGAAAGCGATATGGTGTTCAGGCTTGGCGCACCCAACAGGCTGAGTGATACGAAATGGATAAAACCGGGCAAAGTGGCATGGGACTGGTGGAATTCATGCAATATTTACGGAGTCGACTTTGAATCGGGAATCAACAACGATACCTATAAATATTATATCGATTTCGCTTCCGAAAACGGAATAGAATACATAGTTCTCGATGAGGGCTGGTACAAGATCGGAACCTCAGTGCTGAAATCAGTACCTGAGATTGATGTTCCCGAACTGTGCAGGTATGGTGCTGAAAAGAACGTGGGAGTGATGCTCTGGGTGGTGTGGAAAACTTTCTGGGATGAGATTGATGAGGCCTGCGCGCTCTATGAAAAATGGGGGGTAAAGGGCATAAAGGTCGATTTCATGCAGAGAGACGACCAGAAAATTGTGAATTTCTATTATGAAGCTGCCCGCAAAGCGGCAGAACATAAACTGCTGATCAATTTCCACGGATCATATAAACCTGATGGTATGCAGAGAACCTATCCCAACGCTATTACAAGGGAAGGCGTCAGGGGTATGGAAAACTCAAAGTGGGAAAAAACAATAACGCCTGAGCACGATGTTATTCTTCCTTTCACAAGGATGGTGACAGGTCCGATGGATTATACACCCGGTGCAATGGTCAATATGGACAGGGCTAACTTTAATCCCCAGTTCACGCGTCCGGCCAGCCAGGGAACAAGAGTTCACCAGATGGCATTGTATGTTGTCTTTGAAAGCCCCCTCCAGATGCTTTCCGACAGTCCGTCGAACTATATGAAGGAACAGGAATGCACCGGCTTCATTGTTAAAGTGCCGGTTGTATGGGATGATATCAGGGTTCTTGATGCTAAAACGGGAGACTATATCCTCCTCGCCCGCCGCTCGGGCAGCGAGTGGTACTTGGCAGGCCTGACCGACTGGGATCCGCGCCGGCTCGAACTCGACCTTTCATTCCTTCCGGAAGGCAGTTATGAGATGGATATCTTCCAGGATGGTGTAAACGCCGATAAACATGCCCAGGATTACAAGCATGTTAAAAAGAGCGTAAAGGCAGGCGATAAAATGACGATCGAAATGGCTCCGGGAGGCGGATGGGTTGCCCGAATAAAACCCTTATAGTTAGCTGAAGGAAGCCAATGAAGCAATACCTTGATCTTCTCGATCATGTACTCAGCAAGGGTACGAGAAAGTCTGACCGTACGGGAACCGGAACACTGAGCGTTTTCGGATACCAGATGAGATTCAGGCTCAGTGAGGGATTCCCGGCGATGACTACCAAGAAGCTGCATCTGAAATCCATTATACATGAGCTCCTGTGGTTTATCTCGGGAAGCACCAACACTGCCTATCTCAAGGCAAACGGCGTTAAGATATGGGATGAATGGGCCGACGCCGAAGGAAACCTCGGACCAATATATGGCTGCCAGTGGCGTTCATGGCCCGCGGCCGGAGGTGAAAAGATCGACCAGCTGGCAAATGTTATAAGATCAATAAAGGAAAATCCCGATTCGCGCCGGCATATAGTAAGCGCGTGGAACCCCGGCGAGATAGACAGGATGGCCCTGCCTCCATGTCATATCCTCTTCCAGTTCTATGTGGCTGACGGCCGCCTGTCGTGCCAGCTTTACCAGCGAAGCTGCGACATTTTCCTGGGTGTTCCCTTCAATATAGCTTCTTATGCACTGCTTACACTGATGATTGCACAGATTACTTCACTGAAACCGGGGGATTTTATTCACACCCTGGGCGATGCTCATATTTACCTGAATCATATCGAACAGGTTAAACTGCAGCTTACACGGGAACCCTACGCGCTTCCCGAAATGAAACTGAACCCGGCTGTGACTGACATCGATAAATTCAGATACGAGGACTTTGAACTTACAGGCTATAAGGCACACCCCCATATAAAGGGTGATATTTCCGTATAAATAAATATTATGATATCAATAATTGCAGCAGTATCCGACGACTGGGGAATAGGGAAGGAGAACGAACTTCTATGGCATATACCCGAAGACCTTAAAAGATTCAAACAACTGACAATGGGCAAGTCGGTGATTATGGGCAAAAGAACCTGGGAATCGCTGCCCATGAAGCCGCTTCCGGGACGTTATAACATTGTTATAACGGATATTCCGGGCGAATGTATCGACTCTGCAGTGACAGCATATTCAATTGAAGATTCAATTTCAAAGTGCGACCCCGGCCAGGAGGTATTCATTATAGGAGGCGGAAGCGTGTACAGGCAGTTCATGCCCCTGGCCGACAGGCTCTACATAACCCATGTTCACAGAAAGGCTGAAGCCGATGTGTGGTTCCCAAAGATAGACGGAAGGAAGTGGAAAGTGGTTGACCGTCAGGAATGCGTATCCCGGGATGAAAGGGAGATACCATACTCCTACGTGATCTATGAAAGGAAGAAATGCCGTAGGGCTTTATGATGCCCTGAGTACTTTCATGTCGATCCTTTCGAGCTTGCGGACAGCGTAATCGGTGGTGATGACAAGCTCTTTGGTCCCGGACGACGGCGACTCGAACATTGCATCGAGCATGATGGTTTCGCATATCGATCTGAGTCCGCGCGCTCCGAGTTTGAATTCAATGGCTTTGTCGACAATGAAATCGAGAACTCCTTCGCCGAAACTGAGATCGATTCCATCCATCTTGAAAAGTTTGATATACTGTTTTACCAGCGCGTTCTTCGGTTCAGTAAGTATTGCCCTGAGCGCCTTTCTGTCGAGTGGATTCAGGTGAGTCAGCACGGGGAGCCTTCCTATTATCTCGGGGATAAGCCCGTATGCCCTCAGATCCTGGGGTGCAATGTACTGCAGGAGATTGTCCTTGTCGATCCTGCTCCTGTGCTTTGAGGCACCAAAGCCTACTACCTGGGTATTAAGTCTCTGGGCTATTTTTCTTTCAATTCCCTCGAAAGCCCCGCCGCAAATGAAAAGTATGTTCTTCGTGTTGACAGGTATCATTTTCTGTTCAGGGTGCTTTCTGCCTCCCTGCGGGGGAACGTTTACTATTGATCCTTCGAGAAGCTTGAGCAGTCCCTGCTGAACTCCTTCGCCCGATACATCCCTTGTTATTGACGGGTTGTCGCCTTTCCGGGCAATTTTGTCGATCTCATCTATGAACACGATTCCCTTTTCGGCAGCCTTCACATCATAGTCGGCATTCTGGAGCAGACGTGTGAGAAGGCTTTCAATGTCCTCACCCACATAGCCTGCTTCGGTAAGAACCGTGGCATCGACAATGGTGAAGGGAACATTAAGCATCCTGGCAACAGTTCTTGCCAGCAGGGTTTTCCCGGTGCCGGTTTCACCTACAAGAATGATATTTGATTTTTCAATCTCGATGTCGTCAGAATCGGGTTTCTGCATCAGCCTCTTGTAATGGTTGTAGACAGCCACCGAGATGATCTTCTTGGCCATGTCCTGGCCGATAACATACTGGTCGAGGAAATTCTTTATTTCAGCAGGTTTCAGAAGGTTCACCATGTCGAAACTGAAGCTACTCTTTGTGCCCAGTTCCTCATTCATAATACTGTAAGCCTGCTCGATGCAATGATCACAAATATGGCCTTCCAGTCCGGCTATCAGTATGCCGACCTCTTTTTTAGTCCTGCCGCAAAATGAACACTTATCCATTATTTATGACCTTCACTTTTCATGAGAATCTCATCAATCATTCCGTATTCCTTAGCCTCTGCCGATGTCATCCAGTAATCCCTGTCGGAATCTTTCTCAACTTTTTCAACCGGATTTCCGGTGTGATGAGCTATTATCTCGTACAATTCCCTCTTGAGTTTCAGTATCTCTCTGGCCTGGATCTCTATATCCGAGGCCTGGCCTTCAAATCCGCCCATCGGCTGATGGATCATTATTCTGGAATGTTTAAGAGCCGATCTCTTGCCTTTTGTTCCTGCAGTGAGCAGAACGGCTCCCATTGAGGCGGCCATACCGGTGCAGATGGTGGCAATGTCGGCAGTGATATACTGCATGGTGTCATAAATACCGAGTCCGGCGCTTACAGACCCTCCCGGTGAATTGAAATATATCTGGATGTCTTTTCCGGGATCGACAGAATCGAGATAGAGCAGTTGTGCCTGGATGATATTTGCCACATAATCGTCAATCGGAAGCCCGAGGAAGATTATACGGTCCATCATAAGACGCGAAAAAACGTCCATGGAGGCAACATTAAGCTGACGCTCCTCAATGATAGTTGGGGAAATATAGCTGTTTGAGATAACTGAAGCATATTTATGCATGGTGGCGCTGCTTATTCCACGCCTGCTTCGTGCAAATTTCCCAAAATCGCTTGAGTTGTACATAGCTGTATGTTTTTTGTTATAACCCAAAGTTACGAAAAAAATTGTTGTTCAGTCTAAAGCACTGATTACGATTCAAAAAGCTTATTAAACTCGGCAACGGTCACCGTTTTGGATTCGAGTTTGACCATATCCTTCAGGGCCTGTATTACTTTTTCCTCAATGAGTTTGTCGGCAATACGTTTTGCATCTTCCTCTCTCTTAAGGGTTTCATTGGCATAATGTGTGACCTGCTCATCGGTAGCATAGAACAGTCCGTACTGCCTGAACTGTTGCCTGGTTATGTTTTCGGCTTCCTTCTGCAGTTCCTCCGGGGTAATTTTGATCTCATTGTCTCTGGCTATCTTGTTGCGTATAAGCTGCCACTTAAGGTCCCTGGTAAAATTGCCGAATTCCTTTTCTATCTGTTCTTCAGAATTGTCTTCATTTACCTTCAGAAGCCACCTTTTAAGGAAATCCTCCGGCAGTTCGAATTCGGATTTATCGAGAGCAAGCTTCCTAAGATCCATCGACAGCTTGTACCCGGTTTCTTCGCGAAGCGAAGCGGCAATCTCCTCATCGATACGCTTGCGGAATTCTTCCTCCGATGTGATTACTCCCTCACCGTAGATACGGTCGAAAAGCTCCTGATCAAGCTCGGCTTTCCTGAAACGGGTTATTTCATTTATTGTAAACATGAAGTTACCATCGATTTTCTCAATTTCTTCCTTTTGTCTCTTGAGCAATCCTGCAATTTCATAGTCGTTAGGGAAAGCCTTTCTCAGGTTAAAAATGATGCTGTCATTTTCCTTACTGCCTATAAACTGCTTCTGTATCTCCTTGTCCTTGACCAGCTCCACCGACAGGGTGGTGTCGTCGGCAAACAAGCCGTCGGGCAGGGGCTTGTCATTTTCATCAAGCGCTTCAATCTTTCCCTTGAGAACGTCCTTTTCTTCCGTGACATCTGCTTTTTCAAAACGGCCGTAACGACGTGCATAATTGTCAATATAGTCGTTCTTCATTTTTTCGTCGGCCTCAATCTCGTACATTATCACCTTATTCTTCTTGCTGAGTTTGGTTTCGAAGACCGGAGCCAGGCCAAGGTCGAATGAAAATGTAAATGATTCCCGTGTATCAAAATCCGGATGATCGTTATCATCAGGACGGGGCAGGGGATCGCCGAGAATCTCTATCTTTTCATCGGTAAGATATTTCTGGATATTTTCAGCGACCAGCTTGTTTATCTCCTCAATCTTAACAGCCCTTCCATACATTTTCTTTATAAGACCGAATGGAACCATGCCCGGGCGGAATCCCTTTATATTGGCTTTCTTACGGTAATCTCTCAGTACTTTTTCAACATTGGCTTCATAGTCGTTCTTTTCAACCTCGACTGTCAGGATGGCATTCAGATCGTCAGTGTTCTCCCTGGTGATATTCATTTTTATCTCTGTTTTTGAGTATTTAAAAAAACCGCCGGAACGCTTTTATTACAACCGTTTCGTGCGGTGTATTCTGGTGCGGATGAAGGGACTCGAACCCCCACGTCATAAAGACACAAGATCCTAAGTCTTGCTCGGCTACCAATTACGACACATCCGCGGAAAAATCCACGCGAAAGTAGATAAAATAATTGTTATTGCAAACGATGCTTTACTTGCGAAGTTCGAAGTTTTTGCCAAGATATACTTTTCTTACATGTTCATTCTCAGCAAGCTGGGCTGAGGTCCCCGACATGAGGATACGGCCTTCGAAAAGCAGGTAAGCCCGATCGGTTATGGCCAGTGTCTCGTGAACATTGTGATCGGTGATGATAATCCCTATATTCTTGTCCTTCAGTTTGGAGACGATTTCCTGTATATCCTCGACAGCAATCGGGTCGACCCCCGCGAAAGGCTCGTCGAGCAGGATGAATTTGGGCTTGAGGGAGAGAGCCCTGGCAATCTCGGTACGTCTTCTTTCCCCTCCGGAAAGCTGGACACCCTTGCTCTTCCTTATTTTCTGAAGCCCGAATTCATTGAGCAGGGTTTCGAGACGCTCCATCTGCTCTTCCTTTGACAGCCCCGACATCTCAAGCACTGCCTTTATATTATCCTCCACCGACAGATTCCTGAAGACAGATGGTTCCTGGGCAAGATAACCTATACCCTTGCGGGCCCTTTTATAAACAGGAAGTGTCGTGATGTTTTCTCCGTCAAGATAAATGTTTCCTTCCCTCGGCCTTATCAGCCCGACAATCATATAAAAAGATGTGGTCTTTCCGGCGCCGTTGGGACCCAGCAGCCCGACAATCTCACCCTGCTCCACCTCGATCGAGACATGGTCGACAACCGTGCGGTTGCGGTATTTTTTTACAAGATTATGTGTGTGGAGCTTCATCCGTTAATGGCATTACACAAAGGTCAGGAAGCATCTTCGTTCATAAATTCCCTGTGATTTTTCTCTTTCTGTTTCAGAACACGCCTTGAGATGACAATACCCACTTCATAAAGGATCAGAAGGGGAATACATACAAGCATCTGAGAAAACACATCGGGAGGGGTAATAATGGCCGCCACGATAACAATGATAAGAATTGCATGCTTCCTGTATTTTGTAAGGAACGAAGGTGTGATAAGCCCCACCTTTGTCAGGAAATAGGAGATCACCGGAAGCTCAAAGATCAAACCGGTGGCAAGACAGATGGAGGTTATGGTCCCAATGTAGGAACGGATGTTGATCTGGTTTACCACGTCGGCACTGACCTCATAGGTTGTGAGGAAGTGAATCGACAGGGGAACCAGGGCAAAATACCCGAAAAGAACACCCATGAAGAAAAGCATCGAGGTGACAAGAACGCCGCCCCTGGCTACCTGCTGCTCATTTTTGTGAAGGGCAGGCTTGAAAAACTTCCAGAATTCATACAATATATAGGGAAAAGCAACTATCAGTCCGGCCACCAGCGCAACGATAATGTGGGTGGTTATCTGGCCGGCCATCTTTATGTTTATCAGATTGGCAGGTTTTGTATTGATACACAGAACATTTAAATTAACCATCTCACCCAGCCGGCAAAGGATCCTGTTGGTGAAGAAATCGGGATTCTTTGGAGCAAGGATTATTTTGTCAAATATTAAATTCTTGAAAGTGAAAGCTACGATCATCAGCACAAATATGGCGATGACAGACCTGATAATATGCCACCTCAATTCCTCAAGATGCTCCAGGAAGGACATCTCTCCTTCAGGATTCTTTCTTTTCTTATTGTCTGCAGCCATTATCCCTCAGCAGTTGTTTTGAATTTACAGGCTGTAAAGATGATAAATCTTTTTTGCATAACAATACCAAAACCATTAAGTGACCACCCCGGGATTTTAACATTTTAATTAAATATTCATTAAATATTCGGTTTGATAAATAAATTATTTAACTTTCTCCTATAAATCTCTCTGGATTTTGATTAGTTTGTGTGTCAATCGGGATTTTTCATGTACATTTATATAGAATACAGAGGCATTACTTTAGATAAGGAATGATAATCGGAGGAGAGCTGTAAAATGACTAATGATGCAACAATACATGATTATTTAAAGAGGTATTTTGGATTTGATACTTTCAAGGGTACTCAGGAACCAATAATAAAGAATATCCTAAGTGGCCGCGACACTTTTGTGCTTATGCCCACAGGGGGTGGCAAATCGCTATGCTACCAGCTTCCGGCAGTGATGAAGAGCGGAACAGCCATAGTTATTTCACCGCTTATCGCCCTGATGAAAAACCAGGTGGATGCAATGAGGAATTTCAGCACCGACGACGAGGTTGCCCATTTCCTGAACTCATCCCTTACCAAAACGGAAAGCGCCAGGGTGAAAAATGATGTGCTTACCGGTATGACAAAATTGCTTTACGTTGCCCCCGAATCACTTACAAAGGAGGAAAACATTGAATTCCTGAAAAACATAGAGATATCATTCTACGCGATCGACGAAGCCCATTGCATCTCTGAATGGGGCCATGATTTCCGCCCCGAGTACCGCAGGATCAGGCCTATAATCGACACTATCGGAAGGTCGCCCATAATTGCCCTTACAGCCACGGCCACACCAAAGGTGCAGCACGATATCCAGAAAAATCTCGGAATACTTGAAGCCGATGTTTACAAGTCCTCATTCAACAGACCCAACCTGTACTATGAGGTGCGGTCGAAACAGGATGTCGCGAAGGAAATAATAAAATACATAAAGAACAACCCGGGGAAATCAGGGATCATCTATTGCCTCAGCAGGAAGAAGGTGGAAGAACTGGCCGAAACACTGAAAGTTAACGGAATAAAGGCTCTTCCCTATCACGCGGGAATGGATTCCGCCACCCGAACAAGCAACCAGGATAAATTCCTGATGGAAGAAGCCGATATAATTGTTGCAACGATAGCATTCGGAATGGGTATTGATAAACCGGACGTCAGGTTTGTGATCCATTACGATATTCCCAAAAGCCTCGAGGGATACTACCAGGAAACCGGAAGGGCCGGCCGCGACGGGGGAGAAGGTAACTGCATCGCGTATTACAGTTACAACGATATTCTAAAGCTCGAGAAATTCATGCAGGGAAAACCCATTGCCGAACAGGAAATAGGAAAACAACTGCTGCTCGAAACGGTATCCTACGCTGAGTCATCGGTATGCAGACGCAGATTATTGCTTCATTATTTCGGTGAGGAATACCCTGACGAAAACTGTGAGGCATGTGACAACTGCCTCCACCCCAAAGCTCAGTTCGAGGGAAGCGAATCTGTTGTCAACGTGCTGGAGACAGTTCTTGCCGTCAAGGAGAAATTCAAAGCCGACCACGTGGCAAATATCCTGGCAGGGAAAATCACCTCCGCTATCAAGTCGTACAAGCACCACAAGCTCGAGATGTTCGGGATTGGAGAGGAAAAGGACGAAAGATACTGGAATATGGTTATCAGACAGGCCCTGATTGCCAAACTTCTCACAAAGGATATTGAAAACTACGGCCTGCTCAAGCTTACCGAAAAAGGGATGCAATTTCTTGAAAAACCCACATCCTTCATACTTACCGAGGACCATGACTATGCAGATTCGGGCGAGGAGGACAATGCCTTCGGGGCAAAAACCGCGGCAGTTGATGATGAACTTTTCAGCATCCTGAAAGATCTCCGCAAGAAGATATCAAAACAGAAAAACGTCCCTCCTTTCGTGATCTTCCAGGATCCCTCCCTGGAAGATATGGCAATACAGTATCCGGTGAACCTTGACGAACTTCAGAATATCACGGGAGTCGGAGCAGGCAAAGCTCAGAGATACGGAAAAGAATTCGTCGAGATCATAAGTAGATATGTGGAGGAAAAAGAGATTATCCGGCCCCTCGATATGGTTGTGAAATCGGTTATAAACAAATCGGGGATCAAGGTTTATATAATCCAGAGCATCGATATGAAACGGCCACTGGAGGATATCGCTGAGGCAAAGGGACTGGAAATGAATGAACTGATCTCGGAAATAGAAGCCATCGTGAACTACGGGACAAGGATAAATCTCGACTATTATATTGACATGGTGATAGACGAGGAACGACAACACGACATCTTCGCGTATTTCAGGGAAGAAGCCGAGTCTGACTCGCTTGAAGATGCAATTGCCGAACTTGGCAGTGAGTTTGAGGAGGAGGAGATAAGGCTGATGAGAATCAAATTCCTGTCGGAAATGGGTAACTAAGCCTGCCATTCAGCTCTCCGGAACGAGAAGGGAATAAGTGAAATAACATACAGGGGATACATGAGCTGGGAAGGGATGAACCATCTCATAAGTTCTTTTTTGCCATACCTTGCAGCAGTGTTGTGAAGGATAAGATAATCGGGAATGGACTTGACAAGAGTGTAAACAGCAAACACTTTAAAAAGTACCGGATTAATGAATCCCCCGATGAACAGGAGAAACTGGGCCATAACCGTAACAAATGTTACAACTGCAAGCAGTTTTGTATACAGATCGCTGTAATAACCGGCTTTGGATATCCATCTTCCCCTCTGGCGGAGAAAAGAAACAGGATCTGAGGAACCAGGGGTTTCCGCCGCGGCATCAGCCGACTCAAGCCAAAGGATGGAGCCAGCTTTTTCCGCCTTCAGGCTGTGAAGCAGGAAAATGTCATCTCCCGATGCGATCTCATCATGCAGCCGGTCTGCATTCCTGAGCCAGGCTTCCCGTGACACGCCAAGGTTGGCCCCGTTGCACATGACCGGGTTTCCAAGGGCCGCAGTTCCGGCAGTGATCCCCTGAAGACTCAGGAACTCCAGTTCCTGGAAGCTGTTGAAAAAGCCCCGGCCAGCCCTGATAATCACCGGGTTGACTGACATTACAGGGTTTTCGTGCTCAACAAAGGATGCAATGGTCTTAAGCCATTTCCGGCCAAACCTGCAGTCAGCATCAGCAGTTACCAGAAATGCTCCCCGGGAAGCTTCTGCCCCGGTCCTTAAGGCCTGCTTTTTCCCCTTTCCGCGGTTGCCCAGAACCCTGATATTCTTCAGCCCTTCAAATGACCGCGCTACATGAGCCGTTGAATCGGATGAGTTGTCGTCAACAATTATTACTTCAAAAAGATCCCGGTCATAGTCCTGGGCAAGAAGATCCGAAAGAAAGCCCGGCAGTCTGCCTTCTTCATCGCGGCAGGCTGCTATCACTGAAATAAATAGCCGCGGCTCCCTGTTGATGCCGAACGGCAATATCCCTTTAAGCGCTTTCCATATCCTTATTATAATATAAAGGTAGGGGATCAGAATTATAAGGAAAAGCCAGTACATCGCTAACTTTTTAATCGGTTTGCCATCGCCCCGCCGGCATTCATATATCCGGCGACCCTGTTTCTGAACTCTTGCATGCCATGACCAGGTGCCGCTCTGGCCCGCGATAAAGGACGGAGAATTAACATCTTCCTTGAATAGTCTCTCATTGGCACATTTCAATCCATAAAAATATAACAAAATCTCAATTATATGCTTCGAATCAAAAATATGTATATATTTGCACGAAATATGTATAAATATGCAGAAGATGGTCCGGCTACAGGCAATAGAGAAGCTGATAACATCTGAAAAGATAGCATCCCAGGAAGCCTTGCTCAGGAAACTGGAGAATGCCGGGATCAAATGTACACAGGCGACACTGTCGCGGGATATGCGCCGGCTGGGGGTAAGCAGGATACCCGATGGCGAAGGGGGATACATGTATTCGCTTGCCGCTTCAGGCAAATCGCAGGCCGCACCGGAACCGGCCGTAAACCTGCTGTCGGTGGTCAGCGACATTGTTGAAGCCAGGGGGCTGCTGGTGATACGCACCATACCCGGACACGCGAATGCCACTGCATATTTTATAGATAATTCGCGCAGATATGAAGTAGCCGGTACAATAGCCGGCGACGATACAATACTTGTCATCCCCAGGAACGGTATCAGCCTGAAACAGCTTTATTCCTGCCTCGAGCTGATCATGCCCGGACTTCATAATAAGATCAAAAGGAAGGCCCCGGAAAACAGGGCGGAATAAATATTCAAAAATTATATCACTGACTTAATACTGAAAGAATGATGAAGGAGAAAGTTGTGCTTGCATACAGCGGCGGTCTGGATACATCGGTTATCCTGAAATGGCTTATTGAAAAGGATTATGAAGTTATTGCATTTGTTGCCGATGTAGGACAGGCTGATGATTTTGAGGGCTGCAGGAAAAAAGCTCTTCTGCTGGGAGCTTCAAAGGTGATTATAGCTGACCTGAAGAAGGAATTTGTTGAAAATTATGTCTTCAAGGCGATAATGGGGAATGCCATATATGAAGGCAGGTACCTTCTGGGCACCGCCCTGGCCAGGCCACTGATCGCGAAGAAACAGGTCGAAACAGCAGTGAGCGAGGGAGCAAACATGGTTGCCCACGGCGCCACCGGAAAGGGAAATGACCAGGTAAGATTCGAATTGTGCTATTACGCGCTAAAACCCGATATCAAAGTATTATCTCCCTGGAAAGACAGGGAATTCCTCGAGAAATTCAAGGGCAGAACCGACCTTCTGAAATATGCTGCGGAAAAAAATATTCCCGTGAAGGCAAGCATCGACAAACCCTACAGCGAGGATGACAACCTGATGCATATCAGCCATGAAGCCGGCATTCTCGAAGATCCCATGTATACTGCCGGGAAAAGCATTCTCGAAAAGATGGTAATGCCCCAGGAAGCACCTGACAGGGAGACCAGGATTGCCATCCATTTTAAGAACGGCATACCGGTAAAGCTGGTAAACAAGGAGGATGGAACCATCAAGGAAGATCCTTACGAGTTGTTTGTATATCTCGATGAGATTGCCGGGAAGAACGGCATCGGCCTGCTCGATATGGTTGAGAACCGCTTCGTGGGAATAAAATCAAGAGGCGTATACGAAACTCCTGCCGGAACCGTACTCCACATTGCCCATATGGACCTTGAGGGTGTGGCAATGGACCGGGAGGTGATGAGACTCAGGAACATGCTGACTCCGAAATTCTCCGAACTCATATACTATGGTTTCTGGTTCAGCCCCGAAATGGATTTCCTGATGGCTGCAATTGAAAAAAGCCAGGAACTGATCGACGGCAGCGTCCATCTCTGCCTGTACAAGGGAAATGTAATTATAGAAGGAAGGGAATCACCCTCGTCACTATACAACAAGGATCTTTCGAGCATGGATATAGAGGGAGGCTTTGACCAGACTGACAGCAAGGGTTTCATAAAGATCAATGCAATCAGGCTTATGGCGCACAGGGCTATTATTGATGCAAGTAAAACCTATTGATTGATAATAAGTTCACGATATAAATTGGCTGATGAAATCCACATGTATCAAATACACAAACACGTATGTATATAATTTTCAAACATGTGGTTTCCCCCGCTTGAGCGGGGACCTTTAAAATATAATCATATACGGATGAAACTCTGGAAAAAAGATGCAGTTCCCGACCCAAGGGTGATAGAATTCACTTCGGCTGATGACAGGACCGCGGATCTGCATCTTGCTGAATGGGATATAGCCGGATCTGTGGCTCATGCCATCATGCTTGGCAAAACGGGACTTATCACTCCGGCTGAGAAGGATGAACTTCTGAAAGGCCTCGCGGCTCTCTATGATAAAGCCGCCGCCGGGAATCTTATTATAGAGGATGGTGTTGAGGATATTCATTCGCAGATTGAAAAGGAACTTACAGCTCTGACGGGAGACACGGGAAAGAAGATACACACGGGCAGGTCGAGAAACGACCAGGTGCTGGTCGACCTGAGGCTTTACACCCGGAACGCGATCGATACCCTGGCCGTCAATATTGAAAAGCTGTTTGCCAGGCTGCAGGAACTAAGCTCCCGGCACAGGGAAATAATGATCCCGGGATATACCCACATGCAACCTGCAATGGTGTCGTCATTCGGACTCTGGTTTGGATCCTGGGCGGAATCGCTCGCCGATGACCTTCTTTTGCTTGGATCGGCACGGACTGTTATCGACCGGAATCCCCTCGGAACCGGGGCGGGTTACGGGTCAAGCCTGCCCCTCGACAGGAAATGCACAACAGATCTTCTTGAGTTCAGTGACCTTCTTTACAACTCGGCATATGCTTCCATCAGCAGGGGGAAAGCCGAAATGGCGGTGGCCTCAGCCATTGCTTCGGTGGCCCAGACTCTCGCGAGGTTTTCGACCGATGTATGCCTGTTCATGACCGCCGAATTCCGTTTCATCGATTTTCCCGAAGAATTTGTTACCGGATCAAGCATCATGCCCCAGAAGAGAAACCCGGATGCCTTTGAACTAATCAGGGGAAGAATGCATATACTGCAGTCGCTGCCGGGACAGGTATCTTTGCTGGTGTCCGGACTGCCGTCGGGTTACAACAGGGATCTTCAGCTACTGAAACAATTGATTTTCCATGCATTTTCGGAGGTCAACGAGTGCATAGGCATGGCCGTGGTGATGCTGGACAACATCCGGGTGAAGGATAACATTGCTGATAATCCTCTTTACAATCCTATTTACAGCACCGAAGAGGCAAATAAACTTGTCAGGGAAGGTGTTCCTTTCCGTGATGCCTACAGATCAGTGTCATCGATGGTGGGGAAAAAGCTGTTTGAAAAAACCGCTCTTTCAGAATATACTCATGAAGGCAGCATAGGAAAGCTGTGCAACGATGAGATAGGCAGGATATTCAGGGAAAGGTCGCTTTGCTTCAAGTCGAAAACGGCAGGAGAACTGATAGCCTCGATGATGAAAAAATAAATAGCCGGCGGGCACCAAGTATTTTCTCTGACTTATGTCCGGGTTGATTCGACTGCTTTCCGTATTTGTTCCATGGCCTGAGCTATCCTTCTGCGCGTTGTCCCGAGGTTCATCCTCATAAAACCTTCACCTCCGGGACCGTAGAGTGATCCTTCATTGAGTCCCACTCCTGCCTTCCTGATAAAGAACTCATTCAGTTCCTTCCCGTTCATGCCCAGCTTCCTGCAGTCGAGCCATATCAGGCAGGTGGCTTCAGGGCGCACGGGAATTATTTCAGGTATGAATTCATTGCATTGTTCCATCACATATCTGATGTTGCCTGCAAGGTATTCAATAAGTGCGGAAAGCCATTCCCTGCCATTGGTATAGGCTGCATGGGAAGAAACCGTTCCGAAGATATTCCCGTTACCGATATGAAGGTGATCAATTTTTGACCTGAAGTACTTCCTGAGAACAGGATTGGAAATAATGACCGATGATGTGGCGAGGCCTGCCACATTGAAAGTCTTGCTGGGAGAAAGGCAGGTAACGGTAATGGATGATATCTTTGATGAGAGACTTGCCATCGGCGTATGCCTGTAACCCGGCATTACCAGGTCGCAGTGTATCTCGTCAGACAGGATGAGGATGTCGTTCTCAAGGCAGATATCAGCCAGGTCCATTAATTCTTCAGGTTCCCAGGCCCTTCCGACAGGATTGTGCGGATTGCATATGATTATCATCCTCGTGTTGGGGGTGATTATTCTGCGAAGTGAATCAAGGTCCATTCTCCATTTTCCCCTGCTGAACACAAGCTGATTCAGGATCATGTTCCGGCCATGGTTCTCAACTGCATCAAAGAAAGGATTGTAGACCGGGGGCTGGATGACGATCGAGTCGCCCGGACGGGTATAGGCCAGGGTACACAGATTAAGTGCCGGCACTATTCCCGGGCTGAAGCTGATCCAGTCCTCTTCTACTTCCCACCCGTGCCTTGCCCTAAGCCATCCGGTTATTGACGAAAAATATTCGCGGGGATGAAAAGAGTAACCCATCAGCTCATGGCTTAGTCTTTTTTTCAGTGCATCAATTATGAAATCAGGAGTTCTGAAATCCATGTCGGCAACCCACATGGGTATTATGTCAGACGTTCCGAAAACATTTTTTCTGAGGTCATATTTCTGGCAGTTCGTAGCTTCCCTGTCAACTTCCTCGTCAAAATTCCACTTCATCAGAGATTGGTTTGTTTCAGGAGATCAAAGATAATTAAAATTAGAGTTACCCGAAAAAATTAACTCCGCCGGATTTTATTCACTATATAATATGTATGGAACGTTTGGCAGTATGTTTTGTTTGCGTGCCCCGACCTTAGGAGGGGTTGGCGTGGTTTTTGTTTTCACGGTGCAAACAAAACATGCTGGGGGTTATTAATTTATCTTTTTCTACGTCATGTAGGTTAAGAGCAAAAACCATGACAAGCAAATGAAATATACCGACCTGTTAGGTTATCGGGCATATTAAAAAATTAAGGATTCAGGATCTTGTCTTGTGTCATATATTCTCAGGATTTCTATTTGGACTTTGGACTCCCGGTAGAAAAGAGAATTATGTTTTGTCAAAACATATTTTCTTATTCTTTTATTTTTGAAGATGACCGGATATTGTTTTGGGCTAATTGAAATCTGTTCAATAATATTCTTTGTCAAATCGATAAAATTCAGAGCAACTTTTGAATCCCAGTTTTTATCCAGGTAGTCCAGAATGGCAGCAAAGTCATTTTCGGCAAGAGGAGCCCAAATAATTTGTTTAGGCATTTGAGTATTTCTTATGAAACTTATCAAGAACAGCTTTATTGGATTTGCCTTTGCCGGAATCTATTTCGTCAATTGCATCTAAAAGTCCTTTTTTCTGAGCTTCAGAAAGTTTTTCCCAATCGGTTATATCTTTTTTGCTGTTAAGATAATTCATCATAACACCATAAAACTCCTCAAGTCGATTTTTTTCAAGTGAATCGATCTGCCTGAATATCTTAAGTTTTAAATCAGAAACTGTCATGATGCAGATGTTTTTGTAAAGATACAGAATTATATTGTTTTTTATCAATGTGCAGTAGTTATGCCTGGAACCTAACTATGTTCCTGGACACCGGGAAGAGGAGTGAGATCATTATTCAGGTATGAATTAACAAATTTGATAAAAGCTGAATGTGTTTTATAATATAATTTATTATTTTTATGCTTTCTTTCAGATAAGAATTAACTTAAACCTGTAACAATGAAAAAGGCTATAGCTGTTGTAATTATCCCGATGCTGATCTTGTCCTTCAGCGGACTCAATTCGTGTAAAAACAAAGCAAAAAAGGCAGAACTCAGTGAAACGGACCTGGAACAGGTTCTGTCCTTTGAAAAAGAAATTGAGAGAAATGTATATCCTCTGCCAACTTCAGCCGAAGTGATCGAAATGCTTTCAGAGCTTGAAGTTGGATATAGTTTAGGGATTTCAAATCCTGTCACCAATGCAAGGAAGTACCTTACCAGTTCCCAGAAGGCTGTTAATATGGGAGTTTACGGTGCCGACCTGAGTTATGTCACACTCTACAACATCCAGCAGGAAGTGATTAATTACCTCGATGCCATCAGGTCGCTGGCAAATGAGCTGAATATGTCGCAGATATATGATGAAACACTTTACGACAAGATCCGTCAGAACCAGGATAAAAAAGAAGAACTTGTCAGTATCCTCACGAAAGCTTTTGACGACACTTATGCCTACCTGAGCGAAAATGACCAGGAGGCTCTTGCCCTTCTTGTCGTGGGAGGCGCCTGGGTTGAGGGAATGTACCTTACCACGCACGTCTCGGAAGCAGCATACCAGGTGGCAGGTATTTCAAAGGTTCTAATTGAACAAAAGGAATCATTCGACCTGTTCATCGAAATCACCGAGCCTTACCTGAGCGATCCGAATGTAAAGGAGTTTGTCGATAAACTGGAACCTGTCAAGAAGGTTTATTCAGGACTTGCCACAAGCCTTACCAATCAGAACATCATCGACATAACCAAAGCTATAGAGACAGTCAGAAGTCAAATTATTTAATATATTTTGCATACCTTAGTGACCGCAAATGGATTCATTTCGCGGTCTTTTTTTTGATCGCTTTTTTCTATGAGGGAATCTGTACTCCTGGCTCTGATTCACATCTTTGCCATTGTTTCCACAGTTAATCCCGGAGGTATTACTTCGAGAGGAAAAATAATACTTCGAAGTTATCTCAGGAGATATCTCAACAGGGAACTGGAAGAGGAATACTATGCTCTTTTTGAAAATAACCTCGAGTTCTACTTAAATGAACTCAAAACGGTCGACAAGGCGGATCTTGCCGATGAAGACTCGCTGATCACATTCCAGATAACAAATATCTGCCGGCAGATTAAGAAGGGATTGTTTCTCGAGGAAAGAATGATAGTTTTTCTTCAGCTGCTGGAATTTGCTTTCGAGGACGGAAAAATTTCCGAGCAGGAAAAGACTATCGTCAACATAGTAGCGCGCACTTTCAATATTTCAAAGAAGGAATATGAAAATGCGATGGCCTTCATGATAGGAAGGACCTATGATGAGATCACTCCCGACTGCATGCTGGTAATCGAAAACGAGGATCCTAAATACTGGGCCGCCGGTTCATACAAGAACTACGAAAGCTGGAGGCATATCAGGGTAAAGGGATTCAAGGGCCATATGTTCTTCCTGCATATCGAAAGCACAGGATCTCTCATTTTTACCTACGACGGGTCGCTTGCACTATATTTCAAGAGCAGGGATATAATAGCATGCAGAGCCTATATCCTTGACCGGGGAGTAAATATCAAGGGCCAGGGAATTGAGACCATTTATTTCTCGAGGATCTTCAAGAAATTCGTTTCAAGAAAATTTCCCGAGAAGATAGTTTTTGAAGGCCATGATATTGAATTTCTGTTCAAGAATTCCGATAACGGAGTCCAAAAGATGAATTTCCGGATCGAGTCGGGCAATCTTGTTGGACTCATGGGAGGAAGCGGTGTGGGAAAGACAACTATCCTGAACCTGCTCCACGGAAAAATTAAGCCTACCACCGGAAATCTCTATATAAACGGTTACGATCTTAACAGGGAATCAGACAGACTCTCCGGACTTATTGGTTATGTCCCGCAGGACGACATGCTCATTGAAGAGCTGACGGTGTACCAGAATATGTATTTCAATGCCAGGCTGTGTTTCGGGGATTATAATGAGGAACAGCTGAACAAAACCGTTGAGAAGATGCTGGGCGATCTCGACCTGATGGAAATTAGGGATCTGCAGGTTGGTGACGTAATGAATAAAAAGGTGAGCGGAGGCCAGCGCAAAAGGCTTAACATAGGTCTGGAACTTATGAGAGAGCCCGGAGTGCTTTTTGTAGATGAACCCACTTCGGGGCTGTCGTCATTCGACTCTGAAAAGGTAATGACTCTGCTTAAAAATCAGGCTTTGTCGGGAAAACTGGTTTTTACCATTATCCACCAGCCTTCATCCGATATACTGAAGATGTTCGATAAGCTGTGGATACTCGATAAGGGCGGCTATATGATATACGACGGAGACCCGATTGAGGCCCTGGTTTATTTCAAAACCGAAACATCACAGGCAAATGCTGCCGAAAGTGAATGCCCCAACTGCGGCAACATCGAAACCGAGAGCATTCTTCATATAGTTGAAGTGAAGGTGATCGACAGTGCTGGTTATGCAGGAAAAGAGCGTCAGGTGAGCCCGAAGGACTGGTATGAGAAGTACAAAAAGAAAATGATGCCGGTACTGAAGGAATACCCCCAAAAAACAGCCCTTCCCCCAAGCAACTTCAGGGTCCCTGAAAAAAAAGAACAGCTAAAGACTTTTATTAGAAGAAATACAACAAGGAAAAAAGCCGACAAACAATATATGGCAATTAGTCTGCTTGAAGTTCCGCTCCTGGCATTCATCCTCGGATTCATTTCAAAATACAGTGAACAGGGAGTGTATTCCTTCGGGGCAAACAAGAACTATCCCGTATTTCTTTTTATGGCAATTATTGTCGTGCTGTTTGTCGGGCTGACCGTCAGCGCGGAAGAGATATTCCGCGACCGGAAAATCCTCGAAAGAGAAAAATTCCTGCATATAAGCCGGTCGAGTTACCTTTTATCAAAAATTGCTTTCCTCTTTTTTATCAGTGCAATTCAGTCGCTTAGCTTTGTCATTGTGGCCAATACCCTGCTTGAGGTCAGGGGGATGCTCTTTCAGCAGTGGCTTGTTCTGTTCTCAACAGCCTGTTTCGGAAATATACTGGGATTGAATATTTCTGCAGGAATGAGAACCGCGGTAAGTATTTATATATTGATCCCGCTCCTGCTGGTTCCGATGCTTCTTCTTGGCGGAGCAATGATAAGATTCGACGACCTACACAAATCAATAAGCAAGAAGATATATGTGCCGGTGATAGGTGATGCAATGGTTACCAGGTGGGCATATGAGGCTCTTATGGTTGAGCAGTTCAAATCGAACAGATGGGAAAAGCCCCTTTTTGAATATGATATGGAAATCAGCCAGAACGGGTGGTACAATGCATTTCTCATTCCCACTCTCAGGATGAAAATCGATGAATGCAGGAGAGTAACAGGAGATCCAAAGTTTGAGGAGCTTTGCAGTAATAATCTGAAAACCCTGAGGTATCACCTGGAGGAGCTCGAGGAAGAAACGGGAGTGACGGCAGGATCGTGGATTTCGGACTTGAATGTTAAGGATTTCAGCGCATTGACAGGCGATAAGGCAAAAATCTACCTTGATTCGCTTACCAGTGTAATAAGATCACGAAACAGGAAGTTTTCCGACATGAAGGATGAACTGACCAAATCCCTTATAACTGAGATTGGTAGCGAAAAATACCAGGCTCTCAAGGAAGCAAATTATAATGAGAGCCTGGCAGATTTTGTTCTGAACCGCCTAAGCACAAACAAAATCAATGATGTTGAAAAGCGTCTGATTCAGAAAGCCGATCCGGTTTTCCAAAAACCGGGATCAAAATACGGACGGGCTCATTTTTACGCGCCATACAAGCTTATAGGGAATCTCAGGATCGATACCCTCTTTTTCAACGTTTTTGCAATATGGATAATGACCGGCACGCTTTTCGTGACACTCTACCTCAACGTCCTCAAACGCTTCATAGAATTTCTCGAAACGCTTAAAATACCCATCTGGAGACAATTTGGCAGGGAACTGCTACATAGATGAGTTACACCGGAGATCTCGGTGAGCCCGGCGAAATGACAACAGGATATATATTGCCGGAATAATTTATAAATAAAGGTGATGGAGAGGGTAAAAGCAAAAAAAAGCCTTGGTCAGCATTTTCTCAGGGATAAAGGTATTGCTGAAAAAATTGCCTGGTCGCTTTCTGGTGAAGGATACGGAAGCGTTCTCGAGGTGGGCCCGGGGATGGGCATATTAACCGGATTCCTTCTGCAGAGGGGATTCCCCGATTTTCGTGTTATCGAGATAGACAGGGAATCGGTGAACTTTTTGAGAGAAGCTTACCCTAACCTTGAAAAGATTATTGAAGGCGATTTCCTGACCTTCGATATCCGCGGCAGCTTCCCCGGTAAACTTGCAGTTATAGGAAATTTCCCCTATAATATTTCAAGTCAGATATTATTCAGGATACTTGAAAACCGCGATATTGTTCAGGAAGTGTGCGGGATGCTTCAGAAAGAGGTGGCACGGCGGATTTGCTCAGGTCCGGGTTCAAAGACATATGGAATTCTCAGCGTTCTTCTTCAGACTTACTATACGGTGAATTATTTGTTCACAGTACCGGCAGCGGTGTTCTCACCACCCCCGAAGGTAATGTCGGGCGTCATCAGGCTGACAAGGAACAACAGGCTGCATCCCGGCTGTAATGAAGAATTGTTTTTCAAGGTCGTTAAAGCCGGGTTCAACCAGCGCCGGAAGACTCTGAGGAACTCTGTAAAAGCAGCATTCAACATCAGTACCGGCGATTATGATCTTTTGCAGCTCCGGCCAGAGCAACTGTCGGTGGAACAATTTATTCAACTTACAAACTGGATAGAGGAGAATATGAAAGGCTCAGAATGAGAAGCCTATTGCATCCACGGGATTCATTCTGGCTGCTGCACTGGCAGGTGCGTAACCGGCTATGATCCCTATCAATCCCGAGATTACCAGGGCAAGCACGATGTTCCCCGCGGTGAGATGCATGTTAAGTTCATAAAGGTAATTAATTACCAGCGATCCTATGAATATCATCAGCAATCCAAGTATACCCCCGGCAAGGGAAAGCATGACCGACTCGGTGAGAAATTGCTGCAGGATAAAGCCTTTCTTTGCTCCAAGGGCTTTCTGGATCCCGATAATATTGGTCCTTTCCCTTACCGATACGAACATTATATTGGCAATCCCGAACCCTCCAACCAGAATCGCGAAGGCTCCAATGATCCAGCCTCCTATATTTATCCCCTTGAATACGGCTTCGAATCCCTGCGACAGCATTTTGGAGTTGTTTATCGAGAAGTTTGAGACATCGGCGGGCTTCAGCCTTCTTGCAGCCCTCAGTATCATTGTCAGTTCGTCGGTAAGCTCCTGAACCGAAACTCCGGGCTTTGCCCTTATAATCATCTGGGAATCAACAAACCTGTTGCGGATATTTATGAAGTTCCTCCCGAAATTCATAGGCACAAGCGTAATCTGGTCTACTTTGCTGAGAGTTATTGCACCCTGACCTTCCTTTTTGAGAACCCCGATAACCGTAGCCTTGAATCCGCCCGACATGGTAATCACCTTGCCAACCGGTTCAGTTTCGCCGAAAAGCCGTTCGGCAACCTCTGCACCAAGTACTGCAACGCTGCTGCCACTCACATAATCAAAGGGGGAGAAATACCTTCCCTTTGCAATCTCGAACAAGACCACCTTTTCCATATCGTCGGTAACCGCCGCAAGTAGGGCATTGTTTGCCACGTTGTTTTTATACTTCAGCCTGTCGGATTTGGCTACCAGGAAGGAAACGTATTCGGTTTTCGTCGACCGCTTCCTTATAGCCTGATATTCATTCATCGACACAGTGGGCCACTTTATAATATCCCACCATTTGAGATCGCTATCAAACGACCAGGGAAACTTCTGAACGTAGACAACATTTGACCCCATTGAACTGATACTGTCGCGGATAGATTTTTCCATCCAGTCAAGCACCGTGAATACGGATATGATGCAGAATATGCCTATTGTGATTCCAAAGAGAGAAAGGAAGGTACGCAGTTTGTTAACCGCCACTGATTTAACGGCTGACAAAAAACTTTCCCTGAAAAGCCTTAACCTTGTTCTCAATTGACTTCAATGTTATGAGAGTTCAAAAGTAATAAATTCATTCGGATTACAAGGAGTCCCCTTTCCGGCTGTAAGATTCATAATTATTTTATATGGAGGGTAATGAAAAAATATCTATTTTTAAGCGCCTGAATCAGCACGGGGCTACCTTTTATAAAATTCAGATAATGAGTGATAAGAAGATTAGCAGCGCATTAATTTCGGTATACTTCAAGGACAATCTCGATAAGATAGTCAGAATACTTGATGAACTGGATGTAAAGATTTTTTCAACGGGAGGGACCTACAACTTCATCCGCGATCTTGGAATAAAGGCCGAAACTGTTGAATCCCTTACCACATATCCTTCAATACTTGGAGGGAGGGTAAAGACCCTTCACCCCACGGTTTTCGGAGGGATACTCGGTAGACGGGGCAATGAGGAAGATCTCAGGCAGCTTAGCCAGTACAATATTCCGGAAATCGATCTTGTTATAGTTGACCTTTATCCCTTTGAGGATACACTGAAAGTGACTGACAATGAGGAGGAAATTATTGAAAAGATTGATATAGGAGGGATATCACTTATCAGGGCCGCCGCGAAGAATTTCAAGGATGTGCTGGTGATATCATCAAGAGATCAGTACAAAAGACTAATCGATCTCCTCAGGGAAAAGAAGGGAATCACATCACTTTCCGACAGGAAACAGTTCGCGGCTGAAGCCTTCCTTACTTCATCCGGATATGACACCTCAATATTCGCTTATTTCAACCGGACGGCAGGCATTGAAGCTTTCCGGGAAAGCATAAACACCGTTTATCCGCTAAGATATGGAGAGAATCCGCACCAGAAGGGAGTCTTTTACGGTGACACGGAAATACTTTTCGATAAACTTCACGGAAAGGAGATTTCCTACAACAACTTCCTGGATATAGATGCAGCCCTGGGGCTTATTGATGAATTCAGCGAGACTACCTTTGTCATCATTAAGCATAACAATGCCTGCGGAGTTGCTTCACGTCCCGATCCGCTTGAAGCATGGAAGGGTGCCCTGGCATGCGATCCGGTTTCTGCTTTCGGAGGGGTAATAGCGACCAATCACAAGGTGGGTGAAAAGGAGGCGGCAGAGATAGGAACGATCTTCTTCGAGATAATCATTGCACCTGAGTTTAGTGACAAGGCTCTTGAAATACTGTCGCAGAAAAAAAACCGTATCATTCTGAGGAGAAAGGAGAGGCCGGCGGGCAAATACCAGTTCAGGTCGCTTCTCGGTGGTGTCCTCTGGCAGGAAAAAGACCTCAGCACAGAACTTGCCGGGGATATGAAGCCTGTTACACCAAGGCATCCAATGCCTGCTGAAACTGACGACCTGGTTTTTGCAAACAAGATAGTGAAGCACAGCAAATCAAATGCCATCGTTCTTGCCAAAAACAGGCAGCTGTGCGCGAGCGGAATAGGACAGACTTCGAGGGTGGATGCACTCAGGCAGGCTATAGAGAAGGCACACAGCTTCGGCTTCGACCTCAATGGCGCTGTAATGGCTTCGGATGCCTACTTCCCGTTCGCCGACAGTGTTGAGATAGCCCATAAGGCAGGAATAACGGCAATTGTACAGCCCGGAGGGTCGGTAAGGGACCAGGATTCGGTCGATTATTGCACCGCCAACAATGTGGCAATGGTCTTCACAGGAAAACGACATTTTAAACATTAAACCAATAAGCGCATTATATGGGACTTTTTTCATTCTTGACGCAGGAGATTGCAATAGACCTCGGAACAGCCAACACGGTTATCATACACAATGATAAGATAGTTGTCGATGAGCCTTCAATAGTTGCTATTGACAAGAACACAGGCAAACTTATTGCCATCGGGGATGCGGCAAGGCAAATGCACGGGAAGACACATGAGAACATAAAGACTGTAAGGCCATTGCGCGATGGGGTGATTGCTGACTTCAATGCTGCCGAAATGATGATAAGGGGAATGATCAAGCTGTTAAACACCGGACCGAAATTCTTCACTCCTTCCCTTAAGATGGTTGTATGTATTCCTTCGGGAAGTACCGAGGTAGAACTCCGTGCCGTGCGCGATTCATCCGAACATGCAGGCGGCAGGGATGTCTACCTTATTTACGAACCCATGGCTGCTGCCATCGGTATAGGCCTCGATGTTGAAGCTCCGGAAGGCTGCATGATAGTGGATGTGGGAGGAGGTACAACCGAAATAGCCGTAATCGCCCTGGGCGGAATTGTATGCAATAAATCGGTAAGGATAGCCGGTGATGGATTCACTTCCGATATCCAGACGTATATGAGGCACCAGCATAATATAAAGATAGGAGAGAAAACGGCCGAAGACATTAAGATAGCTGTCGGAGCAGCCTTGCCCGATATAGATGAGCCTCCGCAGGATTATATTGTCAGGGGACCAAATATCATGACTTCCCTTCCGATAGAAATCCCAATCTCATACCAGGAAATCGCGTATTGCCTCGACAAATCGCTGTCGAAAGTGGAAGCAGCCATGCTTAACGTACTTGAACAGACACCACCCGAGCTGTATGCCGACATTGTAAACAAGGGAATATACCTTACCGGAGGCGGCGCCCTTCTCAGAGGGCTCGACAGAAGACTGTCAGATAAGCTGAACATTAATTTCAACGTTGCTGAGGACCCCCTCCATGCAGTAGCAAGGGGAACAGGAGTGGCATTGAAGAACGCGGATAAGTTTCCTTTCCTTATGAGATAACCTGACCCCGTGAGTGAATGAGAAACCTGCTTAACTTTCTTCTTAAATACAATAATATTATCGTATTTCTTATCCTGGAAGGAATAGCATTTTATTGGCTCACTAACGGAAATACCTACCATAATTCGAGAATGGTTAAAACAATTCAGGGCATAACCCGGGGAATGGAAGGTCGCATAACAAATGCAAAGAATTATCTCAGCCTCCGAGAAGTCAACCTGCAGCTTGCCGAGGAAAACAGCGCTCTCAGAAACCGGCTGGAACAGTTTAATCACGCGGATACCCCGGGCTTTGATTCCGTGAACGATCCGACAGCAGGCCGGCAATACATGTTTACTGCAGCAAGGGTAACCAACAACTCGGTTAACAAACAAAAAAATTACTTTACCATCAGCAAGGGCAGCCTTCAGGGTGTGGAACCCGATATGGCTGTCACCGACGGTAACAATGTGGTGGGTATGGTGGTAGCTTGTTCAAGGAATTTTTCAGTGGCCATTTCGCTGCTCAATCTTGATTTCAGACTAAGTGCCAGGCTGAAGTCAAGCGGTCATTTCGGATCCCTGACATGGGATGGCCGGAGTCCCCGCCACGCTGTACTGAATGAGATACCCCAGCACATTTCGGTCAGTGAGGGGGACACCATCGAAACTACGGCTTTCTCTGCAGTATTTCCCGAAGGGATCGGTATTGGCCGTGTGAGCGGAATAAGAAAAAGCGGAAGTGATTTTTACAGGATAACGGTTGAACTCTTTGCCGATTTCAGGCAACTCCAGTATGTCAATGTCATCGGAAACCTTAAGAGGGAAGAACAGCTTGAACTTGAATCACAGTACCAATGATTAATACTATCCTGAAATACGGACTGATAAGCGTCGTACTGATCCTGCTCCAGGTTCTGGTGCTGAATAATATTCAGTTCAGCGGCTACGTAAACCCCTATGTTTACATTATGATCATACTGATCCTGCCCTCACTCACTCCGTCATGGCTGATATTGCTGATAGCCTTTTTCACCGGACTGGTGATCGACCTGTTTTTCGGGTCGCCAGGTATGCATGCATCGGCAACGCTTATTGCCGGTTTTGCCCGTCCCTTTGTACTCAGGATTATTGCCCCGCGCGACGGATACGATCCGGGATCGAGCCTTTCAATGGCTTCCTATGGATTCAGATGGTTCGTGATTTATGCTACTGCTATTGTCCTGATTCACCATACAAGCCTCTTTTTTATCGAGGTTTTCAGATTTACTGATTTTTTCAGAACAATATTGAGGATAATAGTAAGTTCAATCTTTACACTGGCATTTATCCTTCTCATAGAATATTACCGTAAAGGAAGGTAACGAATCTGTCATGAAAGACGCGTTCATAAGCAGGAAGTATATCATTATGGTATTTGTGGTGCTCGCAGCGCTCATCCTGATTATCCGTCTGTTCGTGATCCAGGTTGTGAAGGACACCTACCGGCTCTCTGCCGACAACAACGTTCTGAGGTATGTGACTCAATACCCTGCAAGGGGGCTGATTTACGACAGGAATAACAAGCTGATGGTGTTTAACCAGGCAGCTTACGACCTGATGGTGGTACCGGCACAGGTAACTTCCATCGATACAGCTGAATTCTGCGAACTTCTTGAAATACCGGAAAGCTCATTCAGCGACAGGATGAATGCTGCCATAAACTATTCAAGAAGGGCTCCGTCGGTATTCCTCAAGCAGATTTCCGCTGAATCGTACGCACGCTTCCAGGAAAAGCTTTTTTTATATCCGGGATTCTATGTTCAGCCGAGAACCCTGAGGAAATACTCAAAACCCATTGCCGGACACATATTGGGTTATGTAAGCGAGGTGGACGAATCGGTGGTTAAAAATGATCCTTACTACAAGGCAGGCGACTATATTGGCAAACTGGGAATTGAGGAAGCGTATGAGAAGAATCTCAGGGGAAAAAGGGGAGTTACCATTTACCTTGTTGATGTTTACAGCAGGATAAAGGGTTCCTATGCCGACGGGAGAATGGATACCGTTGCGGTTCAGGGAGAGGATATCATTTCAACCGTCGACATGGATCTGCAGGAATACGGAGAACTCCTGATGAAAAACAAATCGGGCAGCATAGTGGCTCTCGAACCGAAAACGGGTGAAGTGCTTGCACTTGTATCGAGCCCGAACTACGATCCCGGTCTTCTGGTGGGAAGAATCAGATCGGAAAATTTTATGAAGCTTAGTGCCGATACTTCGCTGCCTCTTTTTAACAGAGCCATCCAGGCCAAGTATCCCCCGGGATCAACTTTCAAGCCAATAAACGGACTGATCGGCCTTCAGGAGAAGGTAATAGAGCCATCAACCCTGTTCGGGTGCAGTAACGGCTATTTGTTTATAGGCTGCCATTCACACAGCTCACCCCTCGACCTTGTTCACGGGATCTCAAATTCGTGCAACTCCTACTTCTGCCAGGTCTACAGAAGAATTCTTGAAAACCCGGTCTATCCGAACGTCGAAGCAGCTTATGTTAAATGGAAGGAATATCTCGACCAGTTCGGATTCGGCCAGAGACTGGGAATAGAATTTACCAATGAACTGACCGGTTTTATCCCATCGCCTTCATACTACGATCGCTACTACGGGAAGAACAGGTGGAAGGCTCTTACAATAATATCGATGGCAATAGGCCAGGGAGAAGTCGAGACAACACCGCTCCAGATGGCCAATATGACAGCAGCAATTGCAAACAGGGGATATTATTACATACCACATATAGTTAAATCAATAGGTACGGAAGGGAAGCCCGGTGAGAAATATCTTTCAAAACATACAATAGGAATCGATTCAGCCAACTTCGAATCGATCGTGCTGGGCATGGAGGAGGCTGTCAACGGAGGTGCCGGAGCAACCGCAAGGATTGCGGCTATAAGAGACATAATTGTATGCGGAAAAACAGGAACGGTCGAAAACCCTCACGGTAAGGACCATTCGGTGTTCATAGCCTTTGCCCCTAAGGAAGATCCGAAAATTGCAATAGCGGTATATGTCGAGAACGCCGGTTTTGGAGCAAGCTATGCCGCTCCCATTGCCAGCCTTATGATTGAAAAATACCTGACCGGAGAAGTGACCAATAAATACTCGGAACAAAGAATGCTTGAACTGAATCTGATTGCCGGTGAATAGAAGCGCAAATATATGGTCAAGGCTCGATAAGACTACTATCGTAATATTCCTGTTGCTTGTAATAATAGGATGGTTCAATATTTACGCTGCCGTATACAATGAGGAGCATAGCAGGATTATAGACCTTTCACAAAGATACGGGAAGCAGTTTGTATGGATACTTGCAACATTTGTGATAGCAGTGTTTGTCGTGGTTACCGATTCCAGGTTCTATTCATTCTTTGCTTATTTCATCTACGGATTCTTCCTGTTCCTCCTCCTTCTGGTGCTATTTGTCGGTGAAAATATTAACGGGGCGCGATCGTGGTTCCAGTTCGGCTCATTCAGCTTTCAGCCTTCGGAATTTGCAAAGATCGGTACAGCACTCGCCCTGGCAGCGTATCTTAATGTATCCGGGCACGACCTGGGGAAACTTAAGGTATTCATGATTTCAGTCGCGATTATCATGATGCCCGCCCTGCTTATAGTGCTTCAGCCCGACATGGGTTCGGCGGTGGTCTTTCTTGGCTTCTTCCTGGTACTTTACAGGGAAGGAATGAGCCCTTATATTCTGATCTCCGGATTCCTTATGCTTGTTCTTTTCTTCTTCACCCTTCTCTTCAACAATACCCTGCTCTCAGTCGGACTTGTTTTATCAGCCCTGCTTCTGAGCTGTATCATAACCAGGAAATGGAAGATCTGTCTGCCTGCTCTCGGGATCATCACGGGAATCACCCTTCTGGTATACGGAATCAACAGCCTGGTGTCAGGATCACTTAAGAATGAACATATAGTGCTGATATCTGTCCTGATGTCAGGATTTATATTCGCTGTATATTTCTACAATAAGAAAGCCTTTGCATCTCTTGCGATCTATCTCTTCCTGATCGGAAGCCTTGCCTATGTAAACTCCGTCAACATAGCATTCAACAAGCTGATGAAGCCTCATCAGAAGGAGAGGGTGGAAATAATGCTTGGAATAAAGTCAGATCCTCACGGAACAGGATATAACGTCAACCAGTCGATTATTTCAATAGGTTCGGGAGGTTTCTCGGGAAAGGGCTATCTGAAGGGAACCCAGACTAAATTCAAGTTTGTCCCGGCTCAAAGTACCGATTTCATATTCTGTACTATCGGAGAAGAGTGGGGATTCATGGGTGCATTTGTTGTAATAGCACTGTACGTGATGCTTCTTATCAGGCTGATTATCCTTGCCGAAAGGCAGCGGTCCTCTTTTTCACGGATTTACGGGTATGGAGTGGTGTCAGTCTTTTTTGTCCATATCTTTATTAATATAGGTATGACCATCGGCCTGGTTCCGGTAATAGGAATACCTCTTCCCTTCCTTAGTTACGGGGGAAGTTCACTCTGGGCATTCACTATTCTGTTGTTTATTTTTCTCAGGCTCGATGCCAGCCGCACGGAATACCTTATCTGATCAGAAGGGGATTGTTATCCGGTGCGAGATTTCTATTCCGAAATCCTTTTCCACATAATCAATGAGTTGCGGAAAGAACTCCATGAAGTCGTCCTGAAGGGCGTAATAATTCTTCTTCAGAGCCTTCATTGCAAACCTTGTCTCATTCGGAAGCGACGACCTTTTGCTCAGAGTGTTTAGCACCGACCTGATCCCCCTCCTTGTCTGATAAGATTCTATCCAGTTGTTGATTATGAAAAAGGGCATCATCTTCCTTACTTCTTCCGGAAGAATATCGAAATTGTTAACCATTGCCCTGTAGAAGTTGTAGGTGACACTCTCCAGCGGACGGCGGGAGTAAAAGTTCCATTCCCTGGTAAGGAAATGATCATAGATGATGTCGGTGATAACTCCCGAGTACTTGTGGTATTTCCTTGAGAAATAGATCTTGCTCCGGTGAACCACCGGATGCCTGTCGGTGAAGGCATCTATATGCCTGTGAAGTATTATACCCTTCCTGACCTGTTCAGGATACTTGAGGTAATCGCGCCCTTTTACATAATCGCCTATGTAGTTTCCGATGATGATCTTTTCGGAATCACCTGACAGATATATGTGGGCAAGGACATTCATTTCAGGTCATAATAGTACAAAGAAATAAAATTAGCCGGGTTACACCGGGAAAGTTTTCTTTAACATATTTTCAAGAAGAGCGATTTTGTATTTTAAATATCAATTAATCAACAATTCATAACACGAAAAACATCCGGTTAAAAATCAATTTAATTGTTCGGATATTATGTCTGCAAATTATAAATTTGTCAATTCATTTTATGTATATAACGATTTTTCCGGGAAATTAATTATCAGATCAAGGGAGGGAATATGTCAAAAAAAAATGTAATAATTATCGGTGCTGCCGGAAGGGATTTCCACAACTTCAACACCGTTTACAGGGACAATGAAAACTATAATGTGATAGCTTTTACTGCTGCCCAGATACCGGATATTGACGGTAGAAAATATCCTCCGGAACTGGCGGGAAAGCTTTATCCTGAAGGAATTCCGGTTTATGCGGAGGAGAATCTCGCGGAACTGATCCGTAAATTCAGGGTCGACGATTGCGTATTTTCCTACAGTGATGTCACATATCAGAAAGTGATGGCATTAAGCGCTATTGTCAATGCCGCAGGCGCAAATTTTGTCCTCCTGGGTCCGGATGCAACAATGCTGAAAAGCGTCAAACCGGTCATAGCAGTCGGAGCTATCAGAACAGGCTGCGGAAAAAGCCAGACTTCTAGAAGAATTATTGAGCTCCTTATGGCCAAAGGCCTGAGGGTTGTTGCAATTCGCCACCCTATGCCTTACGGCGATCTGGCAGAGCAGAAGGTTCAGAGGTTTGCCACAATAGCCGATCTGGAGCTGCATAAATGCACCGTTGAGGAAATGGAAGAGTATGAACCTCACGTTGTAAGGGGTAACGTGATATATGCCGGGGTGGATTATGAAGCAATACTCCGCGCAGCCGAGAACGATCCTGCCGGATGCGATGTTGTGCTATGGGATGGAGGCAACAACGACTTTCCGTTCTATAAAACCGACCTGATGATCACAGTTACCGATCCTCACAGGGCCGGTCACGAACTGAGATATTATCCCGGAGAGGTAACACTTCGTATGGCCGATGTGGTGGTGATAAACAAGATTGACAGTTCTTCCCCCGAAGCTGTCCAGCTGGTAAGGGAGAGCATCGAAAAGGTAAATCCGGGTGCTGTTGTTGTTGACGGAGCTTCTCCCATCAGGGTTGATGATCCTTCGGTGATAAAAGGAAAAAGAGTCCTTGTTGTCGAGGATGGCCCCACTCTTACCCACGGTGAAATGAAACTGGGGGCAGGTATTGTGGCCGCGAGAAAATTCGGCGCTGCAGAACTGGTTGACCCCAGACCGTTTACAGTAGGAAAGCTTACCGAGACATTCAGCATCTATCCGAATATAGGAACACTTCTTCCTGCAATGGGATACGGAGAACAGCAATTGAAGGATCTTGAAGATACCATCAATAAAACGGATTGTGACAGCGTGGTCGTTGCAACGCCGATCGACCTGAACAGAATAATCAACATACGGAAACCAAATACAAGGGTATACTATGACCTTCAGGAAATTGGTGATCCCAACCTGTCGCAGGTGATTGATGAGTTCGTGAACAAGTTCAGTCTTAAAGGAAAGAACTGATCAGCAGAAGCTTTTTCTATCTTCTGACCCGGGCATTTCCCTTCCAGATGCTCCACACCTGTTCCTCGTCGGCCGGCTGTCCGTAGTCGGTAAGTGAAGTCGTTGCAAGTGCACCGGTTGCCCACGCGAATTGTATCCATTTCTCAGGCTCCCAGCCGCGCAGGATGCCATACAGAAGGCCTCCCACGAAGCCGTCGCCACCACCGATACGGTCGAGTACACGGATAGGCCTCGGCTCGACAACATGCCATTTATCACCTTCGAGCATTATTGCTCCCCAGAGATGTTCGTTGGCATTTATTACCTGCCTTAGTGTGTTTCCGAACACCAAGGTTGAGGGGAACTCTTTCTTTACCCTTTTGATCATTTCCTTGAAACTGTCAATCTTTGCCGCAAGATCCTTTCCTCCCTCTTCAGGACCAGGAATACCCAGACAAAGCTGGAAATCTTCCTCGTTGCCGACAAGGATATCTGCAAGCCCGGCTATCTCCCTGAATGCAGCTGCAAGTTCCTTCTCCCTTCCTTTCCAGAATGTAGCCCTGTAGTTGAGGTCAAAGGCAATCCTGGTTCCATGTTTCTTTGCCGTCCTTGCCAGCTCAAGGCAGAAATTGCTTGTTTCGGGCGACATGGCTCCTATAAGTCCCGAGAGGTGAAGTATCTGAACTCCCTCTTCCCCAAAAATCCTCTCGAGGTCGAAGTCCTTGACGTTAAGTGTACGTCCAACTTCGCCTGCCCTGTCGTTGTGAACCCTGGGGCCCCTGGAGCCATAACCGCTGTCGGCAATATTGAACTGGTGCCGGTAACCCCAGGGTCCGCCCTGCTCAACTTCAACGCCCTCATATGCCATATGCCTCGATGCAAGGTTGTCCTTGATCATGCGGGCAATCGGACTGTCCTTCACAAAAGTCGTAAGAACCTTTACAGGAAGCCCCAGATAGGAGGGAACACTCGCGACATTGGTTTCCGCGCTGGTAACATGCATGACAAAAGTATCACTGCAATGAACAGGTTGTGCATTGACAGGGGTGATCCTGACTCCCATGCTGGTGGGAACTACCAGCGACCATTTGAAATTTTTTCTGAGTTCTATTTTCATCATAATATAGTTTTGATTTTCATGGTATTATGCCTGACCCGCTCAGGCAGGGAAACCCACATGGCTGAAAAATCATATAAATACATGTTCATATATTTGATACATGTGAGTTTCACTTTAATTTATTTAAGTCTGACTCTGAGGATTTTACCGGCTTCCTCATAACCGGGCTTGTTGTTCAGGGCAAACATATTTTTCTTGTATGCCTCAACTCCCGGCTGATCGAAGGGATTTACATCCAGTATATATCCGCTGACACCGCAGGCAAGCTCAAAGAAATAAAACAACTGACCGATGTAATATTCGGTAAGTTCCGGAATGCTTATGTGTATTACAGGCACGTTCCCGTCGTTGTGCGCGAGAATGGTTCCTGCTTCGGCATTGTGATCAACATACGACAGCCTCTTGCCTGCAAGGTAATTAAGCTGGTCAGCATCGTCCTCTTCCCTGGGGACGGTCACCTTTTTGGCAGGCTCCCTGACCGAGAGAACGGTTTCAAATAATATCCTCTGGCCATCCTGAATATATTGTCCCAGCGAATGAAGGTCGGTTGTGAAATCGACCGCGGCCGGAAAGATCCCCTTACCGTCCTTGCCTTCACTCTCCCCGAACAACTGCTTCCACCATTCAGCAAAGTAATGAAGTTTGGGATTGTAGCTAACCATTATCTCCGTTGTCTTTCCCGATTGAAGAATGAGGTTCCGGGCGGCAGCATAGAGCAGCGGAAGATTTGATTCACCGTTCCTGTTGGTGCGGGATATCTCTTCCATCGACCGAGCACCCCTTACCAGCAGCCTAATGTCAAAGCCGCACAGGGCTATCGGCAACAATCCGGCCGGAGTCAGAACTGAATATCTGCCGCCGATATTGTCGGGTATCACGAATGTCTGGTATCCGTTTTTCTGTGAAAGCAGCCTCAGGGCGCCTTTGCTGCTGTCGGTGATGGCGACGATCCTTTTACCTGCTTCTGCTTTACCCAGCTTGCGCTCAAGATGATTGCGGATGATACGGAAGGCAATTGCAGGTTCCGTCGTCACTCCCGATTTTGAAATAACAACTATCGAATAATTGACCTTGTCGAGTATCTCAAGAAGATCGGCAATGTAATCCTCCGACAGATTCTGCCCGGCAAACATGACTTCATGATGCAGGTCCTGCCTCAGGCTTGTAAAAGTATGGGAAAGTGCCTCGATAACAGCCCTGGATCCGAGATATGAGCCTCCTATTCCGATAACAACGGTGAAATCGGATATTGATCTCAGGTACCCTGCACACTTTTCAATGTTGTCAAGCTGAGGCAGAATGTCGTCCGGCAGTGTCATCCAGCCAAGGAAATCACTTCCTGCTCCGGTTTTGTTATTAAGGCTGTCAAGATGCCTTACCGACTGCTGGGCAAGAGCCGTTACTTCTTCAAGTGAAACGAAATCTGTAATATTCCTGAGATTTAAGCTTAGAGTTTCATTCATCTGTTAATATTTTAAGAAGGGTTACGAATACACAAAGTTACAAAAAAGCCGGCAGGATTTACCTACCGGCTTTATTTGAAAGAGCTTTTTATATGCAGGGAAGAACTATTTCCGGTTCACACTCCCCGCACTCGATGAATGAGCGTCAACGTATTTCGGGTTGCCCCTGTAGTTGATGTCTCCGGCGCTCGATGACCGAGCCCTGAGTTTTTCGGTGACATAGATATCGGCATCACCCGCGCTGGAAGCAGAAACATCGGCCTCCCTTACGACAAGACCGTATGCATTGAGGTCGCCGGCACTGCTCAGATCGGCATAAAGCATATCGGCTTCCCCCGTGAGGGTAATATCGCCTGAACTGCTTACCCCGGCCCTGATCTCCCTGGCCTTGACTTCAAGCTTGATGTCGCCGGCACTGCTTGCCGACAACTCCAGACGATCTGCCTGTACAGGAGTCTGACCGATTATATCGCCTGCACTCGACGTGCTGAGCAACACTATATCCTTCATGGTCACATATACCCTCTTCCTTTCAGCTCTGCGAATGTTGACCCTGGTATAGACATGCAGGACTCCGCTTTTTATCTCGGTCAGTATATATTCATGGAGATTCTCATCAGCCTCAACCTCTATCGATTCTCTGGTACCCTGTGAAAGATATACATCAATTCCACTGCTTACCCTGAGATTCGCGAACTGACCGGCATCCCTTTTTTCCTTAACAACATTCTCATTGCCGTTAACCGTCCGGCGGATCTGTCCATAAGTACAAACGCTGATGCCAAGGGCAAAGATCAGGATCATTCCGAATTTTAGACTCTTCATAACCGTATTATTTTGTTGGTAAAAAAGTATTTATCATAAAGACATTGAAAAAAACATATAGTTGCATGCAGTCAGTAAATATTTATTGCCGGAATCGATAAAATTAGTTTGTATCTTGCTGAATCAACCACTTATCTCCTTCGATTATGAAATACATCAATCTGGTAACTTTTCTGTTTGTCCTCTCACTTCTTTCAGCATGCCGCCCCGGCGCGGAGGAAAATGATAAGCTTAAACTCTGGTATGAACAACCGGCTTCATTGTGGGTGGAAGCTCTTCCTATAGGGAACGGACGACTGGGTGCAATGATTTACGGCGGTGAGAGTACGGATCATATCCAGTTTAATGAAGAGACCCTATGGACAGGCCGCCCCCACGATTATTCCAATGAGGGGGCATCGGAATACCTGGGAACCATAAGGAAACTGCTTTGGGATGGAAAACAGAAAGAAGCGGAAAAGCTGGCCCTTGAAAAGTTCATGAGCGTACCGCTGCACCAGGAGAAATACCAGCCTTTCGGAGACCTGTGGCTTGAGTTTGCAGATCACGACTCAATTACTGAATTCAGAAGGGAACTGGATATCTCAAATGCAATTTGCAGAACAACTTATATGACCGGCGGGAAAAGGTACACCCGCGAATATTTCGCGAGCTACCCGGCAAACCTGATAGTGATCAGGCTTTCATCCGACAGCAAACGATCGCTTTCCTTCGATCTGAAAATGACAGCCCTGCACGAGGATTTTAAGGTGACGCCGGGCGAAAACAATACACTTACACTTGCCGTGAAGGTGAAAAACGGTGTTCTTTACGGCAGTTCAACCGCCAGGGTTCTTTTGAAAGGAGGAAAGATAAGCTCCTTGGAAGACATGCTTCATATTGAGAATGCAAATGAAGCCACCATCCTGCTGTCAGCAGCCACAAATTTTGTCAGCCCCAATGATGTTTCAGGCAATCCTGAGGCTTTATGCGCGAAGCATCTTGAAGCGGCAGAAGGAAAGTCGTATGAGAAGCTGAAGGAAGAACACATAAACGACTACAGGAAATATTTTGACAGATTCTCTATTGATCTGGGTTCATCAGGCAAGGAACAGCTGCCGACTGACAAAAGAATCAATGAGATACCCGTTGAAATGGACAATTCGCTGGCTGCCCTTTATGTACAGTATGGAAGATATCTTCTTCTTTCATCAAGCCGTGAGGGAAGCTATCCTGCAAACCTTCAGGGTATATGGAACGACAGGCTGAATCCCCCATGGGACAGCAAGTACACTGTTAACATTAACATAGAGATGAATTACTGGCCGGCCGAAGTGCTAAACATAGCCGAATGCCATGAAGCCCTGTTCAAAATGATTGATGAGGTGGTGCCTGCCGGGACAAAAGTGGCAGGCGACCATTATAATGCACGGGGATGGGTTCTTCATCACAACACCGACATATGGAGGGGGGCTGCTCCCATAAATGCTTCCGATCATGGGATCTGGGTTGGCGGAAGCGGATGGATGGCTCATCATTACTGGGAGCATTTTCTGTTTGGAAGGGACACTTCATTTCTCAGGAATATTGCCTGGCCGGTCATGAAAGGTGCTGCAATGTTCTATGCAGATTTTCTTGTTCCCGATCCGGCTACCGGATGGCTGGTTTCATGCCCTTCCAACTCGCCGGAGACCGGAGGTCTTGTTTCCGGTCCAACCATGGACCACCAGATAATAAAAAGTCTCTTCAGGGCATGTATCGAGGCTGACATGATACTGGATGCCAATGATGCTTTCGCGGATACTCTTGAAAGCCTGCTCCCCCGGATTGCTCCCTACAGGATCGGCAGGTTCGGCCAGCTCCAGGAATGGATGGATGATATTGATGATCCGGATAACAAACATCGTCATGTTTCGCATCTCTGGGGTGTGCATCCGGGGAAGGAAATAAACTGGAAAGATAATCCCGGATTCATGGAGGCAGCCAGAAAATCGCTCGAGGCAAGAGGCGACGAGGGAACAGGATGGAGCCTCGCGTGGAAGATCAATTTCCGGGCAAGGTTCAGGGAAGGTAATCATACATGGCAGATGGTCAGGATGCTTCTGAGGCCTCAGGGAATGCCTGCTGCACGGGCAACGGGCGGGGGTTCTTCAGGAGGCGGCTCATATCCCAATCTTTTTGATGCCCATCCGCCATTCCAGATTGACGGGAATTTCGGCGGAGCTGCAGGCATAGCCGAGATGCTCATCCAGAGCCATCTTGATGAGATTGATATCCTGCCTTCGTTGCCCGACGCTGTTCCGTCGGGAAAGATCAGGGGGATCAGGGCAAGAGGCGGATTTGAACTCGATTTTGAATGGGATGAGGGCAAACTGACTGATCTGAAGGTGAAATCAGTGTCCGGGATGCCTCTGTTCCTGAACTATAATGGTTTTAAATTCTCCTCGGATACAAAAAAAGGTGAGGTCCTGCACTTCGACGGACAGCTGAACAAGCTATAGACCCGGGTGGTTGGCAGAGTTTTCTTTCCGAGCGGGAGTCTCAGGGATTTATAACTCTTTCATTCCCTCTTGTCGCGATCACGAATGCATCGGGATAACCTTCCTTCATGATCTGTCTCTGTAGCCCGGCGGCTGCGGCAGAAGAACTGAATTCTCCAGCGCAGGCACGACAGGCTCCGTTATACACATACTCAAATGTCATATATCTGGTGCCACCAAAAGTTATTTCGTAGCTTCCCCTCGGATTCATATAGGAGGCAAACTGCACACGGTAAACAATTTTGTCCTGATCCACCCGGTCTGCAGGTCTCAGCGCTTCCTGTGCCTGGACTCCCTGAGCAGAAATTATCTGACTGCTTATATCCTGTAACGATCCCGTTACACGTTCATTATTCCTGAAAGCAACAACGAAAGCATCACTGTATCCATCCCTGCGGAGCTGTGCCTGAAGCGGGGCTGCTGCTGCCGGAGAAGGGAATTCACCTGCACAATACTTGTAGGTACCATTGGAGAAATATACGAAGACATCGTATGGCCTTCCTCCGATGGTGATGCTCCTTTCGTCGCTTTTAGTTGAAACGGACTGGAACTGTACACGAAACACTATCTGGTTGGGATCAGCAGCGGGTTGAGGCATGGCCTGAACGGGAGCCGGTTCCGGAACTTTTTCCCTGGAGGCTCCGCCAACTTTCTGCTGAGGCGCTCCGGTCGGAGCTAAAGTTTCTTTTACAGCAGTAACAGGTTTTTCTTCCTTCACTGCAACAGGAACAATTTCCTCTTCGGGAGTTATTGCCGTTTGGGTAATAAGCCTGAAAGCTTCCTGAAGGTTAACAGCTTTACCCAGGGCAGTCCTGTCATTCAGTGTGACCCTGAATAACCGCGGCTCTTTACCTGCACTTTTATATCTTGTTGTATAGAAAGCCGATTTACCGTCAATCCTGCTAAGCTTGAATGCCAGATCATCATCCGGGCTGTTTATCAGTTCCGTCATATTGACGGGCTTTTCCCATTTGCCCCGGTTGTACCTGCAGAAGAAGATGTCGTACCCTCCGGAACCCGGTAGTCCGTCGGATGAATAATAAAGATTGTTGTCCTGGTCAAGGAAAGGCGTAAGTTCATTGCCCTTTGTGTTTATAAGGTTCCCCAGGTTTATAGGCGCCGACCACTCACTGCCCTCCTTGTAGGAAATGAAAAGGTCGAACCCACCAAGGCTTTCAATCCTGTTGCTGCTGAAAACCATCTTTTCGCCGTCGGGCGAGAGAGCAGGGTGTGAATACAACGACCGGTCGTAACAAAAACTCAGTGGCTTGGTATCGCTTATCCATCTTTGTTTCTTGTTTTTTGCAAGCTCATACCTTGCCATGTAAATCTTTTCAGGCTCCCTGTTCGAAGGCTTCCGGGTATAGTACATCACGGTGTAGTCGCTGTTAAAGGTCATAGCCTCGCAAGGGACCTGCCATGTAAGGGCAGGGGAGAACAACACCGGATTTCCGGTTGCCGTATCAAAAGGAATCGCATAATATGTGTCGGTCTTTCCAAAGGAGGTGTGACTCTCAAGCATCCGGGCCTCACTCCTGGTTGTTGAAAGAAAAACAATACCTTCGCGGTAGAACTGAACTCCCGATGACGGAGGAACAAGATCAAGTGCGAATCTGTTAACCCTGACCAGATCCCTGGCACCCTGGTTCCCCGTCGACTGGGCCTGGGCAAGGCCTGAGGCAAATGCCATCAGCAACAGTGACGGCACTAAAGTCAATATCTTTTTTGATGTGATTTTCATGATTTTGTAAAACATTATTACCAGTGTCCGCTCTTGGTGTAACCTGATTTATTGGGCGAGAAATTGATTCCCACGGCAATCTCCGAAGTTAATGCTTTTTTGTAAAAGGGAGAATCCTTAGGCAGGGCAAAATAGGTACCAATGTAGAATTTGGGATACCTGTACTGGAAAAAAAATGATACCTTGCTGTAATCGTTGAAATAGGTTCCTATACAGAAATTGCCCACGTACAGTTTTATAAGCGGCTCGATGCTTTCCTTTATATCGAACGACAAGGAATCGTCGGTGTGAATAAGAACGGAAGGTTCAAGCACGATATCCATCGATTCGCTCAGCACGAATTTGTAACCGCCTATAAGATGATATTGTCTCGAGACCGGCACCGAATAATTATTCAGCATCGCTGTGTCTTTGGGAGGATGAAGAAGATTGGTCATGGAAATACCCGCGTATGCCTTTGGATTATAAATATAGACTCCGAAGTCGATATTCGGATACCAGTATTCCCTGGAAGGAAGATCCAGGTCGGGATTCCCTTCCTTGAAGTGATACATTCCCTTTACTGATGCGCCAATAGAAACGAAGGACAATCCTCTTCTGCTCAGGGGTATGTGATACGATGCCGATGCACTTACTCCTGCATCGTGTGTCGAATCGGCAGCTTCATATTCATTGTATCCGTATAATCCGGCACCTATATTGGAATAGGCATAGCTTCTTCCGGAAGGAAGATACCCCAGCACTTTTTTCGAAAGCCGTGTGTTGGCGCTCAGGATCTGGGAATGTGACTGCCCCCTGAATCCCGCATTCATGTCAACCGACAGGTAATCCTTGCTTCCGGCAGCAGCAGGATTAAGTACAAAGGGAGTGTAGATCCTGTACGAAACCGGATTGAAGGGTGATTGCTGCCCATACAATGAATTACAGGCTGTTACGGCAAAAAAAACGAGCAGAGTCTTTCTCAATAATAGCATAGGTTTTTTATCGATTATATACTCAGGAATCATTATTCATTTTAAACGTCAAAGTAACAAACTAATTGCCGAAAAAGATTCAATAAATGATCTTAATTGCCGGTATTAGGTTCAAAATATTTAGCATTCTTTCACAACAGTCTGAAGATAATGTCAGGAACCGTTCACTGCAACATAGTTTAGCCGGTAAAAGGTAAAAAGCATTTGTCATGATATCACCAGCCATTTCTCCACCGCCTGGGGACTCAGTCCGGCCAGTCCAAGCCTGTTCTTTTTGTTATACACGTTCAAATCATTCGACAACTTGCCTGCCTTTGCTGTTTCCCTGAGCTTTTCAAGTGTCGTGTATCCCAGCTTTTTCAATGGTTCTATCCATTCTTCCGGAATCCCGGCTTCAATGTATTCTTCCCTGGCGCTTTCAACCGGCGCTTTCCGGATCAGCGGTTTCATCTGCGGGAAAAGGAGGACATCCTGGATTGAAGGCTGATTCGTGAGCAGCATGGTCAGCCTGTCGATACCAATACCCATCCCGGAAGTCGGAGGCATACCATACTCAAGGGCTTTTACAAAATCGTGGTCGATGAACATTGCCTCATCATCACCCTTTTCAGACAGCCTCAGCTGTTCCTGAAACCTCTCAAGCTGATCCAGGGGATCGTTCAGCTCCGAATACGCGTTTGCAATCTCCTTGCCGTTTATCATAAGCTCAAACCTTTCAACCAGGCCGGGCTTGCTCCGGTGCATCTTGGTCAGCGGTGAAGTTTCAACAGGGTAATCGATTATGAATGTTGGCTGGATATAGTTGTGCTCGCATTTCTCTCCGAAAATTGCATCGATAAGTTTGCCCTTTCCCATTTCAGGGGAATGGGGCACCTCCAGCCTGTCGCATACCTTTCTCAGTTCCTCCTCTGTCATCCCCGTGATGTCTGTTCCTGTATTCTCCCTGATCGCGTCAATCATTGAAATCCTTTTGTAAGGGGGAGAGAGGTCTATGGTTTTGTCACCATAAATAATCTTCGTGGTGCCGTGAATGTCCATAGCGGCTTTCCGTATGATCTCTTCCGTGAAGTTCATCATCCAGAAGTAATCCTTGTATGCCACGTAGATCTCAAGCACCGTGAACTCGGGGTTATGATTCCGGTCCATGCCTTCATTGCGGAAATCCTTGGCAAATTCGTACACTCCTTCAAATCCGCCTACAATAAGCCTTTTCAGGTAAAGCTCGTTGGCAATCCTGAGATAAAGCGGTATGTCGAGGGTGTTGTGATGCGTTATGAATGGCCTTGCCGAAGCGCCTCCGGGAATGGGCTGAAGGATAGGTGTTTCCACTTCAAGGTATCCCCGTGAGTTGAAAAGCTCGCGCATTGACTGGACTATCTTGGTCCTGTTGCGGAATACCTCGCGGACACGCGGATTTACAATGAGATCAACATAACGCTGGCGGTAACGCATTTCCGGATCAGTCAACGCATCATACAGGATACCGTCTTTTTCCTTGACTACAGGCAGCGGCCTGAGTGATTTGCTCAGCAGCGTGAATTCCCTTACATGCACGGTTATCTCGCCCATCTGTGTCCTGAAAACATGACCTTTCACCCCGATGATGTCGCCAATGTCCAACAAGCGCTTGAATACTGTGTTGTACAGGGTTTTATCTTCACCCGGACAAAGGTCATCCCTTCTGGCATAGATTTGTATCCTTCCAGTTGAATCCATAAGTTCTGCAAAAGAGGCATTGCCCATTATCCGGCGGCTCATTATCCTTCCGGCAAGGCAGACATCCCCGAATTTCGATTCATCCCTGTCAAATTCATTCAAAATATCTGCAGCATAGGCATTTGTTTTGTATTCGGTTGCCGGATAAGGATCTATACCGAGCTTCCTGAGTTCTGAAAGCGCATCCCTGCGTATCCGTTCCTGTTCACTTAACATCATAAACCGGTCGGTTAAAAATTTGTGCAAAGATATTAAAATTCAGCTATCGCCTGAGAGGCTCACGAATGTTTGAAAAGGCAAATCTGACCGTTGAACTTTTCCCAGAGTTCATCCCCGGGCATGTAAATGGTCCGGTCATTGATCTGTTATCTAATCAGGTTCAACAAGCTCAATATTGTAATCTATTTCCGACCTTGCATCCTCCGGCGAACTGAAATTTCCACAGGCTGCCTGAACGAAAAGCGAGGCTCCGAGCACCGTTGTTTCCTTTTGTTTTATTATTCTGAGAGGCAGGCCTGTCGACCTTGCCCTTAGCTTGTTCCATAGCCTGTTCCGCGACCCTCCGCCCACGCACAGTATGCTTCCGGCCTTGAATCCGCCTGTATTTTCAAGAGCGGTTCTGCCCTCGGCTAGCCTCCGGGAAAGGGATTCAAGGACAGCCCTGAATATCTCATCCCTGGTCGACTCCATGGTTAGTCCGAGAATCTGTCCTCCCGGCCCGATTCCCCTTTCCTCGTAGAATTTTGGAATTACCTTAACTCCCCTGCATCCTTCGGCGACTTTCTCAGCTCCTTCTATCATACGTTCGAAAGCATCGTTGCCAAGGTCGTTGTAAAGATTCCGGCGTACCCATTCAATGACGCCGGATGCAATCCATTGTGTGCCTATATTGAAAAGGCCCGGCCTTGAATCAAGTTCGGTAGTTATTCCCAGATCGAGCTGCTCAGGCCCGGCCATGAAATCCCCTGCCCTGACCATAAGGATTTCCCAGGTGCCTGAGCTGAGCACCGGTTCATTTTTCCCGGCACCCGATCCGAAAATGGCAAACTGGGTATCGTGCCCGGTAAGTACAACGGGAGTGCCGGCAGGTATGGCAGTTTCTTCCGCAGCCTTACTTCTCACGGTTCCGGCAATTGTACCGGGCTCTGCAAGAGGGCCCATCAGTTCCCTGCCGATACCTGTCTTTCCCAGTATCAGGTCAGAGTAATCCCTGCCATGCTGGTTCATCATCATCGACGTGCCTGCCATGGTGGTGTCATTTATCATTTCACCTGTCAGCAGCCTGATGAAAATGGAGGGCATAAAAAGAAAAACATGGCTCTTCCTGATGATTTCCGGCCTGTTCTCAAGAAACCATACCAGTTTGTAGATCGTGTTGAAGCTATAGGGAAGAACTCCGCTCTCACCGTACAACTCTTCGGGCGAAATATACTTTCCGATGCTCTGCATGATCTGTTGTGTCCTCTCGCACTGCCATGAAACAACAGGATAAAGCATTTTGCCGTCTCCGGAGAACAGAGTTCCGTCGACTCCAAAAGTAGTTACCGTTACTCCGGCTACTCTTTCGGGCCTGATCGTTTCCATCACCTTTCGTGATGCAAGACACATCTTTTCCCATATTTCATCCGTATCCCAGATACGGTATGCCGGGTAATAGGGATCGGGCCGGGTAGTGTTGGGAAATGATTCCGAAGCAATGATGCTGCCACGGGCATCAATCGCGATAACCCTTATGTTTGTTGCCCCGCAGTCAAAGACAATTGCCGTATCGCGCTGCATCTGTCAGGCTCCATTGAGAAATGACATTGAAGCTCCGGCATAGATCAGGCCCAGGGCATAGGCGGCAAGAGCTATTATGACCAGGATCCCGATAAAAGTGAAATATTTCTTAAGATTCTTTATTCCACTGTCAAGCTTTTGCTGGTCATTGTTCTGAACTGCATCCCTAATGTTTTTTGAAAAGCGGAAAAGAAATAACACGGGGAAAAGAGATATTGCTCCAGCCACAAAAAGGAGAAGGACTACCATCGATTCGGGGATGCCCAGGCTTGCCTTTGTTGTGCTGAAAGTTGTAAGGAACATGCCTGTGGCAATCCCGGCAATGATGAACAGGCCGATAAGTATGAAGCCAAGTACCGAAAGGAATGTGGTCCATATCCTTATGGCATTCAGGTTTTTCAGGTTCTCATGACCGATTACAAGTTTCCTTTCCTCAGGAGGTGTTTCCATTGTCTATAAGTGTTGAAACCTTGACTTTCAATTCAGGGAATACGTTCAGGATATATATTACCCGTAAAGGGGACCATAACTTTTACATGCCCTGTAATCCGATCCTTCCCTGTCCATTCCGAAAGCATTCCATGATGCCGGCCTGAAGATCATATCCTCAGCCACGTTGTGCATGCATACCGGAATTCTCAGCAGGGAAGCAAGTGCTATCAGGTCGGCTCCTATATGGCCGTAGCTGGAAGCTGAATGATTGGCTCCCCAGTTCGCCATTACTGAATATACATCGGTGAAGGGCCCCTTGCCGGTAAGTCTGGGTGTAAACCATGTGGTCGGCCATCCGGGATCGGTCCGGTCGGTGAGTATCTTGTTCATTTTATCAGGAAGATCAACCGTCCATCCTTCGGCTATCTGCATAACCGGCCCCAGTCCCTTGACAAGGTTTACTCTCGAAATGGTAAGCGGCATCACATCGACCGTGGTGAATTGCGACGAATAGCCTCCTCCCCTGAAATATCCGGTGTTGGCCGGTGACCATTGGGTTGCATCAAGGCAGGCAAGCGCATCTTCGGGGGTAATTTCCCAGAAAGGCTTTATGCAGGCTTCTCCGTTTCTACGCTCTTTCCCTGAGAAATCAAGCGCGGAAGCTCCTGAATTTATAAGGTGAATAATGCCGTTTGCTGCAAGCCCGCCGGGTTTCATGCCTGTAACCCTTTCAATGGCAGCAGCGCTCCAGTATGTCCGGATATCAGAAAACATCTGGGCTGTGTTTGTTAGAAGATAGCCGAAAAGCATCGGCACTCCGTTCATGGCATCATTCTCGGTTGCAACGAGGTAGGGTGGCCTTATTCCGTTCCAGTCAAAGGAGGAACATAATATAGCCTCCATGAAATCGCCGTTGGGCATGTGGTCAGTCCACTGACGCTGCCCCTGAAAGCCTGCAAGTATGGCATTGTGACCAAGCGATTCCTCACCAAAGCCAAGCTTTCTCAATACCGGATTCCCGACCATGAGGTCGCGGGCTATCAGGGCCATTTTGACGACAATATCCCATTCCTGGTCTTTCCTTTGCCTCGATGAGGGCTTTTCATTGTAATCCTTGCCTTCCATGCAGTATTTTTTTGCCCAGGCCAGAGCCCTGGAGTATTCCTCCCTGTCATAGATCTCTTCGTTGAGCCTGCGTATAAATTCGCTCATGTCAACATATTCATTCCTCATCCCCAGGTACTCCTGAAAGAAATCATCCCTTACTATCGAACCGGCGATTCCCATTGAAACCGAACCCATCGACAGATACGACTTGCCTTTCATGAAGGCTACAGGCAAAGCTGCTCTGACAAAGCGAAGTATCTTCTCCGAAACATCCTGAGGTATATTCCGGTCGCCTGCATCCTGAACATCCCGTCCGTAAATACCAAATGCCGGAAGTCCCTTCATGGCATGTCCGGCCAGCGCTGCCGCCAGATAAACAGCCCCCGGCCTTTCGGTGCCGTTGAATCCCCATATGGCTTTGGGCATGAGAGGGTCACTGTCAATGGTTTCGCTTCCATAGCACCAGCATGGAGTTACCGTAAGGGTCAGACCCACGCCGCTTTTTCTGAATTTCTCTGCACAGGCTGCAGCCTGTGCCACTCGTCCGATAGTGGTGTCGGAAATGACGCATTCAACAGGCTCCCCGTTCGGGTACCTCAGGTTCTTGCTGATCAGGGCAGCCGCTGATTTGGCCATCCCCATGGTCTGCTCTTCAAGCGACTCCCTTACTCCCCTTTCACGGGCATCAATCACCGGACGGATCCCTACTTTGGGCATGTCACCGATGACTGTCTGATAGTTTTTGTTGATCCTGAAATCGTTCTCTGACATATTGGATTTTTTATATGATTTTTGGATAGAATTGTCACTTAACAAATATAGTTTTTTTTGTTGTTGCATTGCCGGCATTTAAAAATATCAGATCCTTAAATATTGCAGTATTCCCGTCCGCCCGGCGCTGAAAGATGAAACAGGCTCTTGCAAAAGGTGCCGGAAGCAACTCAACTATTTTTAGTAAATTTGTCGTTCATTATTCAGATATGCAAAAGGGGAGAAGATTGCCGGAATGGTTGAAAATGCAGAGGGCAAGCGGGGAAAATTATTCCAGGGTGAAGAGGATAGTGGAGGATAACAAGCTTCACACCATCTGCATCAGCGGTAACTGCCCCAATATAGGCGAATGCTGGAACGCCGGCACTGCTACCTTCATGATCCTGGGCGATGTTTGCACCAGGGCCTGCAGGTTCTGCGCAACACGAACCGGCAAACCGCTTTCTCCCGATCCGGAAGAACCGGCACGCCTCGCTGCCGGCATAAGATTGTTAGGACTGAAACATTGCGTTATTACCTCAGTCGACCGCGATGACCTTCCCGACCGGGGCTCATCATTCTGGGCAGAAACAATCAGGATGATAAAACAGGAAAACCCGGGAATAACTATGGAAACGCTTATACCCGATTTCGACGGTGTGGAAGCTTACATAAAGCTTGTGATTGATTCCTTCCCCGATATCATCTCCCACAACATAGAAACGGTAAGAAGACTTACTCCGCTTATCAGGACAAAAGCCCGTTATGATACCAGCCTGAGGGTCCTCAGAATCCTTTCTGAAAACGGAGTGAGAACCAAGTCTGGATTTATGGTTGGCCTTGGAGAAACTGATCAGGAGGTGGCCAATACCATTAAGGATCTTCATGTGGCCGGTTGCAGCATACTGACAATAGGACAATACCTTCAGCCTACAATGGATCATATGGAGGCCGTAAGCTTCGTCACCCCCGCCAAATTCGATGAATACAGGAAGATGGCATTGGCTGAAGGTTTCAGTTATGTTGAATGCCATCCCCTTGTCAGGTCCTCTTTTCATTCTGAGAAACAGATGAATATTAATTAAAAATAACTATATTGTAATGCATTAACAGATTTTCCCTGATTGAGCTATAGTGTTTTATATCAAGATATTGGAGTAATAAGCTACAAAGAAGCCTGGGATTTGCAGGAGAGTGTTTTCAGAAAGATAATCAAAAGAAAGACCAGCCTTCAGGAAAGCAATCCCGCCGCCGGTCCGGATCAGCCCGGAGCACTTATCCTTGTAGAACATCCTCACGTTTATACCCTTGGCAAGAGCGGATCGGAGAATAACCTGCTGATTGACCATATACAGCTTCAGGCAAGGGATGCGGAATTCTTCAGGACAAACAGGGGAGGAGACATTACCTATCACGGGCCGGGACAAATAGTCGCTTATCCTATTTTCGACCTTGAAAAAATAGGTATAGGCTTGCGCGAGTATATCAACAGGCTCGAAGAAGCGATAATTGTTACGCTTGGTTACTTCGGCATCAGCTCATCGCGGATCGAAGGCGCCACAGGTGTATGGCTCAACGCGCAACAGGGGAAACGGCCGGGTAAGATTTGTGCCATAGGAGTAAGGGCAAGCAAATATGTAACAATGCATGGTTTGGCATTCAATGTCAATACCGATCTGACATATTTTGACTATATTAATCCATGCGGCTATACAGATAAGGGTGTTACTTCGCTTGAGAAGGAACTTGGCGGTAAACAGGATATTGAGCATGTTAAATTGCTTGTAAAGCAGAACCTCCGGGAGGTTTTTGACCTTAAATGGATAAATTGACAGAGAATGAATAAGAAATGGGTGATAAAGGAGAAGGGTGATCCGGCGGTTGTCAGGCAGCTTGCAGATGTTGAAAAAATATCGGAAACCATTGCCAACCTTATGGTACAGAGAGGAATTACGACCTCCGAAGAGGCAAAGGTTTTTTTTGAACCCAATCTGGAATACCTCCACGACCCCTTTATGATGAAGGGGATGACAATTGCTGTGGAAAGGATTTCGACAGCAATAAACAAGAATGAGAAGATACTGGTTTACGGCGATTACGATGTGGACGGAACCACGGCTGTAGCCCTTGTGTATTCCTTCCTCAGGGAACAGTATTCTAATGTGGAGTACTATATCCCCGACCGCTATAAGGAGGGTTACGGCGTATCGGATATGGGAATTGATTTTGCCCAGGAAATGAATTGCAAACTGATGATCACTCTCGATTGCGGTATCAAGGCCGTTAAGAAAGTGAAAAACGCCCGGTCGAAGGGAATAGATGTCATTATCTGCGACCATCATTATCCGGGCGACGAAATCCCGGACGCCGTTGCTGTTCTTGATCCCAAACAAACGGGATGCAGCTATCCATACAAGGAACTCTCGGGATGCGGTGTGGGTTTCAAACTGATACAGGCCTATGCAAAGGTCCATACCATACCATTCAGTGATATAACTGGATATCTCGACCTGGTGGCCGTGAGCATAGCTTCCGACATAGTGCCTGTTACGGGAGAAAACAGGGTGCTGGCCTATTTCGGCATGAAACAGCTGAATGAAGCCCCACGGACCGGACTAAGGGAAATTATCCGTGAGGCGGAGGTGAACCGCACCCTCACAATCGAGGATGTGGTTTTCAAGATCGGCCCAAGAATAAATGCAGCGGGAAGAATGGAATCCGGAAGAAAGGCCGTCGAACTGCTCGTCTCAAACGATACCCGGAAAGCAACCGGAATAAGCAAGGAGATAAACAATTTCAATATAGAAAGAAGAAGCGTCGACAGGTCAATAACCACCCAGGCCATGAGGATGATCTCGGAAGATCAGCGCCGGCTGAATGCCAAAACAACGGTTCTTTATAATCCCTCATGGAAAAAGGGAGTAATAGGAATAGTGGCTTCACGGCTAATCGAGACCTACTACAGGCCAACAGTGATACTTACCGAATCGAACGGCTTTGCAACCGGTTCGGCACGCTCGGTACAGGGTTACGACCTTTATCAGGCAATCGAAGCCTGCAGCGACCTGCTCGAGAGCTTCGGCGGTCATATGTTCGCCGCGGGTCTTACCCTTAAAAAAGAGAACATCACTCCTTTCATCGAAAGGTTTGAACAATATGTAAGAGAAACCATCAGCGAGGATCAGCTTGTACCCAGGGTGTTCATCGACTCCGAGCTGTCATTCTCCGAGATAACTGTTGATTTCTACGGTTTTCTGAACATGTTCCAGCCATTCGGACCAGAAAACATGTCGCCGGTATTTGTTTCGCGGAATGTATACGATACCGGAAAAGGACGCATGGTGGGTTCGAGCGGAGAGCATCTCAAGCTCGACCTATGCCATGAATCAACAGGCAGCCTCAGTTTTCCGGCCATTGCATTCGGCCTGGCTGAACATTACGATGATATAAAAACCGGAAAGCCATTCGACGTCTGTTATTCGATAGAAATGAACGAATTCAGGGGGAAGCGTAATCTTCAGCTGAATATCAGGGATATAAAACCGACGGGGAAAAGCGCTGAAAATCATGCATCTTAGAATCTGACCCTTGCCTGAATTTTAAGTTCCCCCGTGTTTTTACCTTCTTCGGAACCGGATGAATTCCCGAAGGCAAACTTGATCCTGATATCGGAATACTCCGAAGGCTTCACGGAGACCATTGCATAGCTCCGGCTCCCGTGGCCCCATAAGGCCGGAATGCTGAAACTGTGAACCAGATCGTTCTCATATGCATAGATCCTTGAATCCCAGTCACCGGTTCTCACAATGCAGTGCCTGAACCACAATGTTGCCGGCAATGCCCTTATGCGCCAGCTGACATCCTGAAGCATTATTATCCCTCCTGAACCTGAATGGATTACCCATTTACGGTCTATCCTGGTTGTCAGTGTAAGATCTTCGGAAGGCAGGTAACGAAATGACAACTTTAACAATGATGTTTTAAAATCATACTGTTTCTTTACGCCGCTCGATTCACTCCGGTCATTCATCGATTGCCTCTGACTGTAAACAGCTTCAAATGATATTCTTTCGGAGGGAAGGTAGCTTAGCCTGAGTTCCTTTCTTACGGCGTATGACGGGGCGGAGCACCTGTACCGGAGCCAGGGATGAGATTTCAGGTCAACGCCGGCACTCAGGAACAGGTGCTTTGCAGCCTCAAAAGTGAAATTGCCGAAGAGGCCTCTGGAATTGTCACCTGCAGAACTGCTGAACAACCCCTTGCCATGAAAACTGGTAAAGCCCGGATCATAATGACTGTATGCCATGTTTACCGATAACCTGTCAGAAGGCCTGAACGATAAACCCTGGACAAATGCCTTCCTTGTTTCAGAGTTAAATGCTATTTCGCCGTACAGAAGCATCTTTCCCGGCATGTACCTGTAACCGGCAGTGGCAATAGGGTTGATCCTCCCGCTGAAGTCATACAGCTCCCGGAGAGAAGGATCGTAGTTCATAACCGGAATGGAAAAGCTGTTTTGTGACCAGAGCAGGTTAAGCCTTAACGATTTGATATCAGTCGTAAGGCTTATTCCGTATGAAGTCTCCGTAACCGCATCTCTGGAGGCAAGCGATGAAGCCGTTGTATGAAGCCCTGTCCGCAGGAATGTTTTAATGCTTGCCTGTTCCGGATTGCCCGTGGTATCAGTTGAGGCATCAATCCGATTCCTTGACCAGAAAATGGTCATGCCCGTTTTTCCGCCGCGAAGCTGAACGGCAGCTCCCCTGAAGAATTGATTCTCATCCGTTGATGTGTAAGGCCTGATATCATCACCTCCCGACAGGTAACCGGTCTGCGTCAGCGATAATCCCATCCGTAGACCGGTATTTATTCCTGTGCCCAAACCGTACCTTGCTCCGAAATCGCCGACTATCACTTTCTTTACAAGTCCTTTTCCCTCCCAGAGAAGACTCGCGGAAAGAAAGTCCGGAACAGGCTTTTTCCCCGGGAAGAGTTTTTCACCGGCATCTTTTTCTGTCGTTATGTTGCCTGAAAACTGTCCTGCACTGAACCTGTACCTGGTCAGCATCTTCCACGATCCGCCCGGAGCCGAAGTGTCAGCTGCAGGATGCCTGACAGTGAAATTGCTAAGTATGTTGTTTCTCAGCCTGAAGGCTTTTCCGGTTTCCTGCTTCTCATCCGTCAGCGATACAAAGGGAGCAACCATTCGTGCCAGCGACGCACTGAAACCCGGCACTGCAGCAATCTCGTAAACCGTGTAGACAGTTCCTGTTTTACGGACGTAATCAGCCAGAGCCTTTACCTGGAAGTCAGTAAGGAAAAACAACCTCGACAATTCCTGCTCGTCAGCCGTATTGATCCTTACAGGCTTTTCAGAGAGATCATACAGCCTCAGGGCATATTCTCCTGCCGCATCAGCATCCGTGTCATACTCCGACAACTCCTCCGCTATCTGCGTAATGACACCGGGGATCTTATCCTCCTGAGAGTAAACAGCTTTTACCGAGATCAGCAATACTGATATAATCACCCATGCTTTCATAAATCTCATTTGAATGAAAATATGAGCGAAACGGCAGTTGATATACCCAGCCTGTCGTGAGTGCTGAATCCGAGATCGATCTGAACGGGCTTTAATTCATATCCGACACCGAAACAGAAGCAGTTTCCCGTGCTGCTGAATCCGCCCCTGAGACTCATATTGCGCGCAGGATTATATTCAAAGCCCACCCTGATGTCCAGTCCTCCTTCAGTCGACATCTCCGTTTCGGCGGAGACCTTCAGTTCACTGCTCAGTATCAGTCCGGCTCCGACCCTTAGCGACGAAGGAAGACGGTCGTGCCTGAGTGCCTCCGGAACCGGATTGAAAACATGGATTCCCAGGCTTGCCTGCTCGGATATTCTTATGTGCATTCCGGCCTCGAACGACAGCGACCTTCTTTCCCTGTATTCCCCTGCCGTTTTCTCGGCGAAGAAATCTGCCTGTATTCCACCTGAGATCTTTTCGGATAACCTGAGGCCGCAGCCAAGACCGGCAGAATGCCTTGCCAGATCGCGGTAGCCGAAATGGCTGTAGATCAACCCCAAACCGGCATTCTCGAGCGGAACGACAATGGCGGCCGTCTTTGTCGCCAGCTCGCTGATGCCAAATCTGTTGTGGTAATTTATACCGGCAGCGGCCGAAAGGTTGAAGGGCAGAAGGGCCTGATTGTGGAAGGAGGACCAGAATCCAGGTTTCATGACGCACGACCATCCCATCCCTGCTTCTACGGCACCCGCGGCAGGAAAATAAGGATCACTGCCGGAGGCTGAGGAAAAGAGAAAAATAAAAATGACCGAAACAGATATCTTGTGCAGCGAGTACAAACTGTTTCATTTTACTGACACAATTTATGCAATATTTCTGAAAACAGGCACAGGAATCGTAATTTTTTTTTGGAAATTTGAAAAGGTGGAAAGTGAAGATATAAGGCGTGAGGCCTGATGTTCAAAAATGCACTTAACATATTGACATATAGGAGCTAAAAACCCCCTTCCAGGGTAGGGGGTTAGCTCAGAATTTCCTGTGCTTAAAAAGAAAGCCGTATAATAATCAGTTGGTCTTGTACGGGTATTTGATCTTCTTCAGTTCCTCGTTTGCCTCAATAATCTTTTTTTTGAGACCTTCCTTGAATCTGACAACAGCTTCCATTACAGCAGGATCGCCTGTCCCGATGATCTGTGCCGCTAATATGCCTGCATTCTGGGCGGCATTGATGCCGACCGTCGCCACTGGTATTCCCGGAGGCATCTGGATGATAGAAAGCATTGAATCAATACCTTCAAGAGAAGCTTTTACAGGAACTCCTATTACGGGAAGAGGAGTCATGGCGGCAATGACCCCGGGTAGGTGAGCAGCCATCCCTGCAGCCGCGATTATTACTTTTATGCCTCTTGTAGCAGCTCCTTTTGCAAAAAGTTCAACCTCTTCGGGTGTGCGGTGAGCTGATAGGGCATTTATCTCAAAGGGAATGCCGAAATCGTTGAGTACCTGAGCAGCTTTCTCCATTACGGGCAGGTCGGATGTGCTACCCATTATTATACTGACAACTGGTTCCATCTTATTATTTTCATTTAACTTACTGATGAGTACAAAAATAAGTTATTATTTTCATATTTTCGCAGGGGTATTTTAAGCAGATTACCGGATCATGACAAACACCGAAATACAGATTCTTGACAAGAAATTCAGGGAATATATCCCGGAGGATGTTCTTAACAATAAGGTCATTGAACTTGCCGAACGGATTAACTCCGATTTTGCAGGCAAGGAAGTGATCTTTGTCGGAGTGCTGAACGGATCGTTCATATTTGCAGCCGACATTTTCAGGAGAATCCGCCTGAAGGCAAGAATCACCTTTATTAAACTGGCATCCTACACGGGCACAAGCTCGTCGGGCGAGATAAGGGAACTGATTGGCTGGAACGAAAACCTGAAGGACAAATCGGTCATCATTGTCGAGGACATCGTCGATACCGGAGTTACACTCGAGCATACGGTAGATAACCTGATAATACGTGATGTAAAGGAGATCAGCATTGTAACTCTTCTGCTCAAGCCCGAAGCCTACAGGAAAAATATTACTATAGACTATGTGGGATTCGAGATACCAAATGAATTCGTGGTTGGTTACGGCCTTGATTACAATGGAGAGGGAAGAAACCTGCCCTCAGTGTATACACTCGTTCAGTGATTGTATTTTTAAACCTTTTTAATAAAAATAATACCTATGGTTAATTTTTTGATTTTTGGTCCTCCCGGATCGGGTAAGGGAACTCAGTCGGTTAGGCTGGCTGAGAAATTCAACCTCACACATCTTTCAACCGGCGACATGCTCCGCGCTGAAATTGCAGCCGGTACCGAACTCGGAAAGAAAATGAGTGCAATAATGTCAAAAGGCGAGCTTGTTCCTGATGAGGTCGTTATCGAGATGATCGCGGCCAAAATTGACGGAGCAAAGGATACCGCAGGTTTCCTGTTCGACGGATTCCCCCGCACTGTTGCCCAGACAGAAGCTCTCGAAAAAATGCTTAACGAAAGAGGAATGAAGATCGACAGCATGCTGGTGCTCGACGTCGATCATGATGAACTGGTGAAGAGACTGATCCTCAGGGCTGAGCTTTCAGGTCGTCCCGACGACAAGGATCCGGCCGTGATCGAAAACAGGATCGATGTTTACAAGGCCAAAACAGAACCCATAATAGAATACTGCAGGAAAAGAGGCATTTACCAGCCTTTGAATGGAGTGGGATCGATAGAGGACATCTTCGAACGCCTTTGCTTACTTGTCAGGGAACATATTAAACAGTAATGGCAGGCTCCAACTTCGTCGACTACGTGAAGATCTATTGCCGCTCGGGCAACGGAGGTCCCGGATCCGCCCATCTTCGGAGAGAGAAATTCATACCGAAGGGCGGACCTGACGGAGGCGACGGAGGAAGGGGAGGCCACGTAATACTGAAGGGAAACAACCAGATGTGGACTCTCCTGCATCTGAGGTACAAACGGCATATATTCGCGGGTAACGGCGGCCCGGGAGGGCAGCAGCTCTCCACCGGGGCCGACGGAAACGACGTTGTTATCGAGGTGCCTCTCGGCACCATAGCAAAAAAGGAAAGTACAGGGGAATTTCTTTTCGAGATAACCGCTCATGGCGAGGAAATGATTCTGGCCAGGGGAGGAAGGGGCGGACTGGGAAACAATCATTTCAAGTCGGCTACAAACCAGACTCCGAGGTACGCGCAGCCGGGAGAACCGGGTATAGAGGACAGCTTTATTCTGGAACTGAAAATATTAGCCGATGTCGGACTGGTGGGCTTTCCAAATGCAGGAAAATCAACACTCCTGTCGGTGGTATCGGCTGCCAGACCCAAAATTGCCGATTATCCCTTCACCACCCTGGTTCCCAATCTGGGAATGGTATCCTACCACGAAGATAAATCTTTCGTGATGGCCGACATCCCCGGAATAATAGAGGGCGCGCATGAGGGCAAAGGTCTGGGAATAAGATTTCTCAGGCATATCGAGAGGAACTCTATCCTCCTGTTCATCATTCCTGCCGACAGCCGGAACATTATGGATGAATATGACATCCTTGTTAACGAACTTAAAATGTATAATCCCGAACTTCTCGACAAAAAGAGGCTACTCGGCATCTCAAAAGCTGACCTGGTTGACGAGGAGATCAGGAATGAACTCAGAAAGGACCTGCCCCAACTTCCCAGGGTGTTTTTCTCAGCCATCACGGGTGAGGGTATAAGCACTCTGAAGGAAATGATATGGAAGTTGCTGGCAGCTTATTGATGTCTATGGAACAGATTGATCAGCAGTTGTTTCTATTTCTCAATTCGGCCAATTCACCATTCTGGGACGACATAATGTTCTTTCTCAGCCTGAAACTGGTGTGGGTACCCCTTTACCTTGCCATTCTCATTTGGATGGGGAGGAAATACGGGAAAAAGATCTGGATACTGCTGCTCTTGATTGCACTGGCAATATTTTTGTCCGACCGTATATCGGTTCTGATCAAGGATCTCGTCGCCCGGCCGCGGCCCTGCCATGAAACTTCCCTCCAGGGACTCGTGCACATGGTCAGGGGAGTCTGCGGCGGCAGCTACGGATTCGTATCATCACACGCGGCCAACTCATTCAATGTAGCCTTCCTGAGCCTTCTTTTATTCAGGAAAAAATGGTACACGGTTTTTATAATCCTGTGGGCTTCGGCAGTCAGCTACAGCAGGATATACCTGGGAGTACATTACCCGGGCGATATCGTGGGAGGTGCAATTCTCGGAGCCTTTATAGGATGGGGAATCTGTAAGTTATTCTCATTGTTCGAAAGGCAAACCCTGGTGAAGGTTTAACATAAGGCAATGCAGTGCATTATCATGCCTTCGGGCGATCCCTTTTTCAACCTTGCAGCAGATGAATTCCTCCTGAGGAATTCGCCCGGGGAATATTTTATCCTTTCAATCAATGAAAGGTCGCTTATAATAGGAAAGCACCAACTTCCCCACAGGGAAACCAACACAAGATTTGTAACTGAAAATGAGATTCCGGTAATAAGGAGGATTTCAGGAGGGGGAACCGTTTTCCATGACCCCGGAAATCTGAATTTCAGCTTCATCCTTAACAGCACTGAAGGCAGGCAGATTGATTTCAGAAAATACACCCGACCTGTGATATCTTTTCTTGCTTCTCTGGGTATCGATGCCCGTTTTGAAGGAAAGAGCGATCTTAAGGTCGGAGGGCTCAAGATCTCGGGCAACGCCGAGTATGTATTCAGGAACAGGGTTCTTCACCACGGCACTCTCCTGTTCAGTGCCGACCTCGATTTTATGAGGAATTCAATCAGGAAAGACACTTCAGTTTACGGGTCCGGAGCGGTTGCTTCCAATCCCTCGCCGGTTACCAACCTTGAAGGAATGCTGAAAAATGTCGCCGGGACTGAGCATTTCAGGGATTTGATGCTGGAATGGTTTCTCCGGAATTACCCCGGTGCGGCAGTTTCAAACCTGTCGGAGACAGAGAAAGGAAGGATTGCCGGACTCGCCGAAAACCGTTACAAAACATGGGACTGGAATTATGCCTGCGGACCGCCATATGTCTTCAGAAACTGCTTCATGTTCGAGAACAGGCAGGTAACTTGCGAGCTTTCGGTGAAGGATGGAATTATAGATGAATGCAGGATAACTGGACATTCCGGACTTGAAGAGGCATGCCGGAATCTCCCGGGATGCAGGCATATGGTAAAGGATATAAGGCAAATTCTGGATAAAGAGAATAGCTTTTGCCCTGGATTTGATATCTTTAATCTCTTTTAAGTAAGGGAAACGGCTTATGGATGTTCTGAAATCGATTTTCATATGGTTGACCGGAGTGATTATTATCGTTGTGTTTTTCCCGATCACCTTCCTGGTCTGGATTTTCGCCCTTCCATTCGATAAAAACAGGAAGGTAATCCACCGGCTTCTCAACCGGCAAAGCAAAATCCTTGTAGGAGTTACTACGATATGGAAAGTGATTATCGAAGGAAAGGAGAATGCATCCGGCGATGTGCCTTATGTTATAATATCAAATCATCAGTCGATCCTTGATATCCTGTTTATTAACTGCCTGGGCTACGACCTGAAATGGGTTTCGAAGATAGAGAATATGAAGGTACCTTTCGTGGGATGGTACCTGAGAATGGCCGATTACATCATTATCAACAGGGGTGACCCTGACAGCAAGGAACAAATGATGGAAAAATCGATGCGGTCGCTTAGCCGGGGTACCTCGGTAATGATGTTCCCCGAAGGCACAAGGTCGGTTAACGGGGATATAGGATTTTTCAAAAGAGGTGCATTCCAGATGGCAATCAATGCCGGAGTGCCTATCCTGCCGATAGTGCTCGACGGATCGGGAGGAACTCTACCAAAACACGGACTTGTTTTCACTACAGGCCACAGGGTTAAACTGAAGGTCTTCGAACCGGTTAACCCCGACTCATTCGGGACCACCGATCCTGATGTACTTTCCGTGAAATTCAGTAACTTTATGATCAGGGCACTAAACGAAATGCGACGAAACTCCTGAAAATGGCATACGACCTTTCATACCGCCGGGTGCTCCACAGAATGGGTTATTACAACTACCAGAGAGGACTCATTTATCATCATTTTGATGAGGAAGGAAGCTGGAACAGCCACCTGAAAAGTTGCAGGGCTTTTATTATCAAGGCAGTGAAAGCATGCAAACCATACAGGGTGACGGTTCTCGGAAGCGGCTGGCTCCTCGATTTTCCACTGAGGGAAATATCCGACACCGGAACGGAAGTATACCTGATCGATATAGTCCATCCGCCTGAGGTCAGGGAACAGGTCAGGGAACTGAACAAGGTTACCCTGATCGAGGATGATATTTCAGGAGGACTTATTCATGAAGTATGGGAGAAAGCCCGGAGAGTATTCTTTTTAAACAGGCTTAAATCGCCCGACGAAATTAATGTGGCTGAGCTAAGTCTGCAGTTTGATCCGGGCATGCTTATCTCACTGAATATCATGACTCAGCTGGAAATCCTTCCCCTTGAATTCCTTAAAAAAAGATCGGGGGGAGATGAAGAAGCCAGGCTCAGGTTCAGACAAAAGGTCCAGGAAAGCCATTTGCGATTACTGAAAAAATACAAGTCGGTCCTTATTACAGATATCTCCGAGATAATCACGGAAAGTTCCGGCAGGATAATCGAAAAACCTTCAGTTCTGGTTAAGCTGCCTGAAGCGGAACATACAGAAGAATGGACATGGCATTTTGAATCGAAAAGACGGGATTACTTCAGGAAAAAATCCGATTTCAGAGTGAGGGCTATGATGTTTTGAAATGGATCGTCAGAAGATAAGGGAAATATACCATGAACTGAAGCAGGAACAGGAACAGGAGCTTTCGGAATTAAAGAAAAAACATCTTCTTGTATCACTGCTCAGACTTCTGGTTTTCATTGGCGGAGCTGTCCTGTCGGTCCTGACTTTTAACCATTCGCTAATCGCAGGAACTGCCGTACTCCTTTCAGTAATAATATTGTTTCTGTTCCTTATCAGGATATTCGGGGATCTCACTTCGGAGATCACGATAGCCGAAAACCTGGTAAGGATTAACGGAAACGAGATCAGGGCTCTCGACGGCGATTTTTCTCCATTCAACGGCGGAGCGGATTTTATCGATCCGGGACATGATTTCTCGGTTGATATCGACCTTTTCGGCAATTCTTCCCTGTTCAGTTATCTGAACCGGACAGTGACGGGTTCGGGTAGAAACATGCTTGTGACCTGGCTGCTCGATCCATATAAGCTTAGAAATGAGATATTACCAATGCAGGAAGCAGTGCGGGAACTGGCAGCGAAGCTGGAATGGCGCCAGAAATTCATGGCATGCGGACTGGGAAAGCCCCTTGACGATGAAGAAATAAATAGTCTGAGGGAATGGCTCGGAGAAGATGAAGATTCGATTGCATCGCCGTTTAAAAGGATTGCTTACCACATCCTCCCGGCAGCAGCACTTGCATCCTTCGGATTGCTTATAGGAGGAATCATGCCATTTTCCGCCTTCATGCTGATTTTCCTTGTCAACCTTGGCCTGACAGGCCTGTCGCTTGGCAGGACAAACAGGATTCATGATATGGTTTCACGAAAACATAATTTTCTCTCTTCATTCGGACAGCTTGTTTCAGCTTTCGAAAATGAAAGTTTTAATTCCGCCATACTGCTGTCAGTTAAGGATAAACTTTGCTCAGCCGGCGGGTCAGTTGCCGGAAAGATAAGGGATCTGGACAGGCTGATCAGGAAGTTCGACAGCAGACTTAACATGATTTTAGGATTCCTTTTAAACGGTTTTCTGCTCTGGGATTTTCACTGCATAATAAAGCTTGAAAAATGGCGGAAATCGGCAGAGCAGGGACTTCCCTTATGGCTGAGCCTCCTCGGCAAGGCAGATGCCCTAAACAGCCTGGCTAATTATGCCTTTAACAACCCCGACTATTGCTACCCTTCAATAAGCGACCGGGAACCTGTGTTTGAAGCAGTTGCCCTGGGCCATCCCTTGCTTCCCCGCGATACACGGGTATGCAATGATTTTTCAGTCAGTGAAAAGGGAATAGTTTACATTATAACCGGCCCCAATATGGCGGGTAAGAGTACCTTTCTGAGAACTGTTGCGGTTAACATGATACTGGGGATGACAGGAGCCCCGGTGTGTGCCAGTAGCATGAACCTTGCTCCCGTAATGCTTTTTACAAGCATGAGGACAGTCGATTCCCTGAAACATAATGAATCCTATTTCTATGCTGAGCTGAAAAGACTTAAAATATTGAAAGAGAGGCTTGAAAGAGAAGAAAACATATTTTTTGTCCTGGATGAGATACTCAAGGGAACCAACTCGACTGACAAGAGCCTTGGCTCAAAACAATTCCTGGGAAAACTGCTTGAGATGGGAGGAACAGGATTGATCGCCACTCATGACATCTCCCTGGGGGAAATGGAGCAGGAACACCCGGGAAGGGTACAGAACAAATGCTTCGAGATCGAAATTGATGGTGATAATATCAGCTTCGACTACCTTCTACGCGACGGAATTACCCGGAAGATGAACGCTGCCTTTCTCATGAAGCAGATGGGGATTGTCTGATTGTACACCATTTATTAACAACCTATGCCGTTGTTCACAATCATTTGATGTGTGGCATAAGAGTCAATTAATCAGATGAAATATTTCGGACCGGCTTCTGAAGCGCCTTCAGAGCGAACAAAAGCGGGGCGTATTGTTGAAAATTAGAACTGACGACTAATATCGAATTAATTATATTTGCGCAAAAATTCCGGAAAATGACAGTTGTCGGATATTCAGAGGAACATATAAAAACTCTTGAGTGGCGCGAACATATCAGGCTGAGACCCGGCATGTACATAGGAAAACTGGGCGACGGCTCATCGCAGGATGACGGTATTTATGTTCTTCTGAAAGAGGTGATGGATAACTCAATTGATGAATTCATGATGACTTTCGGAAGGAAGATCGATGTGTCCATCAATGGGAACGAGGTAAGAATCCGCGATTACGGCAGGGGTATTCCCCTGGGAAAAGTAACGGAAGTAGTTTCAAGAATGAATACCGGTGCCAAATACGATTCCAAGGCTTTCAAGAAATCCGTAGGCCTTAACGGTGTCGGTGTCAAGGCAGTGAACGCGTTGTCGAGCAAATTCGTGATCAAATCATTCCGCGACGGACAGGTTAAAGTGAGTGAATTCGCCAATGGGCTGATCGTAAAGGATTTTCCTCTTGAACCGACAAGAGAGGAAAACGGCGTTGAGGTTGTTTTTCAGCCAGACGAAGAAATGTTCGGGAAATTCCACTTCATCTCGGAATACGTGGATTCAATGCTTAAAAACTACGTTTACCTGAACTCCGGACTTGTAATCAACTTCAACGGTACCAGATTCCAGTCGAAGAACGGTCTGGTTGACCTGCTCAACGAGAATATGAACAAGGAGGGCCTCTATCCGATAATTCACCTTATTGGCGACGATATTGAACTGGCTTTTACCCACGGTTCGCATTACGGGGAAGAATATTACAGCTTTGTAAACGGGCAGAATACCACACAGGGAGGAACCCACCTCGCAGCCTTCAAGGAGGCTTTCGTCAAAACAATTAATAATTTCTACAAGAAGGACTTCGATCCTGCCGATATCAAGGCTTCAATCATTGCTGCAATCAGCATCAAGGTTGAAGAACCTATATTTGAGTCGCAGACCAAGACCAAACTGGGTTCAAAGGACATGGGCCCTGAAGGACCTTCGGTAAGGAATTTCATCTTCGAGTTCATCAGGAAACAGCTCGACGATTATCTTCACAAAAACTCCGAACCTGCCAGGATCATCCATCAAAAGATACAGGATTCTGAAAAGGAAAGAAAAGCAATCTCATCGATCAAGAAGCTTGCCAGGGAAAGGGCAAAGAAGGTAAGCCTTCATAACCGCAAGCTGCGTGACTGCAGGATACACTTCAACAGCAATGATGCACGCAAGCTCGATTCAACCATCTTTATTACCGAGGGAGATTCCGCCAGCGGTTCAATAACCAAGTCGCGCGACGTGGAAACACAGGCAGTATTCAGCCTGAGAGGCAAACCTCTCAATACCTACGGACTTACAAAAAAGATCGTGTACGAAAACGAAGAGTTTAATCTCCTTCAGGCTGCACTCAACATCGAGGACGGACTGGAAGATCTGCGATACAACAATGTGGTAATAGCAACCGACGCCGATGTCGACGGGATGCATATAAGACTGCTTCTGCTCACCTTCTTCCTGCAATTCTTTCCCGACCTTGTCAGAAAAGGACATGTATATATTCTTCAGACACCGCTTTTCAGGGTGAGGAACAAAAAGGAAACAAGATATTGCTATACTCAGGGTGAAAAGGAAAAGGCTATTAAAGCACTGGGACCAACGCCCGAGATAACAAGGTTCAAAGGCCTCGGGGAAATTTCACCCGATGAATTTAAAAACTTCATAGGAAAGGATATGAGGCTGGAACCCGTGAGGATGAAAAAACACGACACCGTGCATAGCTATCTCGAGTTCTACATGGGGAAAAATACTCCTGACAGGCAGGATTTCATTATTGAAAACCTGAGAGTGGAGGAGGATCTCGTCGAGCAGGAAGCATAAAGAATTTAACAGCATAAGAAGAGGATGGAAGATCAGGATCTTGAAATGAACAGGCCTGAAGAGAGAAGTGATATTGCTCAGAGCCCGGCTGCCATGCATTCGGTGACGGCATTGTCGGGAATGTACAAGGACTGGTTTCTCGATTACGCTTCATACGTTATTCTTGAACGGGCAGTGCCTCATCTTTATGACGGGCTGAAACCCGTTCAGCGGCGTATCCTCCATTCCATGAAGAGAATGGACGACGGCCGCTTCAATAAGGTCGCAAATATTATTGGCCATACCATGCAATTCCACCCGCATGGAGATGCTTCAATAGGAGATGCGCTTGTCCAGCTTGGCCAAAAGGACCTTCTTGTCGATACCCAGGGCAACTGGGGTAATATACTTACCGGCGATGGCGCTGCAGCTCCCCGCTATATCGAAGCACGGCTGTCGAAATTTGCCCTTGAAGTGGTCTTCAACCCGAAAACTACCGAGTGGAAACTTTCATATGACGGAAGGAACAAGGAACCTGTAACCCTTCCTGTCAAATTCCCGCTTCTGCTTGCAACGGGAGCAGAGGGAATTGCCGTGGGGCTTGCTTCAAAAATACTTCCCCATAATTTCAACGAGATCATCGACGCATCAATCAATTACCTGCAGGGTAAGGAATTCGCTCTCTGGCCTGATTTTCCCACGGGAGGCCTGGTAGATGTTTCAAAATACAACGACGGACAAAGGGGTGGAGTGGTCAAGGTAAGAGCCAAAATAGATAAAATCGACAAGCGAACGCTGGTAATCACCGAAATCCCCTTCGGTAAAACGACGTCAAGCCTTATCGATTCAATAATAAAGGCTAACGAAAAGGGAAAGATAAAGATCAGGAAGATTGATGACAACACATCAGCGAATGTGGAGATAGTCATCTATCTGATGCCCGGCGTCTCGCCCGATAAAACCATCGATGCCCTTTACGCGGTAACCGATTGCGAATGTTCCATATCACCCAATACATGCGTGATAACTGGCAGCAAACCCTCGTTCATGGGTGTCAGCGATATACTGAAGATCTCCACCGACAACACTGTTGAGCTGCTGAAAACGGAACTCGAGATAAGACTTTCCGAACTGATGGAAGAATGGCACATGTCATCGCTCGAGAAGATTTTCATCGAGGAAAGGATTTACAGGGATATTGAGGAGTGCGAAACCTGGGAGGCAGTAATAAAGACAATAGATGATGGTCTGAAACCCTTTAGAAAGAGATTGATGAGAGATATCACCAGGGATGATATCATCATGCTCACCGAAATAAAGATAAAACGGATATCAAAATACGATGCCAAAAGGGCGGATGAGCACATCAAATCGCTCGATGCAGCGATGGAAGAGGTCAAAAACCATCTTAAGAACCTGATACCCTTCGCGGTAAACTATTTCAGGCAGATAAAGAAGAAATACGGAAAGGGAAGGGAAAGAAAGACAGAGATCAGAAGCTTCGACACCATCAATGTTACAAAGGTGGTCGCAAATAATGCACGCCTGTATATTAACTACAAGGAAGGCTTTATTGGCACCGGACTCAAAAAGGATGAGTTTGTATGTGAGTGCTCCGATATTGATGATATCCTTGTGATAAGAAAGGACGGAAGCTATCTTATAACGAAAGTGGCAGATAAGGTTTTCGTGGGAAACGACCTGATTTATGCCCAGGTTTTCCTGAAGAATGATGAACGCACCATTTATAATATAGTGTATCAGGATGGCAGGAATGGCCCTTATTTTGTTAAGAGATGTGCCATTTCGGGACTTACCCGCGACAAGGAATACAACCTGACAAGAGGAACTCCTGGTTCAAGAATCCTGTACCTGAGCGCCAATCCCAACGGTGAAGCCGAAGTGATCAAGATTCATCACAAGCCCAAGGCAAGGCTCAAAAAGCTGATCCTGGAATTTGATTTCAGCCAGCTTGCCATCAAGGGCAAAACAACGATGGGAAATATTCTGACCCGTTACGCTGTTAATAAAATAACACTGAAGGAGAAGGGCCTTTCGACACTGGGAGGGAGAAAGATATGGTTCGATGATGCCATATTCCGACTAAACGGTGACGGAAGAGGTATCTTCCTCGGTGAATTCAGCGCCGACGACAAGATACTCGTGATCACCAAGAACGGGTATTTCAGGACAACGGGATTCGACCTTTCGAACCATTTTGAAGAAAATATACTGATAATAGAAAAATACCGCCCGGGAACAGTGTATTCCGCTGTTTACTGGGATGCAGAACAGAAATTCTATTACGTCAAGAGATTCATTATTGAGGAATCTGAAAACCCGCTTTGCTTCATCAATAAAGATCCTGAGTCGAAGCTTGTAAGCCTGACCGAAGTAGAGTATCCCCGTTTTGAGATCCAGTTCGGGGGCAAGCACAAGGAACGCGACAACGAGATTATTGAAGTTGCCGAGTTCATTGGCGTGAAAAGCTACAAGGCAAAAGGTAAGCGTCTTACCAGTTTTATGGTCGATAACATCCAGGAAATTGAACCCGTGGTGAAAAAGGAATCAAAAACTGTGGCCGGAATTGAACATGAAGAGGAAGAAGAGATAAAGCCACATGAGGGAAAACCCCCGGATTCGGCACAGATGAAGTTGGAACTTTGATGCAAAAACCCGACAAAATATTTCTGATCGGATTCATGGGAAGCGGTAAAACAACCGCTGGTAAAAAACTGGCATCCCGCCTCAGATGGGAGTTTATTGACCTCGATGAATTTATCGAGCAAGATAAAGGAATGCCTGTTGCTGAAATATTTGAGACACAGGGGGAAGACTGCTTCCGGGCTGTTGAAGCGGAGGCCCTCAGGACAGTCGCTAAAGCCCGTGATACAGTCATTTCAACTGGAGGAGGAACACCGTGCTTCCACGGGAATATGGAATTCATGATGCTGAACGGACTTACCGTTTATCTCAGGATGACTCCGGAAAGCCTTGCCCGGCGTCTGGTCCGTTCACCCGCCGGTCGACCATTACTGAAAAACATTGCTAAAGAGGAACTTGAGGTCTATGTCAGGACAAAACTTGATGAACGCGAACCCTGGTATTCAATGGCTGAAATAAAAACTGATACTGCCGGAAGAAATTTTTTCCATCTCATTTCGTTGATAAAGAAAAGGCTGGGAAAGTGATTATTCCGGCGAATTTCTTAATTTGGATTGTTGAATTAAATATTTGAGATTTATGGGAATCAGACATTTCATACTACCCCCGGTAAAAATGGAAGTCGATCCCTCAGGTGGTGAATGGGAAAACCTGACAAACCGGTTTGCCGGGAAAATCCTTTTCAGGAAAAAGCTGTATTATCTTGAAACCGGTGACCTGTCGGTAATCGATAATATCAGAAACCCCTGGTTTTATGAGGAGTTGTTTGTTTATGCCCTTGCTTTTCAGGACAAAAACCTGCTCCCTGCCCTCAGGAAAATAGCATCCTCGGAACAGTCAGGCGATGATATTCGAAACAAGGCTTCCGAGATAGCAGTGAAGATAGCACTGTTGGAAGACAAAGATGAGATGCCCCAGGCAAAGGATACGCGTTCAAGTGGATTCGCGAGAGCTGAAAATGCCCGTAGAACACTGACCGGCTCAAGATACCCCCAGACCACAGAAATACTGAAACTTCTGAAGGATAACTCTCCTGAACTAAAAAGACTTGCCCTGTTCCTCATCGGAAAGTTCAGGATGAACGATATGATACAGGAAGTATGCGAATGTCTTAATATAAGCGGTATAGAGGATGATGTATATGCCGTGATGCGCAGCCTGGGACCGGATGTAGCCAGGGATATCGACAGATACTATCTTAAGACCGCCGGAAATGTTAACATAAGCAAGGTGCTACTCAGACTGATGTCGGAGATCCACCGGCCGGACGACCTGTCGTTCCTTATCGAAAGGCTGCTATCCAACTCAAGACCCGTGAGGGAAATGTCGCTCGACATTCTTTCTTCATCCGGATACAACCTGACGCAATCCGAGCGGGAAAGACTTAAGCCAGCTATAACCGAGACATTCGGAACCCTGGCCTGGATAATTTCCATGCTTGCAGCCATGGAAGATGGAAAGAATGAATTCCTGACTCACCAGCTCACCAGGGAATATGATCGCTGGAAATTCTATCTTCTAAGAATCCTTTATCTTGTGTACAGGGGAAAGGTTGAAGAGGACGGGAATAATCCCATTCCTGAACTGTCATCGCTGATCTACAGTAATACTGACCGGAATACCGAGTGGAAAAAACTCCTTAAAAAGCTTCATCCGTGGTATCCCATTGAACTGCCCTCCCTGGCCGTGTTGTCGGAAGATATTCTCAATTGCGATTACAATATTCTTGGGGTCTGGATAAAAGCATGTACTCTCAGGTGTATACCGCTTATAGAAGATGTAAACCTGGGGGAATCGGTAGCAGCGCTTCTTTTCAGCCCTGAACAGATACTCAGGGAAGAAGCGGCCAGGCTTTTGGCACGCACATCAAAGGAACTATACAATTCAACTACATCGAGAATCTCCGACAGGAACAGAACCCACCTCGACAGAATGGTTTCCGATCAGATCAACGAGAAGGAACTGCTGTTTGAAAAGGTGAAATTCCTTGCATCATGCTTTAATAAAATCAAAGAGGATGAACTGCTGTTCCTTGCCGAAAAAATGGCTTTTGCCAGAAACAACCAGCGGGGTATTTTCTCGCAGCCATCAAACAGTATAATGTGGTCATTCGCAGAAGATAACAGCGAACCGGAGATCTTTGTGAACCATGAAGACATGAGCGATCCGGGCAGGGTGGCGCGTGATATAAGATCGTCCTGCTATTACTGCTACGTGCTCCCGCTGAGAAGCATAAGCGAATTTGACTTCCATTTTCCTGAAAGTTCTTTTGAACTTTTCCGTTATATAGATAAACACGAAGGATAATTTTACCAGTATATGGTTTCCGGAAACACATTAGATGAATCTTTCAGTCCCTTCCCGGGTTTAAGACCCTTTACTCCGGAAGATAGCGACTATTTCTTCGGCAGGGAGAGAGAGAGCGAGGAGATATTCCTTAAATTGCTTAGAAGCAGGTTTGTGGCTGTCACCGGAGCCTCTGGAAGCGGAAAATCCTCACTGGTGCAAAGCGGTCTGATACCCAGGATCAAAAGCCTTTCGGAAGCCGGTGAAACTAAGTGGCGCGTAATGAGCGTCAGGCCCGGAAGCGACCCCCTGGGAAATCTGGCATCAGCCCTGTGCGGCAATGGTCAGGTGAAGGATCCGAAAAACGAAACTCAAAATGAGATACTGAAATTGCTTCGCGAAAACCCCGACGGGATCGGAGAAGTTATAAGAAATGCATCACACCGGTTCAGGGGAAAGACTCTGCTGTTCATTGACCAGTTCGAGGAGCTTTTCAGAGACGTTTCATTTCAGTCATATCCCGACCGTGAAAAAGAACTTGCCAGGTTCGTCACTCTTCTTACAAATTCAGTATCACACAATAATCCCGATATATACCTTGTCATTGCAATCAGGTCGGACCTGATAACCGAGTGTTCACATTACCGGGGATTCACCAACCTGATCAACGGAAGCAATTACATGGTCTCGAAGATGAGCAGGGAAGCCATGCGGGAAGTCATTGCCGGGCCCATAAAAACAATAGGAGCAGAGATCGATGACGATCTGGTCGAACTCCTTGTTGATGAGGTAAGCAACCCCGATCATCAGCTGCCGATACTTCAGCATGCCCTGATGAGAACCTGGATACGCTGGAAGGAACTCGATGAACCGGACCGGCCCATCGATTTTTCCGATTACTTCGCCATAGGCACGATAAAAGACGCCATCTCGAGGCATGCCGATGAGATATATGAAAAACTGAACGGGAAAGAGAAAAAAATCTGCGAACGTCTTTTCAAAAACATTACCGGCAGCGGACCCGACAACAAGGGAATTCGCCTGCCTTCGACAATAAGGGAACTCAGGTCCTCGGTTCAGTGTGAATACGATGAACTGATAAAAGTGGTGGAGGAATTCCGCGATCCTTCAATATCGCTGCTTAATCCCCACTATTCAGTTCCGCTCGACGATAATTCGGTAATAGATCTTTCGCACGAAAGTATTATACTTCTCTGGTCCAGACTCAGGCAATGGGTTACTGAGGAATCGGCATCGGTGCAGATGTACCTCCGCCTTTCAGAATCATCATCCCTTTATCAGCAGGGGAAGGCCGGACTGCTTAAACAGCCTGACCTGCAGTTAGCCCTGAACTGGCGCTATCAGAACAAACCCACTTTGTCGTGGGCAGTAAAATACGATCCTGCTTTCGAAAGAGCAATGGTCTACCTTCGTACCAGCGAAAAGGAATTCCTCGAGTCGGAAGAAAGAAAGGTCAGACAGACCAAATGGAGACTAAGAAAAATAAGGATGATATCCTCCATCTTAGGCGGACTGGCAATATTGGCAGGATTGATCACCCTGATTTCACTGGGGTTGAAATTCTCTGCCGACAAGCAGCGCAGGATCATAACGGAACAGAAAAGGGAAGCTGAAGCAAGGGGACTGGTCGCGGAAGAATATGCATCGGCTGCCCTTATGCAATCGATGCTGTCCGACTCGGCAGCAGCAGCAGCAAAACGTGAACATGATACTGAGAAAATGATGAGGCTCAGGGCTGAAGATGAAATAATAAGCGGCCGCAGGCAGTTTGAAAATGTCGTCAGGCAATCGGAAAACGCCATAAGGGAAGGCACACTGGCAAAAATGATGGCCGATTCTGCCTTAAGACTGAATGAGGAGACCGGCAGGCTGAGAATGATCTCGCTTGCAAAATCCATGTCACTCAGATCATTGCAGCTTCCCCTGCAGGATGAGCTTCAGCCTCTGCTGGCATACCAGGCTTATCTCTTCAACAGGGATAACACCGGAAGCAGAAATGATGCAGACATCTATGCAGGCCTCTACAATTTAGCCAAAAACAAGGGAAGCAGTAAAATAAGAAATTTCAGCGCTCCCGCCTCCCCGGTTGGAAACATCGCTTTCATACCCGGGAAAAATGAGTTCTTCTCTTCCGATTCGCGCGGTAATATTCTGAGATGGAACATGGATGCCGGAGACAAGAGTTTCAGGGTTGTTTATTCCGGGGATGAGATCGTCGATGTGATGGCTGTCAGCCCGGGATCGGACTGGCTGGCTTTTGGAAAAAAGGATAATGCTATTGGCATGATCCCGGTGGAAGGCAGTGAACAGGAATTTGAACTTAAAGGCCATTCGGGAAAGATCAGGTCGCTGGTATTCTCCTACGACGGCAAATATCTATATTCAGCCGCTCTTGACGGAAGAGTGCTTAAATGGGATCTGACAGCAAGAACTTCCACCGATGTCGGAACCGGAGGGATAATGGTTACATCTGTGGTACTGTCGCTCAATAATGATTATATGGCGGGTATCAGCGACAGGGGCAAGGGCATTGTCTGGGGAACCGGCATGAAGGACAGGAAGCTTACTATCGAATCCGAAGGAAAGAAGATACTCAATATCCGCTTTAAACCCGATGATGACCGGATTGCAGTCGGTTATGATGATGGCACGATAGAACTGTGGGATGCCGCGCTTGGCGAAAGGATCAGCGGCTTCAAGGCTCATCAGGGAGCCGTCAGCGATATCCGGTTCAACGGCAGTAACCGGCAAATGGCAACAGCCGGCTCCGACGGCAGCCTTAAACTCTGGGATACTGACGACCTGTCAGCTGCCCCGGTGACTTTCACCGACAATGAAGGTGTTGTAATATCCTGCGATTTCAGTCACGACGGAGCGATGATCCTTTCGGCAGTGGCCTCCGAAAAACCCAGGATGATTGCCCGCCCTGCCTTTGCCGATACCTTCGCGGCCGACGGCTGCACATA
>JAXDBC010000031.1:0-3291 GCA_034679225.1 Bacteroidales bacterium | reverse complement strand
GCTTGCTTTCAAATGAGAACATCAAGGCTTTGAAGGAAAATGGGTATGAATACATTCTAGGCGCCCGGTTGAAGAATGAGCCGGAGAGGATCAAAAACAAGATACTTCAAACAACCTTCACCGATGGCTCTACGATAAGCATATCAAAATCAGACGATACAAGGCTCATAGTCAATTACTCATCGGTCAGGGCGACAAAGGATGAGTACAACAGACGACGTGGTCTGATGCGCCTTGAGAAGCAAATAAAGGCAGGCAGACTTACAAAATCACACATCAACAAAAGGGGTTACAATAAATACTTGCGGCTAACGGGAGAGATAACCATTGATATTGATTACGAAAAGTACAATTATGATCATGTCTGGGACGGACTGAAAGGCTATATCACCAACAGCAGGATAAGTAACCAGGAGGTCATGCAGAATTACAAAAACCTATGGTTTGTGGAGAAGGCATTCCGTATGTCAAAGACTGATTTACGGATAAGGCCAATTTACCATAGACTGCGTGACAGAATAGAGGCTCATATCTGCATTGCCTTCACAGCCTATTGTATTTACAAGGACCTGGAACGTGCTTTGTATCAGGCTAAATCAACACTGTCACTGAAGAAGGCAGCAGAAGTCACTCATAACATGTACCAGATAACTTATACCCTCCCTGCATCCAAACACACAGAAAGCCATCTGCTTAAGATGGATCAAGAGCAGCAGGAACTATACGATATTATCCAGAATAATTTTTAGGGTGTCCCAATGCGGAAAACAGGAGTTCCGGTAATCCTGAAAAAAATGAACATCGACCCTGCTCTTGCTTCGGGACCGATTCTCACAACGGTAACAGATATGATCGGGTTCTTGCTTGCTCTTGGCTTTGCTACTCTTGCTCTCGCTAAACTTACCGGTTAGCGCACTCTGATGATTTTTTATCACGAATGATCAACAGCTTTTTTGCTTTTTCCCAACCTGTTATTGGTTATAAATCCGTGAAAATCTCAGCGATTTAATAAGTCCGGCTTCTTCGTGGCTTTTACTGACCAGCTTAAGCGAAATTTTCTCCTTACCCTCTTTTAGTGCAATCGTACCGACATCCATCCACGACCAGGTGCGTTCAACCGACTCGCTGCGCTTCACATAATCTCTTTCGGGAAGAACCTCTGATTCAAAAGGTTCACTTATCATGAAAGAGACCACCCCCGATCCTGTTATCAATTCCATCCGGCTTCCGGTTTCTGCTGGCGTGCATCCGTATTGCAAAGCAACTTTATAAGTGCCGTCACTTACAATATTAAGCGACCATACTATTGAATCCCCGTCCTGTATCCAGCTCTCCGTATGCGACTGGTTGGGGTGAATGCTTGAATATCTTATTTTTCCCGAGAGAGCCGCGTCCTGCACGGGAAGTGTAAAGCTGTTTTCTTCCCTGAATCCTGCTTCAATAGTTGTAACAGGCTGATAATTTGATATCAGCTCTTCATTGTGCCGGACGAGCTGGTCAAGTAATGAACTTGTTGTTTCTTTCTCAGCTGAGGAAATGTCATTAAGCTGTCGGGGATCATCATTAAGGTTATAGAGCAAGGTATCCCTGCGTGTAAGGACCAGCCTGTAAGTATTATTTCTCACGGAGCTGTTGCATTCTTCAAGGATCTGATTGCCCTGTCGCGAAAAGATGAGGCGGTCGAATGTTTTTTGCTTTCCCTTTATTATCCCTGAAAGGTCGATTCCGTCAAATGGCTTCTCCGGGTCATAGTTTAAACCGCATAATCCTATCAGGGTTGGCATTATATCAACAGACTGAGCCAGCTGTGCGGTTGAGGATGGTTTTATCCGTTCCGGCCATTTAATATAGAACGGGACCCTTACTCCCCCCTCATCGACAGCTCCCTTTCTTCCCTTCATTCCTCCGTTGTAGCGATCGGTATTGGGTCCGTTGTCGGAGAAGAAGATCACAATAGTGTTCTCTGCGATCTTCAATTGCTCAAGTTTAGCAAGTATCTGTCCGATATTATAATCCATGTTTTCCACCATTCCATAGACACTGGAGAGAGTTGAATCGAGGCCTGCCTGCCTGTACTTGCTGAAATATTCTTCGGGAACCTGAAAGGGTGAATGAGGAACATTGAATGACACGTAACATAAACATGGATTATCATTGTTTCGTTCCATGAAATCAATAGCCTGACCGGTAAAATAATCACTTGTATAACCTGACGATTGTTTTTCTTCATCATTATGTAGGAACCAGGCATCGAAGTAGTATCCAAGATGCCCGACGGGAAATCCAACGAATTCATCAAATCCCTGCCTGTTCGGATGCTGAAGAAAGTATCGTCCATTATGCCATTTGCCGAAGCAACCGTTTGTGTAGCCATTTTCCTTCAAAACTTCGGCTATTGTAACTTCATCGCTTCTCATATTTTCGTAACCACGGGTAACCGATGAGACCCCTGTCCTCAGAAAATACCTTCCGGTAAGCATCTCGGCCCTTGTCGGGGCACTCAGCGGACAGACATAAAACCGGTCGAAGCTTAAACTTTCCGATTTAAGCCTGTTAAGGACCGGTGTTGAAATATTGTCATTACCGTTGGCATTAATGTCACCCCAGCCCATATCATCGGCAAGGATCACAACAATATTCGGATTGGAATTTTTTGCCAGATTACTAAATGAGAGTGAAGCAATTGCCAGACCTGTCAGGCAAACCGGTGCAAGACTTTTTCCTCTTATCATTTTCTCTTATTTGAGTGGTTTGTAATCAGGGTCTGGAACAGGTATAAGGCATTAACGTTTTCGCTACATTCGATCAGCATTTTATGCAATTCCGTTGTTTTTTATACCATTTTATGCGAAAGGTCTGTCGATTCAGCCGCCAGGAAATTAGATTGGAATCAGTTTTATTGCTCCCGGGGGACAAATCACGACGCAGGCACCGCATCCTGTACACAGTTTCTGATCGATAAGCGGCAGGGCCTCGCTGCCTTCTTCTCCCAGGCCGATGGCGATTGCATCATACCTGCAAGAAACCTCGCACCTGTTGCATTCACGGTTGTTTGACAGCCAGCATTTATCAAACTCTATCTCCGCCTTTCCCATGATTATCTTCTTCTTGTCCCCGGGGCTGAAAAGGGATATGCTTCCAGAAGGACATACCTTGCTGCAAAGGTTGCAATCCTCGAGGCAATATCCGTTTATGAACCTCACCTCAGGTGTCATGAGAGATATAAGCCGGGAGCTATCGATATGATGATGCAGAATCTTTGTCGGGCACGATCTGATGCAATTGCCGCAG
>JAXDBC010000030.1:0-32986 GCA_034679225.1 Bacteroidales bacterium | reverse complement strand
GTCCCGTGAATCCTCTTCCGGCAACAAATAATACCGGTTCGGAACCCGGTGAGTAGGTGGTCAGGTTTGCCGTATTCCTCATTCTTCCCCAGGCATCATAACTGTACTCGTGTAGCAGAGTGTTATTGGCGGCATTCACAACATGTGTTATACTGCCCAGGTGCAGGGTGTATTTTCAAAGAACCTTATTAACTCTAAAGATATGCATTTTTATTTTTCAACTGAAAACCTTTGCTCACATCCTTTAATATTTTTATAGGTGTTCGCGGGCCGGCAAAGCCGGGTTCAATTGAAAGAAAAATCGCGGTTTCCAGTCACGGGTTAGGATCCTGTTGCGGCACGTGGCCAAGCACGGGGCACAGGGCAAAAGAACGGTACGCGGCGGGAAGAGGATGAATGGGAGAATGGGAGACTAAGGGACTTGCAAGACAATGTATAATGTATTATGTATTATAGGCGATGGTGGAACAATTGGCAATTAGCAATTATCAATTAGTCAATTAACAATTAACAGTTGCGTGAGACTTATAACTCTAAATTCGTTAGGGCACTAACCATACAACCGACACTATCCTAACTACTTACACGACCTGCAAGACCTGCAAGACTTGCAAGACCTGCACGACCGCACGACCGCACGACCGCACGACCGCAAGACCGCACGACCGCACGACCGCACGACCGCACGACCGCAAGACCGCACGACAATGTATATAGCCAGCAGGATTTTAACAAACAAATATGCTATCTACAGGTGTTTGATAATGCCGGTGACAGGGAATGTTTTTGTAAATCCTGAAGAAAAAGCTAAATTGTTAAAAAATTCAGACCAATGAAAAATCAAATTATCAGATTAAGCATCCTGGTGGTGCTTGTGATTCTATCAGGCTGTTCATCAAGTGTTCAGTCGCCTGATCAGGCAGAGAAACAGTCAAAAAGTAATTATTATGTAGCGGCTTATATCTGGCCGTCATGTCACGATGATCCGTTAGGCAGGGAGAAGTTGTGGGCTGATGGCACAGGTGAATGGGAAGTGATAAAAAAGGGAGATCCGCGATTTGATGGTCATTACCAGCCCCGTCAGCCCTTGTGGGGTTATGAACTGGATAACGATCCGAAAGTGGTTGAAAGATGGATCGATGTTGCAACTGACCACGGTGTTAACGTATTCGTTTATGACTGGTACTGGTACGAAGGTGGCCCGTATCTTGAAAGTGCACTTAACGACGGATTCCTCAAAGCTAGGAACAACGAAAAGATGCAGTTCTACATTATGTGGGCCAATCACGATGTGAAGTACAATTACTGGAATGTTCATCGATACAAGGACAATACGGATATTCTCTGGAACGCCAAAGTGGACTGGGAAAATTATAAGATTATAGTTGACAGGGTGATAAACCAGTATTTCAAGCAGCCCAATTATTTTAAAATTAATGGAGAACCGGTATTTTCTATTTTCAGTATAGGTAAGTTGATGGAGAGTTTCGACAACAGTGCCGAAGAAGCTCGTGAAGCGCTGGATTATTTCCGTGATGAAGTAAAGAAAGCCGGTTTCCCGGGTCTGCATATCCAGTGGAACCAGGGTGGGGGATCGGTGATGTCGGAAGAAGCTGCCGCCAGCTTTGCCGGCAATGTCAAGACAATGGGCTTCAATAGTGTTGCAATGTACAATATGGGAGGGCTCAATGAAGATTATCTGGTTTATGGCGCCAATTCAATCAGGATAAGGGAACAGATGGATGCTATCCTGGATGTGCCGGTCTTTCCGTGCGTGTCAATAGGTTGGGACGATACACCGCGTTTTCCTGCAAAAGGTATGAAGGATGTTGTCCACTACCACAATACTCCGCGAAGTTTTGCGAGCCTTCTTGCAAAAGCAAAAAAATATGCCGACAGTCATCCCGAACAACCAAAACTGATTACCATCAATGCATGGAACGAATGGGTCGAAGGCAGTTATCTTTTACCCGACATGCTTAACGGTTTCGGTTATCTGGAAGCAGTAAAAGAAGTTATAATTGACGGTAAATACGATAGGTATTGAAGCTTTGTTATTGAAGTATACTTGAGCAGGGCGCAGGGCTAAAGAACGGTACGCGGTGCGCGGCGTGAAGAAGATGAAGGGGAGAATGGGAGAAGGGGAGAAGGGGAGAAGGGGAGAAGGGGAGACTAAGGGACTGATTGACGAAGAGACCTGCACGACCTGCACGACCTGCACGACTTACCCTTCCCGCAAGACCGCGTACCGTCTTCTCCTGAAACAATCTGCTAAAATAAAAGCAGGCACTTCTTACTGTGGAATTGCCTGCTTTTTATGTCGGCCCGGAGAGGCTCGAACTCTCGACCCCATGATTAAGAGTCACGTGCTCTACCAGCTGAGCTACGGGCCGGATTTGAGGGTACAAAAATAGTGATTTAAACACTATAGTTGCATTTTGACCTTAAAAAATTCAGTTATTTTTGCAGAAGTGATTCTGTTATATTCAATTCCAGGCCATTACATCGATTCCGCTAACCTGGTTTCATGCTGCCTGATGTGTTGAAACCCACATTTATTGCATACACAAACACGTATGAATATAATTTTCAAACATGTGCAGTTCCCCCGCTTGAGCGGGGACCATTAAAATAAATTATATTCGGATAAAACGAGAGTATCACATGGCCTTTCGGCGGTAATTCAAAACCATGAATGATTGTTTCTGAATTGTCTTCTTCTGGAAGCTCTGAGTAAAGTTCAAATTTCCTTGTTTTTTATTTGGAATTTCCTTCCCGGGATTTTACTTTTACGCCGCCAAAAAAATTTCAAATTCGTTATGGACGACGGCCCCGCGGGTATATTAATTAACTCTCTGATATAGAGGAGCCGGACCATTTATCTGGTCACCTCTTTCTATATCGGCAAAAGAAAGGAGGTGACTATGACATCACTTACAACTTTTTATTTAAGCGGAATAACCGGGAAAGAGGTTTTCGGAAGCGACGGTGATGTTATCGGCGTGATCAGGGATCTCATGGTAAATGCTGTTCCATCGGGACAGAATGATCCCAACCAGCAGATGATAACAGGCATCAAACTTAAAATCGGAAAGGAGACAAAGCTGTATTCCTTCACTACCTTCAGGGTTGTCAAGGTACGCGAGAACATCAACGTGACATGCTACGACCTTATTGAATTAAGCAGTCAAGAGATTTCTGAAGGTCTGCTTCTGGCTGAAAACATTCAGGACAAGCAGATTGTTGACCTTAATGGCAGAAAGCTGGTAAGGGTCAACGATGTCAGGCTTGCAACCCTTCCGACGGGTACTTTTGCTGTTGCCGTTGATATTGGTATATCCGGGCTCCTTCGCAGGATAGGAATACTGGTTCCGATGCAAAGGGTGCTTTCCCTTTTCAGGATCAATATCCCGTCAAAGTACATTCTGTGGGATGATGTTCAGGCAATCGATTTCTCCAATCTCAATATCAAGCTTTCAAAGAGTTACGCCAAACTCCATACGTTGCATCCTTCGGATCTTGCAGATATACTTGAGGATCTGGGAAAGAAATCGAGTACCTCGGTGTTTTCCGCCCTTGATGAGGAAAAGGCTGCCGATGTTCTTGAAGAAATGGAGACGGATACCCAGGTTCATATTATTGAAAGCCTTCCTGTCGACAAGGCTGCCGATGTCCTTGAAAAGATGCCTGCCGACGAGGCAGCAGATATTTTGGATGAGATTGAGAATGAGAAAGCTGAGCTGCTTCTGAACGAGATGGACAGTGAGTTGTCGCAGGAGGTAAGGGAACTGCTGGAATATCCCGACCACCTGGCAGGAGGGCTTATGACAACCGATGTTTTGTCGTTCAGACCGGAACTTACCGTGGATGATGTAATCAGGGAACTCAGGATAAAAAAACCCGAACCTTCCGAACTGTATACTCTATTTGTAACTGAAGGGGATGACAGGCTGGCAGGAGTATTCAGCCTCAGCGACCTTATCATCGCGGAGCCCGAGACTGTCCTGAGCGAGTTGATGAAATCCGATCCGGTCTTCCTTTATGACGATCAGAGGATTGATGACATTGCAGAGATCATTTCCAAATACAATCTGCTTGCCGTTCCGGTTGTAGACCGTGAAAACATGTTACAGGGTATGGTGGTTGTGGATGACGTCATTGAAGACCTGATGAGCAAGAGGAGAACATTTAAGAGGTAAGCCTAGATGATGCTGAAAACGAAAATTGGCAAGAGCAGATTTGTCAGGAACCTGGCAATATTTTTTGCCCTGCTTGGTCCGGGGATAATAACCGGAAGCGTCGATAATGATGCCGGCGGCATCACCACCTATTCCGTTGCCGGGGCCATGTACGGCTATGGTATGATCTGGACTTTGATCCCCTCACTTATTGTGCTTCTGGTGATCCAGGAGATGAATGCCAGGATGGGGATTGTGACAGGTAAGGGATTATCCGATCTGATACGGGAGAATGCAGGGGTGAAAGTCACTTTTTTCATATTCATCGGGCTTCTGATCTCGAATATTGGCAACACCACAACCGAATTTGCAGGTGTGGCGGGCAGCATGGAGGTTTTTGGAGTAAGTAAGTATATTTCCGTTCCGGTTGCGGCCGTTCTTGTATGGATACTGGTTGTAAAGGGTACATATAAGGTTGCCGAGCGTATATTTCTGATCTTCAGTGCTTCTCTTTTGACATACGTGGTTTCAGCCCTCATGGCAAAACCCGACTGGGGAGCGATAGGTTCGGCTATCGTAAGACCGGGGATCAGTCTCAATACTCAGAGTCTTACCATGATCATCGCGCTTGTGGGAACAACCATAGCTCCCTGGATGCAGTTCTACATGCAGGCAACGGTTATTGAAAAGGGGATCAAGATAAAGGAGTACAAATTCACGCTTGTTGATATTATTGTGGGCTGTGTTATTACTGTCGTGGTTGCTTTTTTTATAATGGTAGCCTGTGGTTCCACGCTTTTCCCCAACGGTGTTGTGATATCCGAAGCAAAGGATGCCGCCCTTTCCCTTGAGCCTCTTGCAGGAAGGATGGCTTCGCACGTGTTTGCCTTCGGACTGTTTGTAGCTTCGGTTTTTTCTGCCACCATACTGCCCCTGGCAACTGCTTTCTATGTTTGTGAGGCTTTCGGATTTGAAGCAGGTATCGACAAGAGTCTTGATGAAGCCAGGGAGTTTTACATCCTGTATACAGGTATCCTGGTACTCTCTGCAGCCATAATACTTATCCCTAATGCACCGCTTATCAGCATCTCAATATGGTCGCAGGTTCTTAACGGGATACTTCTGCCTGTGGTTCTCGTGAGTATGATCCTGCTGATAAACAATAAGAAGATCATGGGCAACTACACGAACAAGCCCTTTCAGAATATCATCGGCTGGACTGCTGTCGGGATGCTGGTTCTTATGTCGGTCGCCCTGTTGGTACTGCCTGCCCTTGGCGACTGATCAGCGGGCTTCATTCACTGCCGGCCAGCCTGTTTCAGAAGTAAATTCACCTGCTTCTATCAGTCCGGGATCGATAACAAGGTGCCTTATAAGCTTTCGGTTCCATGTATAGGTAATATGGATCATCCCGTCGTCGGTCTGTATTACTGCCGGATATGAGAATTCGCTTCCCTTCGTGTCCTTCTCAAGGAGCGCCACCGGTTTCCAGTTGATGCCGTCGTCCGAAATAGCCGTATTAAGCATGTGTCGTCCCGATTTAAGATGGTTGTAAACCATGAAATGTCTTCCGTCGCGGAGAGTCACCGCGTCTATGCCCGAGTTCGGGTTCGGGAGATTCAGGGGGCTGAGCGGGCTCCAGGTCCTGCCTTCGTCCTCTGACCATGATGATAGTATTTTGGATTGTTTGCTGCGGCAGACGATCTGGAGTTTTTTCCCGGGATGTATCAGTACCGATGGCTGTATGGCAGAGATGGTCTTGTCGTTAAGAGCTTCGGTCATACTCCATGTCATCCCGAAATCGGGAGTCATTTCCATATGGACCCTCCAGCCGTCGTGTTCGGAGCTCGACGGGCAGAGTAGTGTACCGTTTCCTAAAAAAACAGGCTTGTTTTTAACAGGTCCCATGATCCCGTCGGGGAGTCTTCGCGGCGCCGTCCAGGAAATGCCGTCATCTGCCGAAACCATCATTTCGCCCCACCATTCCGAGGGGCTAGGTCCTACCTTGAAGAATAGCAGCAGTTCGTCACCCTGGTTAAACAGCACCGGGTTCCAGCAGGGATATCTTTTACCATCCCTTAATCCGTTGGCAGGTTCTTCCGGTTTCGACCACTTCCCCTTAATGAATCTGCTGGTCCAGATACCCACGTCAGGGTTTCTTTCTTCTGTTCCTCCAAACCAGGCAGCTATAAGTCCTCCCTTTATTTCTTCAATGGTGGAGGCATGGCAGCTGGGAAAAGGGACGTCATCCGGCTGGTAAATGAATTCCCTGAGTGTGATGCACTGACTGCCGCTGAATGGCTCCTGGGCATTAATAATGCCACTGATGATCAATGCAAAGGCGATAAAGGATAATTTCTTCATTTTTTCTTTCTCGTGAGAATGGTTAACAAAAATCCGGCCAGGAAGATGGTCATGGTCCCGAATACAATAGTGAGGTTTGCATGGAAAGGACTTCTGAAGGCAGTCATGCTGTCTTCAGTGATCAGGATGGGGGAGAGGCTCATCCATATAATGAGTATCACACCCATGATCACAGCTGTTATTGCTTCGGTTCTCCCCGATCTTTTCACTATAAACCCAAGCAGGAAGAGGCCTAACATCCCGCCGCTGAAAACCGAGGCAAGGGCCCACCACGCGTCGAGAACACTCTCGACTCCCACCAGCAGTATTGCTATCAGGATACCCAGAAGTCCGGTAACCAGCGAGGTGATCCTGAGAACATTCATCGAAGCTTTTTCTCCTGCCTGTTTGTTGATGTATTTCTTGTAGTAGTCTGTAAGGACAATTGTGGCGGTACTGTTCAGACTAGTCGAGACAGTGCTCATTCCGGCTGAGAAAATTGCTGCAATCAGCAATCCGGTCAGGCCTGGAGGAAGACCTGCCACGATGAAATGGGGAAATACCCTGTCGCCTGCACCCGGAAGGCTGAGTTCTTCAGGCAGAAGTCCGGGCTGCGCGGTATAGAATGAAAAAAGCGCGGTGCCGATAAAGAAAAACAAAAGGGAAACGGGTATATAGAGCAATGATCCGAACAAGGCGGAGAATCTGGCTTCCTTGACTGAACCGGCGCTCATATATCTCTGGATGTAGTTCTGGTCGATGCCGTAATTCTGAAGGTTTATGAAAAGACCGTAAATGAGCACAACCCAGAAGGTAGAATCCCTCAGGCTGGGTCCGAAGCTTCCCAGGCTGAATTTATCGTGTTCAGCAGCTATTTCGAACAGGCGTCCGGCGCCGCCGGGCATTTTGAAAATAAGGAATAGAGCGCAGGTAATAGCTCCAAGAATAAGTATTATTCCCTGAATGGTGTCGGTCCAGATTACCGCCTTTATTCCTCCGAGCATGGAGTAGAGGATAACCGCCAGACCTGTTATTATTATAACACTCTTTATCTCCCATCCGAAAAGAGCATTGACGGGAAGGGCGAGAAGGAGGAGGATAGCTCCGGTCCTCATCAGCTGGGTAAGTATATAGCATGCCGACGCGTAAATCCTGGCCCAGGCGCCGAAGCGGAGTTCAAGGTAATAGTAGGCGGAAACACTTCCGACGCTTCTGTAGAGCGGGACAAAGAATTTCACCGCGGCCCAGGCTGCAAAAGGAATCGACAGACTGAAGACGAAGGCATTCCAGTTGGATGAATATGCTTTCCCGGGAAGGGCAAGGAAACTTATGCTGCTTACAAAGGTTGCAAATATCGACATTCCGACAGCCCATGCAGGAATTTTACCTGCTCCTGTTGTGAACTGCTCGGCTGTCCTGTTCCTGAAAAAGAATGAAGCGCCGAAGATAACACTCCCTGCCACAAGGGAGAAGAAGATCAAAGCATCAATTAATGTAAGTTTCATTACCTGGTTTTGGAAAGTAAAGTCCCTGCCGGGGGCATAAATGTACAATTTTTTATAGATTTGTATTGAACAATTGCGGGAAAGAGCTGTGACATCATTCTCCGCCGGGAATGAATGAGGTTTTTCCGCGGCCGTCCCGCTGTAAAAAGTTATTGCCGGGGATGAAGAAATTCGGATTTTTTGATACGTCTTATTACAACAGCCCTGAAAAGGGGAAGAAATCGTTCTTCGACAGGATAATCCATTGCAACCGTCTGTATTTCACCTTGAAATACGCGGTTATCGTGTTCAGGACCAGGAAACAGGCTATTAAGGGAATCTACGATACGAAAGCCTGGGCCGATTCATCCTTTTACATATTCAGATTCATTGAGAAGGCCGGAGGCTTGTTCAGAATAACCGGCATGGAGAATATCAGCCGCGATCCGGGTCCGGTCGTTTTTATCGCCAATCATATGAGCACTCTTGAGACGATGATCCTCCCCGGGATAATTGCTCCCCATCGCGAGGTTACCTTCGTGGTGAAGGAGAGCCTTGTGAAGCATCCTCTCTTCGGACATGTAATGCGATCGCGCGATCCGGTTGTGGTTGGAAGGACTGATCCGAGAAAGGATTTTGAAATAGTGATGACAAAAGGGCTTGAACTGCTTTCAAAAGGAATATCGGTTATAATCTTTCCACAAAGCACGCGAAGCATAGGTTTCAAGCCTGAGGAATTCAATTCGCTAGGGGTGAAACTTGCGAATAAGGCAGGAGTCAATGTTGTGCCCATCGCGTTGAAAACGGATTTCTGGGGCCAGGGAAGGATCATCAAGGAACTGGGTCCGCTCGACAGCAGCAAGCATATTCACTTCAGATTCGGGGAGCCATTCCCCGTCAGCGGAACCGGAAAGGCAGATAATCAGAAGATAATTGACTTCATTGAGAATTCGCTAAGGGAGTGGGGAGCAATTAGCAATTAACAATTAGTAAATGACGCAGGACGCAGGGCGGAAGAACGGCTTGCGGCGAGCGGCATGCGGCTGGCGGCAAAAGCACGGGGCACGGGGCGCAGAGACAGGTCTTGCAGGTCGTGCAAGCTGAGGAGTGAAACGACGAAGTCCCGCTCCGCGGGATCTTGCAGGTCCTACAAGTCTCTTACAATGAGGCATTTGACTACTTTCCACTTTCCACTTTCATATGAGCCGCCCGCCGCATGCCTCCCGCCGCTAGCCGCATGCCTCCCGCCTCCCGCCGCCCTCCGTTTTTATCATTTTTTAAGTGTAAAAGGTACATTTATTAATATATTTTTATTTACATTTGAAAAATAAGTACCTTTTTCTTCAATCTGATCATTTAAAATTCAGTTAACCTTAATATTACTCACTTAAAACTCTGGTTATGGGAATCTTAGACTGGATCGTTCTGGGCCTTTTCTGTCTGGGCCTGATTGGTATTATCGTTTGGGTGACGAGAAAAAAATCGGAGACCTCTGCCGATTACTTTCTGGCAGGTCGCGATGCAACATGGCTGGCTATCGGCTCATCGATCTTTGCCTCAAACATCGGATCGGAGCATCTTGTTGGTCTTGCCGGGGCCGGAGCCTCCAGCGGGATGGCAATGGCTCACTGGGAAATGCACGGGTGGATCATACTGATCCTGGCGTGGTTTTTTGTTCCTTTTTACGCGAGGAGCGGAGTTTTCACCATGCCCGAGTTCCTTGAAAAGAGGTACAACAAGGGCGCGAGAAGTGTTCTCTCCATCATCTCGCTTGTCAGCTACGTGTTTACAAAGGTAGCGGTGACGGTATACGCGGGCGGTATTGTTTTCAAGCAGGTGTTCGGGATCGAGTCGATGTTCGGTATTGACTTCTTCTGGATCAGCGCCATCGGTCTGGTGGTTCTGACGGGTATCTATACCACCCTTGGCGGTATGAGAGCGGTGCTGGCGACATCGGTACTTCAGACACCGATACTTCTTATCGGATCAATCGTGATCCTGATCATCGGGCTCATAAAGGTTGGCGGATGGTCGGAGGTTATGGAGATTTGCCGGGCAGTACCGGTGAACGATTATGGTGATACCATGACGGAGCTGATGCGATCGGCAAAGGACAAGGATTTTCCATGGACCGGTGTTATACTGGGATCGGCCATTATCGGTTTCTGGTACTGGTGTACCGACCAGTTTATAGTTCAAAGGGTTCTGTCGGGGCGAAATATGACTCATTCCAGGAGGGGAGCGATCCTCGGTGCAGGTTTCAAGCTTCTTCCGGTCTTTATATTCCTTATTCCCGGTATGATTGCCTATGCACTTAATACAAAGGGTATGATACACCTTCCCGATTCGGATTCGGCATTCGCGGTTCTGGTTAAGGAACTGCTACCTCTTGGATTCAAGGGACTGGTTGTTGGAGGCATATTAGCAGCTCTTATGAGCTCGCTTGCTTCCCTGTTCAACTCATCCGCGACCCTGTTCACGGTCGACTTCTACGAGAAATTCAGGCCACAGGCCACGGAAAAGGAACTGGTAAGGGTAGGCCGTATTGCAACAGTGGTTGTTGTAGTTCTCGGTGTGCTCTGGATACCGGTGATGAAGGGACTGGGGAAATTCCTGTATGCCTATCTCCAGGATGTGCAGTCGATGCTTGCACCCGGTATTGCAGCGGTCTTTTTGCTGGGGATTCTTTCGAAGAAGATTACTCCCAAAGCCGGTCTGTGGGGGCTTCTTGTCGGATTTGTACTGGGTATGACCAGACTGGGCTTCAATATCTTCGGCAAAGGAATGTCGGGAGATGGCCTGCTCTATTCGATATTCATCGGTATGAACAATTACAACTACGAGGTTATCCTGTTCTTCTTCGTGATTGTGCTGATGATGATAATAAGCTACTTTACCACGCCAAAGGATCCGGAGTTGATCAAGGGTCTGCACGTGGGATCTGTAAGCCCCGAACAGAAAGCATTGGTAAGGGCCAGTTACAACAACTGGGATCTTTTCTTCTCGGGTCTTATCATTGCTGTCATAATAGCATTTTATGCTTATTTCTGGTAAGCCGCGCACAGGGATTAATCAATAATTGAAATATTATGTACGATTTTAAAAGTAAAGAAGTCTGGTTTGTCACGGGTAGTCAGGAGCTTTACGGGCCTGACACCCTGCTTCAGGTAGCTGCTGATTCAAGGGCAATAACGGAGGCTCTTGACAATTCTCCCGCGATACCGGTAAAGGTAGTCTTCAAGCCTGTTCTTACCTCTCCGGAGTCTATTTTTGAACTGTGTTCGGACGCCAGTCACAACAGCCGGTGTATAGGATTGATAACATGGATGCATACTTTCTCGCCGGCAAAAATGTGGACAAAGGGACTTTCGGTACTGAGCAAGCCCTTTCTTCACTTCCACACTCAGCTTAACAGGGATATCCCCTGGGATACCATTGACATGGATTTCATGAATCTGAACCAGTCGGCTCACGGCGACCGGGAATTCGGGTTTATAGGATCGAGGATGCGGCTGAACCGTAAGATAGTGGTTGGTCACTGGGAAGATCCGGAGGTTATTGAACAGATAGCAGTCTGGACACGTGTTGCCGCCGCTTTTTATGATGCCTGGAATATGAAGGTAGCGCGTTTTGGAGATAATATGCGCGATGTGGCAGTGACTGAGGGTAACAAGCTGAGCGCCCAGATTCAGATGGGCTATTCGGTAAATGGCTACGGCATCGGCGACCTTGTTGCCGTCGTAAATTCTATTGACGAAAGCCGGGTACGAGAGCTTATCGAAGAATACAAAGCATCCTACCATGTGGCACAGTCAGTGGAGGAATCGAAGGCTTTATGGGATGCTGCCCGTATTGAAGCCGGAATGACCAGATTCCTTGAGGACGGGAAATTCAAGGCATTCACCACCACCTTTGAGGACCTTCACGGGCTGAAGCAATTGCCCGGGCTGGCGGTACAGAGGCTTATGGAAAAAGGATACGGCTTCGGAGCCGAAGGCGACTGGAAGACTGCAGCTCTTGTCAGGACCATGAAGGTAATGGCTTCAGGATTACCGGGAGGCACCTCTTTCATGGAGGATTACACCTACCATCTCGATCCTGCAGGGATGAGAATTTTAGGCGCCCACATGCTTGAAGTCTGTCCCTCGATAGCCATTGACAAGCCTTATCTCGAAGTACATCCGCTTTCGATAGGAGGCAAGGCTGATCCTGCCAGGCTCGTGTTCAAATCTGCCACGGGGAAAGCCATTTGTGCTTCTCTTGTTGATCTTGGTAACAGGTTCAGGATGATAGTGAACAAGGTAGAAGTTGTAGAGTGTCCCGACATGCCTAATCTGCCGGTGGCCAGCGTGCTCTGGAAACCGGAGCCTGACCTGAAGACCGCTGCGGGAGCATGGCTTCTGGCCGGAGGCGCTCATCACACCGGGTTCAGCACGGCGATAAACGCGGATTATATTGAAGATCTTACCGGGATGATGGGAATCGAATTCCTGCTGATCGATGAGAAATGCGACCTGACGGAATTCAGGAAAGAGATCCGGCTGAATGAGGTTTATTTCCATATTGCAGGCGGTATATTCTGATCAGAATCGGATATTGCAGATCAGGCACCTTAATCTGAAGCGGGAGCATGAAGCTATATTCGGAATTTCAGCGGCATCTCAATGCAGTTGACTGCATTATATTCGGTTACGATATTCTTGACAAGGAGATCAAACTGCTCCTGATAAAGAGAAGCTTTGAGCCGGCAAGGGGCATGTGGTCTCTGGCCGGAGGTTTTGTGAAGGAGTCGGAAAGTCTCGACGAGGCCGCCAGCCGCATACTCTACCAGTTGACAGGACTGACAGATGTATATCTCGAGCAGTCGTACACCTACGGGGACATCGACAGGGATCAGGGTGCAAGGGTTATCTCAACGGCATACCGGGCTCTTATCAAGATAACGGATATAGACAGGAAACTGAGTGAAGTGAGCGGCGCACACTGGCAGTCGCTCCAGAGACTGCCTCATCTTATTTTCGATCACGGGACAATGGTGAAAAGAGCCCTTAAAGAACTGCAGATTCAGATAAAGGTTAAACCCGTGGGATTTGAACTGCTGCCCGTGAAATTCACACTGGTTCAGCTTCAGGAACTTTATGAGGCTATTTACCAGAAGAGTATCGACAAGAGGAATTTCAGGAAAAAGATACTTTCCATGGATATCCTTGAAAAACTTAACGAAAAGGAGAAGGCGACTTCAAAAAAGGGAGCATTTTATTACAGCTTCCAGCGTGAACGCTACGAGAACTATGTGACTCAGGGATTTGACTTCAGTCTGGATGTCAGTTAGCCGGGTTCATTGAAGAAACAGGATGTTTAAAAAACGCAGATCATGCTCGATAAACTGAAAAATGAAGTATACCAGGCGAATATGGATCTGGTGCGGCATAAGCTTGTGATTCATACATGGGGAAATGTCAGCGGCCGTGATCCGGCAAGCGGCCTTATTGTTATCAAACCCTCGGGAGTCAGCTATTCGTCAATGAAGGCTTCCGACATGGTTGTACTGGATCCGGACGGCAGGATTGTCGAAGGTGATTACACTCCTTCAACCGATTCTCCGACTCACCTTTATCTCTATAGCAAGTTCCCGTCGATAGGTGGTGTGGTGCATACTCATTCCACCTATGCAACATCGTGGGCCCAGGCAGGAAGGGATATTCCTCCCTTTGGTACCACGCATGCCGACCACTATTACGGAGAGGTTCCCTGCACCCGTGAACTAAGGGAGGATGAGGTGAAAAACGATTATGAGCTTAATACGGGTAAGGTAATCGTGGAGCGTCTGGGAGAGCTTGATCCGCTTGTAGTTCCTTCAGTGCTGGTGCATGGTCATGGCCCCTTCTGCTGGGGAGCTGATGCCGCCGCTGCTGTTTACAATGCTGTTGCCCTTGAGGAAATAGCAAAGATGGCTCTCTGCACAGTACTTCTCGGTGGAAAGGACCCGATAGAACAGTATCTGCTCGATAAGCACTTCCTGCGAAAACACGGGAAGGATGCCTATTACGGGCAGGGTAAAAAGTAAAGTTTAAAATTATCAAATCATGACAGATAAGTATGTTATTGGCCTCGATTACGGAACCGATTCCGTCAGGGCTGTGGTTGTAAACACAGCCAATGGTGAAACGGCAGGAACCTCGGTGTTTGAATATCCCAGGTGGAAACAGGGACTTTACTGTGATCCTGCTTCCAATCGTTTTCGCCAGCACCCTCTCGATTATATTGAAGGTATGGAGACGACAGTCAGGGAAGCTCTGAAGGGGCTGCCCCGGGAGATAATTGATAATATAGCCGGAATAACCGTTGACACAACCGGATCGACTCCTGTGGCTGTCGACCGCCGGGGAGTGCCGCTGTCGCTGAAACCGGGTTTTGAGGATAATCCGGATGCCATGTTCGTGTTATGGAAAGATCATACGGCAATAAAGGAGGCTGCCGAGATAAATGAAGTCTCGAAAACCTGGGGTGGAACGGATTTTACGATGTACTCGGGAGGTGTTTATTCCTCGGAATGGTTCTGGGCTAAGATACTTCACGTGCTGCGCTCTAATGAAAAGGTAAGGGAAAACGCTTTTTCATGGGTTGAGCACTGCGACTGGATCCCGGCATTGCTTACCGGCAACACCGATCCCCTGAAGTTAAAGAGAAGCCGCTGCGCTGCCGGACACAAGGCAATGTGGCATAAGGATTTCAACGGGCTTCCGCCGGAAGAGTTCCTGGTTCGTGTCGATCCCCTGCTTTCGGGTCTGAGGGACCGTCTGTTCACCGAGACCTATACCTGTGATGTAAGCGCCGGATTCATTTCCGAAGAGTGGTCGCGGCGTTTGGGCCTTCCATTCGGTGTCAGAATCGGAGCCGGTGCATTTGATGCGCATCTTGGGGCTATAGGCGGAGAGATAAAGCCCTATCACCTGGTAAAGGTAATGGGCACTTCAACCTGCGACATGCTTGTTGCACACATGAGTGAAGCAGGCGATAAGTTGGTTGCCGGGATATGCGGACAGGTGGAAGGTTCCATCATCCCGGGTATGCTTGGACTCGAAGCCGGACAATCGGCATTTGGTGATGTATATGCCTGGTTCGGGAAGCTTCTTCTCTGGCCCGTGGAGGAAATAATTTCAACAATGAGCTGGCTTGATGAGAACTCAAGGGAAAGGATCAGGGAGGAAACATCTGAGAGAATAATTGCCGAACTGACGCGCAAGGCGGAACAGCTTCCCGATGAGGAGACAGCCCTGGTGGCATTAGACTGGCTCAATGGGAGAAGGACCCCTTTTGCCAGTCAGGAATTGAAGGGAGCCATTGCAGGATTGTCGCTCGGTTCCGATGCCCCCAGGATATTTAAGTCATTGGTGGAGGCAACGGCTTTCGGATCTAAAATGATAAACGACAGGTTCATTGAGGAGGGAGTCAGGATTGACGGGGTGATAGCGATAGGAGGAGTGGCAAGGAAGAACCCATGGGTGATGCAGATTGTCACTGATGTGCTCAATATGCCGATCAGTGTAGCAAGCTCCGATCAGACCTGCGCTTTAGGCTCGGCGATGGCAGCCTCGGTAATGGCCGGTATCCATCCTGATTTCGAATCAGCCCGTGAAGCCATGGGAGGTGGCTTTGAGAAAGAATACAGACCCGATCCTGCGAAGGCACGGAAATACGATGAATTGTACCTGAGATACAAGAAGCTTGGGGCTTTTATCGAAGATGAACTGACCTGACCGGCAGGGATGTCGGAAAAGTATATATTCTGCATATCGGGTTGATATGCGCGATATTATTTTTATTCAGATCACTAAAATAAATTAACACTAATAAAATCCTTTCTGTTATGAACACATTAAAATACCTGTTCTCATTTGTGATTATTCTGGCGGCAACTGCTTCCTATGCCCAGAAAGATCAGCTTCCTGCTGTCAATCAGTTTGTTGTTGTTGCCAACAACCCGGGGCCTGTTATCAGCAAGGATATCTACGGGCATTTTTCGGAGCACCTCGGGAGATGCATTTACGAGGGCCTTTGGGTGGGAACCGATTCTAAGATCCCCAACACCTACGGCATCAGGAACGATGTACTGTTTGCATTGCGGGAGATAAAGGTTCCGAACCTTCGCTGGCCGGGGGGATGCTTTGCCGACACCTATCACTGGAGAGACGGCATTGGTCCTCAGGAAAAAAGAGCTTCCATTGTCAATACCCACTGGGGAGGGGTTACCGAGGATAATTCCTTCGGGACGCATGAATTCATGAAGTTATGCGAACTTCTTGACTGCGATGCCTACATCAACGGCAACGTGGGCTCCGGAACCGTGAGGGAGATGGCTGAATGGGTGGAGTACCTGACTTCCGACTCCGACAGTCCGATGACACGGCTTCGCAAGGAAAACGGGCGCGAAGCCCCCTGGAAGGTAAAGTACTGGGCTATAGGAAATGAAAACTGGGGATGCGGAGGAAACATGACATCCTTATTTTATACCGACGTGATGAGGCAGTTCTCAACCTACCTCAACAATTACGCGGATAACCGGCTTTACAGGGTTGCATGCGGGCCGTCGGACTACAATGTTGCATGGACTGAGACACTGATGAAGGATCCTGACTCGCGCGGAAGGTTCCAGGGATTGTCAATACATTACTATTCTGTTCCCGACGGCTGGAGCAGGCCAAAGGGATCATCGACCGAGTTTGATGAGAACGCCTGGTTCAAAACCATGCAGGCCAACCTTCAGATGGACGAGATAATAAGAGGTCATGAGGCAATTATGGACCGCTACGATCCGCGTAAGACAAAAGGTCTGGTTGTCGATGAGTGGGGTAACTGGTATGATGTTGAACCGGGAACAAACCCCGGATTCCTTTACCAGCAGAACACACTGAGGGACGCGCTTACGGCAGCCATTCACCTTAATATTTTCAATGAGCATGCTGAAAGGGTTAAGGTTGCCAATCTCGCCCAGATGGTAAACGTGCTTCAGTCGGTGATCCTGACAAAGGAGGAGAAAATGGTGCTTACGCCTACCTATCATGTGTTCAGGATGTTCAGGGTTCATCAGGAAGCAAGGCTTCTGAAGAGCGATCTCAAATGTGAGGATTATGTTTTCGGCGATCGCGGGATACCGGCAGTGTCAGGATCCGCGTCGCTTGACAATGAGGGAAAGATGCATATCTCACTGGCCAATCTGAATCCGAATAAAGCTATAGTTCTCAACTGCCCGATCATAGGCGACACATATAAAAAGGTTAGCGGAGAAGTACTGACGGCCGATGCGATAAATGCTCATAACACCTTTGAAGCGGCAGAAAAGGTAAAACCGGCAGCATTCAGCGGTCATTCATACAAAAACGGAGTGCTCACGGTTACATTGCCTGCAAAATCGGTGGTGGTTCTGGAATTGACTAAATAGCATACAATAAAGAGTTTAACCGCGGAAGGTTGAAGAAATTAATCCGCGGTTAAATTCTTAAAACTTTGGAATTGAAAATTAATATCATGCAGAAACCTGTTTTTCTCCTCACTGCAGCGCTGTTGATTCTTATTGCATTCGCTTGCAGCAAAAACACCGACGCTGACTACCCGATTCAGCCCGTGCCGTTTACATCTGTTAAGGTGACAGATGATTTCTGGGCGCCCCGGATCAGGAAGAATGCTGATGTCACGATCCCGATCGCCTTTTCATATTGTGAATCATCGGGCAGGGTTAAGAACTTTGAGATAGCGGGCGGGCTCGACACCGGTACTTTCAGGACCATTTATCCCTTTGATGATTCCGATGTTTTCAAGATCATCGAAGGAGCCGCCTTTTCGCTTCAGACAAAACCCGATCCGGAACTTGATGCTTATCTCGATACTCTGATCCGGAAGATAGGCCTGGCACAGGAGGATGACGGTTACCTGTTCACTAACCGCACCATAGCAGAAATGCATGGTGGAAAGGGGCTTCATGAATGGGTTAGTCCCAACAGGTGGGAACTTGATTCCATACTGAGTCATGAACTCTATAACCTGGGTCACCTTTACGAAGCCGCGGTTGCTCATTACCAGGCAACCGGAAAACGATCCCTCCTCGATATCGCGATAAAAACGGCCGATCTGGTTGACAGGGATTTCGGACACGACAGGTTGAAAGTCTACCCCGGGCATCAGGTCATTGAAATGGGCCTTGTCAAGTTGTACAGGACAACCGGCGATAAAAGATATCTCGATCTGGCGAAGTTTTTCCTTGATATCAGGGGTCCGAACGGACAGGAATACAATCAGGCTCACCGGAGAGTGGTTGACCAGACCGAAGCCGTGGGGCACTCGGTGCGGGCGACATACATGTATTCGGGAATGGCCGACATAGCCGCGATTGAAAGGAACAGCGCTTATGTAAATGCCATTTCAAAGATATGGGAAGACATTGTTTACGGCAAAATATATCTTACCGGAGGCATCGGCGCCACAGGCGGTAATGAAGGATTTGCCGATCCTTATATTCTGCCCAATATGTCGGCCTATTGCGAGACCTGCGCTTCAATAGGAAACATTTTCACCAACCACAGGCTCTTCCTGTTTCACGGTGACGGAAAGTACATGGATATACTGGAAAAAACCCTGTATAATTCGATGCTTTCGGGAGTGTCCCTTTCGGCCGACAGGTTCTTTTATCCCAATCCCCTCGAGTCGAACGGCCAGCATGAGCGCCAGGCATGGTTCGGATGCGCCTGCTGCCCTTCAAATGTGGCAAGGTTTATCCCGGCCATTCCCGGCTATATCTATGGAGTAACAGATAAGGAACTATATGTCAGCCTTTATGTTTCAAATGATGCTGATATTGCCCTTGGTAAAAACAAGCTTAAAGTATCGCAGAAGGCGAATTTCCCATGGGACGGCAATGTGGAGCTGTCGGTGGATCCCGAAACACCCGCGACCTTTTCAGTCCTTGTGCGTATTCCGGGATGGGCCAGGAATGAAGCGATCCCGGGAGGGCTTTACAGATTTGCTGATGAAAACAGCGAGCAATACAGCATTTCGGTAAACGGTGAAACAGTGGATCCTGAGCTGGTGAACGGATATGCAGTGATTAAAAGGAAATGGAAAAAGGGAGACAGGATCAGTCTCGTGTTTCCTATGCCTGTCAGGACTGTCGTTGCGGATGAGCGTATAAAGGATGATGCAGGCAAAATAGCCGTTCAGAGCGGTCCGATTATCTATTGCGCCGAATGGCCCGACAATGCTGATGGCAGGGTTCTTAACCTGGTGATCGACAGGCAGGATGGATTTACTTCCGGGTTTGAAAAAGAGCTTTTGAACGGAACGAAAGTAATTAAGGCTTCAGGATATCAGACATACAAGACACTCGACTCCAAAGTGCAGACAATGGAAAAACAGCCTGTGACGCTTATTCCATATGCACTATGGAACAACAGGGGGCCGGGTCAGATGATGGTATGGCTCCCGTTGAGCCCTGAAAGCTCTAAGCCCTTGCCGGCTCCGACCATTGCCTTCAGTAGCAGGGTGAGCGGCAACAAGCCGTCAAGAGCCCTTTCCGCCCTTAATGATCAGTACCTGCCTTCAAATTCAAACGACCGTTCCGTGACATATTATCACTGGTGGCCCGATAAGGATCAGTGGGTTTATGTTCAATATGATTTTGAAAAAGCTGAAACCGTTTCAAAATCGCAGGTTTACTGGTTCGACGACCGGCCTGACGGCGGCTGTCGGATTCCGGATGCCTGGGAACTGCAGTACCTTGCAGGTGGCACATGGAAGCCGGTAAAGGACAAGTCGGGTTACACAGTAACAAAGGACGACTTTGACAGTGTTGAATTTGAGCCGGTTAAAACATCGGCCCTTAGATTGAGAGTTAAGCTTAACAAGGAATTCTCCACGGGTATTTACGAATGGATTGTTGAGTGAGTCCGTTTTGCAGAGAATTTTATTTAAAACTATCCTCTATAATTTCTGAAGGATTAATTATCGGTAAATAGAATTTATTCATAAAGTTACCTACTGTCAAAGTAAGTATTATTCCTCTGGTTGTCGAAAATGCAATTCCAAGCAATGTAGCTAATAGATTTTTGTCTTGTAGCGGTAGGTTCTCAACTTCTGCAATTTCAAAAATAGTATCTACATCAATTCTTAAATAGTCCTCTTCTTTGTAGGAGTAAGATATGTTTAAGCTAACCTTTATTACCCTAAGTTCTTCATCAAAACCAAAACTAGGTCTGGTTTTGAAAGTTAAATCTTTTGCTGAAAATGATTCAGCTTCTTCACTTTTTAAATCTTTGACAGAAAAAGAATTGGTCTTAATCTCATAGATTCTAAATGGATGCTCGAATTTTAATTGTTTCTCAACCATTATTCAGCAATTTTATAGATGAAAGTACTGGATCCTAATTCATTATATAGAATTTTTTTGGGATCAACCTCAGTTGGTTGATTCTCAAACCTTCTTTCATTCAGATGAATTACTTTGAAATTTTGTGAGTGCATTTCTTTTTTGGATAATTCGTCAAATTTGACAAACTGTATTTCGGGTATTCTGCCAATTGCCAAAGAGAGTTCAACTAATTTTGATAATTTGAAATCAAAGTTGCCATTTAATACTTGTGACACATATCCCTTTGTTACCTTTAGTTCTTTGGCAAACTGGGATCTGTTTTTGTTATTCTCCTTCAAGTATTCTTCGACAAGGCGGAATAGCTCGTTTTGAATTTTCGTAACGTTATATCCTTTACTTTTTATAAGGGTTTCTCTTTTCATAATCTCGGCTTGCTATGTAGTTTTTCTTAATAGATCTGAATCTTTATATTTCTCTTTTTTGCTTGTTTTTTGTACCACCTAGTATTATAATCTTTCCGTCGTCACATTTGATAGCATATACTCGTAAATGCTTTGACTTGAATTCATACTCTTTTATCGGATCCTTGCTGCTTAAAGTGATATCTTTGAACTTCTCCTTCGGAACTAATTTATTATTAGCAACATCCTCCATGGTACCATAGATTTAATAAAGTTCATCCATGTACCGTGCATTTGTGCCAATTTTGCTTTCGTATTCATCAAATTGACAATACCCATTTATTTCAAGCTTATAAAAGATTTGTTTTCCTTCAATAGCTTCTATTTGGGTTAACGTATATTTGTTTATAAAGTTTAGTTAGAACTAAACTTTATCAAAGAAAAGCCTTTTTTTTGAATCAGCAAAACTTTTCAACAAGAAAGTGTTCTTATTCAACAAATGTAATTGTCCAAAACCAAGGAATACTAAAGAGTAAATAGCAATTTGTTAATGCCACAGGGCACAGGGTGTTTTCCCTTGCGCCGCGTACTGTTCCGTTATAATAATGTTATAACATATCCCGGGCCACATTTCTGACAGCTAAATACATAGGAAGAGACCGCAAGACCGCAAGACCGCAAGACCGCAAGACCGCAAGACCGCAAGACTTGCACGACCTGCACGACAATGTATAATGTATTATAGGCGATGTATTATAGACGGTGTGCCGCATTAGAAAGGACCGCAAGACTGTAATCTTCACACTTATCTTTTTATTAATGTTGTTAATACACAATCAAAATTACTTACTGTTGCATGTCCTCCGTGTTCTTCACAAGATTCATAAGTAATACCCTCAATGTACACTTTTTGTCCTTTATCGGATACGTCTCATTCTTTTGCAAAATCGGGGAAATTACAAATCCTGAAAATCATCATAGACATATGATCTACAACAACATATAAGGTAGTTTGTTGGGTTTGGGCATTATAAATAATCCATATGAAATTTCAATTGTCTTTTAATAAGTCAATTGTCGTCATGATCATAGCTGAGGCATTCATGATTGACGATGAAAGATTCATGGATACCCTCATCAACCGGGGTGAAACTTTTAAGCATTTTATAAATCTTGATAATCTTGAACTCAAGCAAGCGGCCTAAATACACTTGCGAAACTTAAATTAGTGTTTTCATAGTTGTTGAATTTTCAGAGATGTTAAAGCAATGAAATAATAGACTGGTGCAGAAGGCCCTAGACGCCATTCACTATAAAAAAATTCAGCAGTAAAATTAACATACATACCTGTTGCCGGTATATTCCATAATTTTACATCGTTTGGGAAATTACAAATTCCACCATATATACCGGCATTTACTTCCTGTGAAACTTTTCTATAGGAAACTAATATATCTTCCGAAACAGAAGAATCATAAATTAAATATTCTATTGCATTATCTTTTCTAAACAATCTATTTTGGATTTCTTTTTCCGAAATTTTAGATAAATCAAATAAAAGGATATTTTCAAATTCTTTTTTATAGACCAAAGAATAATTGTCAGGCATATCGCATTTCTTACCGGGAACAGAAACATCTACAAATTCTATATTCAACTCTTTTTTACATCCTATTCCGTGCACTAAAAAAAAGGCAATCATCGCTAATAAAACCATTTTCGTTTTCATGATTATTCATTTTTATAGTTAATAAGCGCGGTTTATATATTCTCTTTCCACTTGTAAACCAAGTCTGCAAGCGGAGTTAGTGGTTGGGTGAAGTATCGGGTATTGTATCATACATTCTATGTTTTTTGTAGCCATCCTATGAAGCCTTCAATGTGAGAATAAACCGGCTGAGTGAAGCTTTATCGTACAACATATATACGAATCGAAATGGTGAAGTGTGACAGTAAAGTGGAAATTATTTTGGGAATGCGTAATACGCAGGGACTAAGAGACGAAGAGAAGGGGAGAAGGGGGGAAAAAGAAAAGCGCAGGGCACAGGGCACAGGGCACAGAGCACAGAGCACAGAGCACAGAGCACAGGGCACAGGGCACAGAGCACAGGGCACAGAGCACAGAGCACAGAGCGTAGGGCACAGGGCACGGGGCACAGGGTGTTTTACCGAATCTCTTTTTGTATCAATAAAATAGATTCAGCCAGCTTCTTTCGGTGTTCAAGAATATCAATGGGATTTTTTGAATAGGTCTTTTCGTCGGCATATATGTACTCGGGTATTTCGAGTAATTTTCTTGCCTCTTCCACTCTTATGTTCTTTTTCCCTTTTTTGCCGTTCACAAGATTTTCGAGCATTATAAAATATTCGTAATCTTCCAGTCCATCGGGAAGAAGCTCCAGTCGGAATGAAGGCACCGGGTAACCGACGTAGGTCTTTGAATCGTTGTTCGGATCTCTGTTCAGAGGATAGAAAAAGCGCCCGTCGCCGTTGCCCCAGTGGTGTTGAATTCCAAGCGGTACCTGATAGGCAGACCGGTATGACATCGGATTTTCCCAGGGATTCTGCAGGTAACCGACCGGGGAAGCCGCGTTGGAATTCCAGTAATTGATCGCCCAGATCAGTATTCCCTTCAGCTTGTGTTTGTAGGACCCCCACAGCCACACGCGGAGGTTGACGGCATCGTGGTCGATGAATGATGTGATCCAGGGAGATTTGGGAACCGTGCAGATATAGGACCAGTATTCCTGTCCACGTTCGTGCATTTTTCGGCTTTTCTCGTGGTCCAGTTTGTCCCATATCGTGCAACTGATATCAGTCACATCCGACATATCCTGTCCTGTTATATGCTCCGTGAGGAAGGTCGTCAGTTTCGGTGCATATCGTTTGATGAGCTCGTTCGTTTCCCTGACGAAGGGATAGTCCACCAGGTTGGGTTCGTCGAACCAGTAAATGTACTCTTTTCCCAGCCAGCCGAATTTTTCCAGGTTATCCTGGATTTGCGCGAGGTAGCGTTGCATCAGTCGGTTGTAGGCATCGGTTCCCTGATTGAAGCCGGCGAACACCCCCGCGTTCCGGCTGACGAATGTTCCGCCACCCAGCCCTTTCAGTCTCAGGTTGTAGCCTGTAAAGCCAAATTCATCAAAATACCTTTTCCCGGCCTCGTTGAAGTCGGTGAAGTCCATCTTAATGTCAATATCGTCAAGGTTGATCTCGAAATTGCCGGCGGGCCATTCATTTTTTCCTGAACCGGCACTCAGAAGTTGCAGGTCGTCGAACCAGACCGTTCCGGTCTTTTCGCCGGCAGGAGACCTGAATGCCGGAAACAGCCTGATTTTTATGAATTTGGTTTCGCTGTCCGTTTGGCCGAGATCCAGTTCATGGCATTCCCATTCCTGCTGCCCTTTAAAACGTTCTGAACGGTTGCCGAACACGATCAGTTTTTTCTCCGCGTTGTAATTCTCAACGCAGACCTGGTAGTCGTGGTTTTCTTCAAGCGACCGGGCGACCCAGTTGAGTTTGTTGCCCTCGCCGTCTTTCAGGTATGGAAAGCTAATCCGGAAATTCTCCATCCTTGCCACCGGTTTAACAACCAGAATAAACGATTCAAATTCGTTTTTTGCCGACCACATTTTTATTTTACCATCTTTATTCTTCGGCACAGGGGTGTCCCTCAATACCTTATAGGCTGCTTCCGCCCACCAGACAGAACAATCCCGATCTTCACCGATCAGGTAGCCAAACCCTCCGGTTTTTTGATGATAGGGGTCGGTTTTGGATACTTCCTGTGCAATGACCGCGGTGGCCATAAAAACCATGATTGATAAAAACAGTGTTTTTTTTACACGTATATAATTTTTTTAAAGGTCGGATGCCTGCCCTGCTCAAGCGGGGAACTACACATGACTGAAAATTAAATAAATACGCGTCTGTTTATTTGATATATGTTTCATGCCAGGTAGTTTTTAAATAATTAAATTAATAATTCAAAAATCAAGACACAGGACGCAAGGCTCAAAGCGCAGACCGTGGTTTGCGGTTACAAAAACGGCCATTTTGGCTGTCAGAGTCAGGTAGTGTTACAGTTTCTTAATAACACAATTATAGCAATTATACAGAAACAAAGTTGCATGGATTTGTCATTAGCGGGAAAGGAACGGTTCGCGGTACGTGGCGTGCGGTTCAAGGTTCAAAGTTTAAGGGGGTAAGTGAAACAGAAAAATCACATCTTTGCTACAAGAAACAGAATCAGTCCTACGATTATGGCATAGACAATTATTTCGATTATTCTGACTGTCCTTTTATTCATTTCGTTTCAGCTAAGATGATCATCTGCCGGTAATACCCTGACATTATGACGCTAATCTAAAAGTAGAGCCTTTATCTCATTATTATGAGTACGCTTTGTCCAAAGGAAAGCTTTGTTTTGTTAAAGGATGATTACAATTTGTACCGAAAATGGGGTTCAAATGTTAACTGAGAGTCTATATGCCCTGACATATGCACAGATTGAGTAAATTTACGGACTCACTAACTGGTGTTCCGTAATTCATATGAGGATCTGTTCACTGCTGACACTGGCGCTTCTGTTCTGTACTGCTCCCTTTGATCTAGTTAAGGCGCAGGACATCAGTATGGTTTTCTCCCATGCTGATGTCAATGACGGCCTGTCGGACAATTGGGTGAAGTGTATTCACCGTGATTCAAGAGGATTCGTATGGTTTGGAACCAACAGCGGTTTAAACAGATTTGACGGTTACCGTTTTGAGGTCTTCCGGCACAGCGGTTCAGATTCCCTGTCCATAGCTGACAACGCGATAAATGCGATCACCGAGGACAATGATGGGAATCTCTGGATCGGAACAAGGAGCGGCATAAGTGTCCTTGACGGTGAAACTTTTACTTTTTCGGCAGTGAGTCTTGTTCCCTCACTTCCCCTGGCATGCCAGGATATAGCGTATATAACAGCCATGGACAGGAATGAACCGGGCGACCTGCTGATAGGAACTCACAACGGTTTTTTTCTGTATGATCATGCAAGCGGGACATTCAGGCACATTCTGCCTGATAAACGTGATTGTTCATCGGAGCTGAATAATGTTAGCTCCATAGCTCCCGGAAATGATGGAACATGGTGGATTGGTACCGGCAGCGGTTTTATTTTCAGGTTTTCGCCACGGTCGAATTCCATTGAAAAGTTCGGGAGCTTTAATGATATTAATGGAAGCTCCGGTCTGATCTCATCACTGTTCGCGGATAAGGACAACAATCTCTGGGTGGGTGACCAGGGCGGGCTTTCACTGTTTAATACTGAAACAATGACCTGGGATCTCAATTTCCGGAAATCTGCCGGCAGACTGTTGGAAAAACTTCAGATCACGGGAATCGATCAGGACAGGGATGGCCAGATATGGGTTACAACTGACGGGCAGGGCCTTTTTGTTATTGATCCACTGGATTTCTCTCTGATAAACGTGGTGAATCATCCATATGTTTCAGGCAGTCTGTCGGGCAACGGACTTACATCATTGCTATGCGACCATACCGGGATAAACTGGATAGGAACTTCAAAAAAAGGATTTGATTTTTACAAGAAGAACATAAGGGAATTCAGCCTGTACCAGAACTATCCCGGCGATGAAAACAGTCTGTCGTACAATGATGTGGATTGTCTGACCGAGGACAGCAAGGGCAATATCTGGATAGGCACCAATGGGGGAGGGCTCAATTATCTTGATCGTTCCACCGGCAGCTTTACCAGGTATGTTTCGGGAGTTCCGGGGAAAAACTCCCTGAGCAGCAATGTTGTTGTATCGCTGTTTGAGGATTCGGATAAAAAGATATGGATAGGCACCTATCTTGGCGGCTTGAACTGTTTTGATCCCGGAACAGGAAGATTTACGGTTTTCCGTCACGACGACAGGGATTCGCTGTCAATCTCCGACGACAGAATCTGGTCGCTTTGTGAAGACAGTAAAAAGAATCTCTGGATCGGTACCCTTACCAGCGGACTGAACAGGTATGACAGGCTGACCGGCACTTTTACGCGTTATAACACCCAGAACAGTCCGATTTGCTTCAATTACATCAATTCGATGGAAATAGATGCCGATGATAACCTGTGGATCAGTTCCGCCAACGGGCTCATCTTCTTCGATCCTGAACAGAAAATGGCCCGGTGTTATTTCCATAATCCCTCGGATAATTCATCGCTCAGTGACAACCAGGTTATTTCGACTTTTACCGACAGCAGGGGCTTATTCTGGATTTGCACAAGCAACGGGCTCAATCTGATGGACCGGCAGTCAGGCAGCTTCAGGGTATTCACCGAATCTCACGGGCTTCCTTCAAACGCGGTTCTGAGGATACTTGAAGATGACAACGCTAATCTCTGGATAAGCACCAAGAATGGAATATCGAAGCTTGTAGTTGGAGACGGAAGCGATAAGGGCGTGGAATCCTTCACATTCAGGAATTACGGTATGAGTGACGGTCTTCAGGGAAAGGAATTCACGGAAACGGCAGCCCTTAAAACCCGCGACGGACGATTGTGGTTTGGTGGTCCCGACGGTTTAAACGCGTTTTATCCGCTTGAAATAGTTGACGATACCGCGCAGACGCTTGTAGTGCTGACGGGGCTCAGGATATTCAATAAAAAGATTTCTTACGGGGAAAGGATAAATAACCGTGTCCTTCTTGAGAAGCCACTGTTCAACACCGACAGGCTCGTGCTGAAATACAGGGAGAATTCGTTTACAATTGATTTTGCAGCGTTGAATTACTTTAATCCGAACGATAATAAATATTCATTCAATCTTGAAGGTTTTGATGATAACTGGATCACCACAGAAGGTGGTGAGAATTTCGCCACCTTTTCAAACCTGAACAACGGTCATTATGTTTTTAGGGTAAGGGCAACCAATCAGGACGGGGTATGGAATAAGCATGTTGCAGAGATAAGTATCCGTGTGCTTCCGCCTGTCTGGAAAAGCTGGTATGCCTATGTGATCTATACTCTCATGATATTGTCGCTTCTTGGTTTCCTGAGGTACCTTATACTTTACAGGGAGAGGCTGAATATGCATCTGGAACAGGAACAGATTGAATCACAGCATCTTCATGAGATTGACACCCTCAAGATCAATTTTTTCACCAATATCTCGCATGAGTTAAGGACACCGCTGACGCTTATCCTTTCACCTGTTGAAAAGCTGCTCGAGAAGTGGAAAGGATCACCTGAAGAGAAATACCTTAGGCTTATCAGGCAGAACGGGAGGCGCTTACTGCTCATGGTAAACCAGCTTCTGGATTTCAGGAGGATGGAGGTACAGGGATTTGGACTTAATCCTGCCTATGGCGATATCGTATCCTTCATTGACGAAGTTGTTGTTTCATTCGGCGACCTCGGTGAGGAGAAAAAGATCGGGCTGAGCTTTGAACCGGATGTGAGTGAGCTGTATGTTTACTTCGACCGCGACAAGATCGAAAAGATAATATTCAATCTGTTGTCTAATGCCTTCAAATTTACCACTTCGGGAGGGTCGGTGGCGGTAACGCTTTCTGCCGGTGAACTTAGCAGCCTGAATGGCGGAACAAGGAAGGTTAAGATCAGGGTGAGTGATACAGGTATCGGAATACCGGCCGATAAGCTGGACAAGATCTTTGACTACTATTACCAGGTTAGCTCCATGAACGACTTTCAGGGCACAGGTCTCGGACTGGCTCTTGTAAAGGAATTTGCACGGCTCCATGAAGGGGAGGTAAAGGCAGAGAGCGAGCAGGGGAAGGGCAGTTGTTTCACGGTGACATTGCCCCTGAAAACCGTTATACCCGGGTATGATGAGGCCGGAAGCAGGGTAGATGATTCAGGAGCTAATGCTGAGCGGGCAGATGCGGCGGATGAAGAAGCGATTGAAAGAAGATGTCGGATAGTAATTGCCGAAGACAATGACGATCTCAGGTTCTATATAAAGGATAACCTCCGCTGGAAGTATGACATTTTCGAGGCATCGAACGGCGAGGAGGCCCTTGTTTTGATTCATAAAATGCTTCCCGATCTGATCATAAGCGATATCGTGATGCCCGTGATGGACGGCAAGGAACTGTGCAGGAGAGTCAAATCCGATATGAGGATATGTCACATACCTTTCATTCTTATAACGGCACATTCGAGTCAGAAGGAGCAATTTGAAAGTCTGGAAACCGGAGCTGACGACTTTATTCCCAAACCTTTTAGTTTTCAGGTTCTTGAATCAAAGATCAATAATTTTCTATCCCTGTCGAGGAGTTTAAGGCAGTCGGGGATATGGGACCGGAATACGGAACCCGCTGCAATAGATATTGTTCCGCTTGATCAGCAATTTCTTGAGAAGGCTCACATGCTTGTTGAAAAGAACATGGCGAATGTGGATTACACTGTTGAGGAACTCAGCAGCGACCTTGGGATCAGCCGTACGCTTTTTTACAAGAAGATTCTTACCCTCACGGGGAAGCCTCCGCTTGAATTCATAAGGACTCTCAGGATGAAAAGGGCGGCCCTGTTGCTTGAGAAGAGCCAGCTTAATGTCTCTGAGGTTGCCTTCAAGGTGGGTTACAATGATCCCAAGTATTTCAGGAAGCATTTCAGGAATGAGTTCGGGGTTCTTCCGTCGCGCTATTTGGACAAAATAAGGCGCAAATGACAGAAAACTCATTTGAACCCCTAAACCTGAACATTTAGCCCCGTCCCCCCAAAAAAGTATCCACTATTTTTGAATGACTCTAAACGAGGCACAGGCATGCATATACCTGTGCCGGATAAAATATGTGATATGTAATAAATTATCCTTAAATCCAAAACTATGTTAAAAAAAGGTGTTTTAATTGTTTTGTTGCTACTGGCTAATCTGAGCCTCATGGCCCAGCAGACCGTTACCGGTACTGTGAGGGATTCGGAGGGTCAGCCAATGTCGGGTGTAACAATTATTGTACAGGGTACTACTGTCGGCACCCTATCGGGAGTCGATGGAAGGTACTCCTTGCCGGTGCCTGCAGGGGCAACAACCCTGAGGTTTTCATTCATTGGTTTCGGAGATCAGGAAGTGGCTATTGCCGGGAGGTCCGTCATTGATGTCACTCTTGAGGAGAGCCTGACCGGCCTCGATGAGGTAGTGGTTGTCGGTTATGGTACGCAGAAGAAGAAACTTGTTACCGGATCAACGGTTCAGGTGAAGGGTGATGACATTCAGAAGCTGAGTACGGTATCGCCGATGACTGCACTTCAGGGACAGACTCCGGGTCTTTCGATCATCAAGAACACGGGGCAGCCCGGAGATGGTTTCAAGGTCAACATCCGTGGAATGGGAACTATTGGCAACTCACAGCCACTTTATGTCATTGACGGTGTTCCCGGCGGGAATATCGACAATATGTCGCCGGCCGACATCGAATCGATCGACGTTCTGAAGGATGCTGCTTCCGCCGCCATTTACGGAGCTCGCGGAGCCAATGGTGTTATTCTTGTTACAACTAAACAGGGATCAAGGTCGACTTCCGGTGTGAAGGCAAATATTTCGTACGACGGTTCTTACGGCTTGCAGAACCTTTACAGGAAGCTACCGCTGATGAATGCCATGGAATATGCTAATATTATTGATGAGGCAAGAGTTAACAGCGGTCAGCCCCGTCTCGATTTCGAATCGCTTGTTCCCGACTGGGGCAGGATAGTTTCGGGAGCATGGGAAGGAACCGACTGGCTTGACGAATTGTCGAACAAGAATGCCCCTGTTGTCAACAATGCCCTTAACATTACCGGCGGATCAGCTGCAGGAGCTTATTCGCTCGGTTTGTCACACTCCAGCCAGGAGGGCATCTTCGGACGTCCCGTCCAATCGGATTATGAGCGTTATTCATTCCGTCTTAACTCCGATTTCATTCTTCTAAGGGACAAGACAGATTCGTTTACAATCCTGAAGGCAGGAGAAACCCTCAGGTATACCAATTCAAACAATCATGGTGTCGGAGTCAGCAACCAGTACTGGAACGATGTGTTCAGCTGTATAGTGGCCAGTCCCTTTCTTCCCCTGTATGCGGTTGACGAGTCGGACAAGGCATATCCCTACCATTATGCAATACCCTGGAACCCACAGGATTCCAACCCTATTGCCCAGATGGTCAATTCAAGGGGCCATAATGAAAGCAAGAACCACAACCTGAATGCCAGTGTTTTCCTTGAAGTACAGCCGATAAGGAATCTTGTCTTCAGGAGTTCATTCGGTTATGCCATGTCGGCAGGATCATACAGGAGCTACACTCCTCTTTATGAACTGAGCGCCACTTCATTCAACTCCACTGATGATGTTAGCCATTCACTCAGTGCCGGTTTCCAGTGGTCGTGGGAGAACACCCTGAATTATAATTTCAACCTGGGAAGCGATCACGCCTTCAATGCCCTTATCGGAACATCGGCTGAGAAGTGGGGACTTGGCGAATCGATCAATGGTTCAAACTCTAACTCGCTTTTCAGTGATCTGAGGCATGCCTATCTCAACAACACCCCGGTTATTGATGTCAACCTTACAAGTGTGGGCAGCAGCCCCTGGGGCGATGGAGGAATTCTTTCATACTTCGGCCGTGTCGGATATACTTTCAGGGATAAATACATGCTGACCGGTATTCTCCGTGCCGATGCCTCTTCTAACTTTGCAAGGGGTAAGAGGTGGGGTTATTTCCCGTCAGTGTCAGCCGGCTGGGTCATTTCAGAGGAGAATTTCTTCCAGGGTGCAAGCAACGCCGTCAACTTCCTGAAGCTGCGTGCCAGCTGGGGACAGAACGGAAATCAGGCTATAAGTCCATTCCAGTATCTTGCAACGATTTCTTTTGCCAATGTCAACTATTTCTTCGGACCCGACAAGGCGGTCGTTAGCACAGGCGGTTATCCTGATGTTCTTCCCAACCCTGATGTGACATGGGAAACTTCGGAACAGATCAACCTCGGTTTTGATGCACGACTTCTCAGGAACAGGCTCAGTCTCGAGTTCGACCTTTACAGCAGGACCACATACGACTGGCTTATCAGGCCTTCGATGCTGGCTTCGTATGGAACGGGAGCTCCCTATGTAAACGGAGGTGACGTTTCGAACAAGGGTTTTGAACTCGCGCTTAACTATAACGGAGGGAAGAGAGAATTCAGCTATTCGGCTGGTTTCAACCTGGCATACAATAAGAATGAGGTTAAAAAGATTGCCAACAATGAAGGAATATTCCACGGACCGGGCAACGTTCTCGGCCAGGGAACAGAGGAGCTTTACCGTGCACAGGTTGGTTTCCCGATCGGGTATTTCTGGGGATACAAGACGCTGGGAGTATTCCAGAATGCCGCTGATATCGAGAATCACACCAATTCGCAGGGAAAACTCATTCAGCCCACGGCGGAGGCCGGTGACCTCATATTTGATGATACCAACGACGACGGTGTGATCAACTACCTCGACAAGGTGATGATAGGAGATCCCAATCCCGATTTCATTATAGGATTTAATTTCTCGGCTGCATGGAAGGGCTTTGATTTCTCGGTTCTTGCCAACGGCGCTTTTGGTCACCAGATCGCGCGTAGCTGGCGGCGCTGGGCCGATTCACCCCAAAACAACTATACCACCGATATTTTCAACAGGTGGCATGGAGAAGGATCTTCCAACAAGTATCCGAGACTGACCTACGGATCGCATATCAACTGGCAGTATGTTTCGGATATTTTCATTGAGGATGCGGATTACCTGAAGCTTAGCAATGTTACTTTAGGCTACGATTTCAAAAGGATTTTCAAAGCCATGCCTCTTACCCAGGCCAGGTTCTTTGTTGCCTTTCAGAACCTCTACACTTTTACCAACTACATCGGTATGGACCCGGAGATCGGTGGCGGAAGCGGTACTGATAGCTGGGCAAAGGGTATAGATATAGGATACTATCCTGCACCGCGCACTGTGATGTTTGGAGCCAGTCTTAAGTTTTAAAGGAGGAAGGAGATGAAACCTGCGTGTATCAAATGCACAAACATGATTTATATGATTTTCAGTCATGTAGATTATCCTCGCTTGAGAAGGGCAGGCATCACAACTTAAAAATCAAAATTAGAATATGATGAAACCCACATGTATTGCATACACGAACATTTATGTATATAATTATCAAACATGTGCGGTTCCATCCGACCATTAAAATAAATTATATTCGGATGAAAAA
>JAXDBC010000029.1:0-15258 GCA_034679225.1 Bacteroidales bacterium | reverse complement strand
GCGAACCCTGATATAAAGCTCGGACAAAGGAACTGCAACCATCAGTTCTTCATCGATCTTTTTGATTTGGCGATCTGCTGTTTGACAAGATGTTGTAAGAATCAAGTATGCAATCAGAAAAATTGTGAGCATTTTCATTTTAAATCATTCTACTTTGTATGTTTTCCAAAGAAACGAACCAGTATTGTTGCCAGAACCTCCGGACATTCAATCGCAGGACAGTGTCCGATATCAGGTAAAATGTGTAATTCCTTTTTGGGGGGTGACAGGCTGGTAAGTGCATTGTAAACCAGTTCAGCATGTCCGGGTCCTACCACATAATCGAACTCACCCTGAATTACAGCAGTGGGAATCTTTATGCGTTCCAGTTGCTCTACGATATTGATATCGTTATACTCTGGTCTGTCGAGAAAGACCTGATTGATAAATTCCGCCTTTTCTCCAATTTCAAGATACTCACCCGCGGTGTATTTCATCAGGCTCAGTAACGCAGTATCCTGAAGTATCTCATTGATTGAAATAATTCTAGAAGTGTCAACAAAGTAGGCATTAAAGCCAAGGGTGGGTGATACTTCATGGAGCATCCAGTTAACATTCTTATAAAAATCCTTGTAGCTACTGCGTTTTATTTCCGCCAGTCTTGTCGCAATATCTTCCAGTTCTGTTCTTCTTTCCATGGAAATTTCCCCACTTAAAAGCTTGTTTACCTTTTCTGATTGATATTGAATAAGAAAAGTATTCTGGTATTCACTATTCACTTTGCCGTCAATACATGCAAATGCATTGACTTTTACATCATTACCATCGAGCAAGTACAAAAAGCCGTACATTCCGCCCCATGAAGTTCCTATAAGATTCACTTTCATTTTGTTGTATCTTTTTCGCAGTGAATCAATCACAAGATCCAGGTCCTCAAGATACTGTCCAATCGTGAGCATGGAGGTGTCCGGGCATGGCAGAGATTTGCCACATCCCCTTTGGTCGAGGTAAGCGATTAGAAAGTGATCCTCCAGATTTGGCCCCATTAATATCATGTCGATGCCTGAATAACCACCGGGTCCTCCGTGCAGGTTAATAATCAGTGGACTATTGATGTCTCCCCTTATACGTACATATAGCTCCGAATCAGGGACCAGTATCATCAACTCCTCATCAAGTACCGGATTATTTTTTTTCTGACTGCACGAAGCAGAACAAAAGATTATTAACCAACCAATAAGAATCTTTCTGTTCATTTTGAAAATTCGATTAATTCTACCGGTGCACCATCAGACTCAATCATTGCGACCCGAACTCCTTCGCATGGAGAATTGGGCATTATCAGGATTTTAAAATTATTCTGTTCCAGAACTTTATTGACATCATCTACTTCAAAAGCCACGTGCGGTATTGTTTTGACCAGTTCGGGTAACGGACAATCCTTATCAAAACGCATCCATTCAATACCAAAAGGACTTCGTTCAAATCCGGATGTAAAAAACTTCAACTCAGGCAAATATCTTTCACCTGTTCTTCTTTCACCTGTCGGTATTCCAACGTGATGGAAACGCCAGCCCCATTTTTGGATAGCCCATGGCAATTCATCATCAGATCTTCTTGTTTGTGTCATTATTTTGTAAAATTATAAAAGGCATATACGGTAAATAGTGCATAGGTGCAAAACTGTAAGTATTTATTTCTCTTGCTTTTTGCTTTAAGCAGAGGGACTAGGTTAAGAAAGTTATCGGGAAAAATAATTCTGTATTCAGGAAATCCAAATCCGTTAATTTCTTCTTCTTATGATATAAACGAGTAAGCCATAAGCTGTCATTCTGGTATCCATCCCCACAGGATGTTAAAGATTTTCCACTCTCCATTAAACCTTGCAAGTTGGCAATAATCGAAAAAACCATACTTGGGAACTATTGTTTTCGTAATTGCAAAATCCCCTGTGATATCATAAATTATTACATCGAAACGAAATTCCTCTTCCGGAAGAAAATCCTTCATTTGTATTCCACTCCTGCCAGATCGGGCGAATGATTTAAAGAGCGAATAACTCATTCCTGATGAGTATGAATTACCTTCCATATCGACCATTACGGTTCGTTTAACCAGTTCAGGAGAGACTGCTGATGAGATTTTTTCAAGATCTCCATCCTTCCAGCCTTCAATATAGTTACGGCATATGTTCACAATGGAAAGGCTGTCGTTATCATTTTGAGCGTAAGTAGTGTACAATGTGAATGAAAAAAGTAAGAGAATAAATAGTGTTTTTCTTTTCATGGCTTTGAACATTTAATTTATAAAACATAATTTGTTGTTTTTCAATAAAATGGCTATATCATTTATTAAGGATAATTAACCCTCCAAAAAGAGATGGCTTGATCCCTTTGAAGACAGATCAGATGATCCGCACCGGAATGTTTCTCAGTTTCTCCAGCCATAAATTCGGCAGTCTATCTATAGTTATTAAAATCAAATGATGGCAGATTTGTGTTCTTGCCTATTTTACAGTTTGAATTTATTAATGTATCCGGAGTTCTTCTGATGTGAATTCATCCAATGTCTTAAAAGTTTGTCCATAAGTACATTCTTAAGTATTCCATGCTATTTTTTGAAATAATCCGATACGCCGGAAACCAGGTGAGTTGTTTTAATTATCAATTTTCTATTTGTGAATGAGAAGCATATATCTATAATAAAAGAACTGACGCCACGATTAATGCCAGTCCAAATATTCCGGCAAAAACATCAACTACTACTACTTTTTCTCCTTCCTTTTAACTCAGCATGCCGGCTACCCAAATTTGAAATTTCCTGTAGTTGCAAATAAAGAAAAGTGCTTTTATTGCAGTAAGTGAGAACATAATAGTAATAATCAGTGAATATCGAATTTCTGTAGTGATTTCCTTGTACCAGGTATAACCTACCAATGACAGGCCTATCAAGGCAACAGGTACTACCCATCGGGGTCTCTTTTTAGTATAGACTTTTGCAATAAACTTCTTCCCGTCCCATGGGATAACGTGCATATAAAAAGGCTTCATAAAAGCCATTAGCCCGTATCCGACTCCTAAAATCTGGAAATAATTCATTGTTCTGTTTTTTTATTTGACAATCATAATATACCGACCGTTTGGTATGCTATTCAGTCAAATTTTTTAAGATTTTATCAAACTATAAATTGAATTATAGAGCGAAAACATTTCAGCGACAATATCATCGGTACGTCCCAGAGTAATGAATTTAATGACCACTCCATCATTAATTACGACAAATAATCTGGCTATTTGAATATCGCTAATAAGAGTGGATATTTCACCGCTCTTGCGTGCATTTCTTATTGTTTCCTCCCAAATTCTGATTTGCATAGCATAATGCTCATTTGTTTTCATATCATATTCAGGAAAAAGTCGCATAATATCAAATAACATCCCGTAATATGCCAGGCCTTGCTGACTGTTACTAAATCCGAAATTAACTCTCATATTGTCCAGCAAATCAATTAAATGTTGAAGATAAATGTTGATAAATGTTCTCAAATTATCTCTTGGCATACCGTTGAAGAAAGTATCTATTCCCGCCTGAAAATATAAGCGGATCACCTCTTTGAAAAGTTCCTCCTTGCTTGAAAAATAATGGTAAAATGCTCCTTTTGACATTCCTGTAGCTTCAACAATGTCTTTTAGAGTAACCCCTTTGTAGCTTTTCTGCATAAAAAGGTTGAAAGAAACCTTTAAGATATGCTCTCTTGAATTTCTCATAAACCGACCGTTTGGTTTGCAAATTAAATCTATTTTCTCGGTATTTCCAAATTTTTTATGCCCTTATTCAAAAAAGAGTTCATACAGGTACCGTTAAATTCAAGATTAAACCATATAACAGGCAGATAATATGTGTATTACGAGGAATATATTCTCAGGCAATTTAAGATTTACATCTAAGACAAGACCGGAGTTGTGTAATATACATTTGGACCCGCGTGCCAGGTTTGGATTTGTTGAAGCGTTTGATATGACTCTTCTTTCTCAGTTTGGGCACAGGTTTGACATTATGCTCCGCTAATACTCTCCATATTGACATTGGTGATAGTCGAATCCTGTTCTCTCGAAGCAGAGAAGATAATATTCTGTGGGAGCTCAATTACTTTTCTTCCTAATTGCAGGAATCTCTTCCCTAAGGTTGGAAGCAACCTTCTGACTTACCAGATTCCCGGGATGTCGGGTTTCATCTGAAAATTCTGATTTCCCATCTTGTCTCGTTATAAATCCCTGAAGATTGTTCACTTTGTTCGTAATCCTCTAAGGGTAGCCTGACAAAGCAAGAGCCTTATTCCGCAAACGCGGCACTACGGTCTTTTTTCTTTGCAGCCATGAGGTCTGAAATTTTTCATCTGAACTTAATCAAAAACATGTCGGCGCTGGTTGAATGGGTAAAGGTGTTGCAGTGATTTTTCACCACCGAAAGAATATTCTGCATTTGGCCCAGTAAGGGTTTAGCTTTGATAATGAACCAAATAACCCCCTGATATCTGGTATTATCAAAGGATACAATTATGACATCTTCATCTCCTGCCGCCAGAAAGACAACAAGGGTGAAAGATGGCTGAAATAAAAGGGAATGCTTTGATATCATCATCAGAATTATCAGGCCCCTCAGGTGTTGAGGTAAACAATACTGTTACTTTATTCCTGGCCTTTGTTTCTCCTGAAGACGGTAGCAGATTTTTATATTCCCTGCATCAGATGCAGTTATGCCTGCCGTTGAAGCAACGCCCGGACTGTTTTCATTATCATAACCGGTTACCCGGAGTATAAGGGATTTTTATTATATATTTCGGAAACCTTTTAAACCAGGGTTTGTTGTAATTCTATAGAACAAAAAAAGAATCATGAAATCGAGAAACAAAGTATTTATGATTGTCATTGCGGCACTGGCAGTTGCAGCATTTACCGCATGCAACCAGGCCCCAGCGAAAAAGGAAGCCAATACCGGTACCGCTCATTACAGAACACTCCTCTTCAGCGAAACACCATGGGATACAGAAAGAGGATCACATGAGCTGACCCCGGCACAGGCAAAGGAGATCAACAATTACAAATTCACTTATGACGATGCAGGCCGGCTCGTTTCGGTTGAATTCATGAGAGGTGACGAACCGCTTGGCTATGGATCTCTCGGCGGAGCCGCTAAAATCACCTATGAGTATACTGCTGATAATAAGCAGATTAAGCGTTTCTTCGACGAATATGGCCAGCCCATGGAGTCTGGAGGAGTTTTTACCTTCGAATATACCCTCGATGATAATGGAACACGCACTGCACTCAGATTTCTCGACAAGGACGGAAATCCTGTTGAAAACAGAAACAAGATCCACAACTATGTCTGGCAGATACTCCCCGACGGTAAACTGCAGGAAAAGCGTTATAACCTTGCAAATGAGGAAACAGTCATGAATCCCTTCTGCCCATTCTATGAGCTCAGGTTCACCTATAACGACAAGGGTCAGGTCACCGAGATGGCCAATTACATGAATGACCAGCTCTATAACTGCACTGCTGAAAACTGCGGCGATATAGGTGTTTCATACTTCGACTTCGAATCAAACGAGCATGGTGACCTGCTGAAGTTTTCAGTCTATAACGTGACAGGACAGATGTCAAACCTTTATTGGGGATGGTCACGCAGGGTGAGCACCTATGACGAAAACGGCTATGTGCTGGAAACTGCCATGTTTGACCAGGATAATGAATATGTAGCCGGAAAAATGATCCCTGTAACCCAGTATAGCTATGATAAACATGGCGCAGTAACAGAGGTCAGAAATATGGACAAGGACAGGAATATCATCAACAGCCCTGACAACGGTGTGGCTATCATCCGGTATAAATATGACGACAAGGGGAACCGTACCGAAACCCTGAGGTTTGATAAGGACCAGGTGGCAGTAACCCCATAACTTCATACCGTTTCATCTATGAAAAACAGATTGCTCACCGGTTACCTGGTGATAATCCTTGCATCACTGCTTGCCGCAGGATGCACAGGGCAGGGTACCGGAAAGAAAAAGGAGCCTGTGGCTAAAAAGACCGCAACAGCGGCCCCGGTCATTGACCGTGAAACTACGCTGCTTCTGAAAGACCTCGAAGAGAATGGAGACTATGTTAACAGCCGGTACTTCCCGAGCCTGATAAAGGCATCAATAGTGCATGAAGAGCTTGGAGACAAGAACCTGGTCATTGACCTCCGGCCGGCAGACCAGTTTGCTTCGGGTCACATAGAAGGGGCTGTAAACAGGCAGTTCAGCGAACTCCCGGAATACTTCCAGTCAGGCATCAAACCATTTGAATATGACAAGATTATTCTTGTCTGTGAAGATGGGCAGCTGTCAAGTTATACAACTTCCCTTCTCAGGATGCCGGGTTACGGGAATGTCTTTGCAATGCGCTGGGGTATGGGAGGCTGGAACTCTCATTATGCCGAATCAGGCTGGCTGAAGGGTGTATCCTCAAAATTTGAGGACCGTCTTGAGACGGCAACCAATGAGACTCCGTCAGCCATCGGCATGCCGGTTCTTGGTACCGGATTTCAGACCGGAAGTGAGATCAGTGACGCCAGGTTCGGGAAACTGTTTGAACAAGGTTCGGATAACATCATCGTCTCAGCTGATGAGGTTTTTGCTGATCCGTCAAAGTATTTCGTGATCAACCTTGAGAGGAAGGATAAATACGATGCGGGGCACATCCCCGGGGCTGTACGGTACAAACCTGAGGCAACACTCGGGTTTCCGGATATGATGGCAACAATACCCACGGATAAAATTACCGTTGTTTATTGCGGTACCGGCCATAATTCAGCATTTGCAACCGCCTTCCTGAGGCTCTTCGGTTATGATGCCAGGACGCTGAAATACGGGAACAACAGCTTCATGTATGATAAGATGACCAGGGAGAAGAGTACCCTTTCATGGCTTCCGTTCACACTCGAGGAGTCAAATGATTTCCCTGTGATGAAGAAATAAACTATGCATCAGGCCGGATCTATTTTAGTATATAGAGGTTCTTTATCCCCATCTCGCTGAGGACCATCCAGACGCGGGCTGAAACCGAGTTATCTTCGGCACAGAGTACCACCGGACCACTGTTCTTACGGATTTTTCGTAGATTATCATCTGCGAGAATGGCTTGCGGATCAACTGCAATTACAGCTGCCCCGCTGACTTCAGGAGCCGTGAATGATTCATCAAGCAGGACAATCAGCAATCCCTCTCCTGCTGACGAAAGCTCTCCGGCTGTCATAATGTTTTCACCCGTCACAGAAGGCTCTGCCCACTTTGCGGCGTTATACCTGAAAATTCCGGGATTAAATGCCCGGATCAGAACCAGCACTGCAAGTACCGTGACCGCAGCCAACACATACCTATATTGTTTAACCGTTTTCATCATGGTGCTTTTTACTGGCATCCGCCGTCAAGTTTACGTGCTGAAAATTTCTTCGACTCAAGGTATTTTGCCTTCAGGCTGTCAGGAAGGCTGCGAAGTTCATTGTACATTTCTGCTGCCTTCCTTCGGGTCTCCAGAAGCGCATTTTCCCTGGCGGTGATCCGTTCCCCTTCAAACCCGGTGGCAGAAACGGTTTCAATCCATTCATCCATTCCCCCTTTGAGAAAAAAGGTGTTGTCATAACCAAGGCCTCTTGCATATGCCATGGCCGATGCAGCCTCAGTATCATCGGCGGAATAAAGGATCATTCTTTTGCTCATGTCCCGCAGCCATATGTCCGGATCAGTCCGGATGAAGGAGCCGTACGGCACACTGGCTGCCCCGGGGATGAACTCTTTGCCATATGCTTCAGCCGGCCTGAGGTCGAATAGCTGAACATCAGCAGCTTCCCTGACAATGAACCTGGCCACCTGATCTGCTGAAAAAGAGGTCTCATCATTCAGTACCTCATCAAGCAGCTCTGCAGGCCGGGCCTTGAATGACCTGTTTGACGTCAGGGGAAGCAGGGCCAGAATAAGGCTCAGCAGGAGCAGGAGTACTGTAATTTGTTTCCTGGTTTCCATGGTTGATCAGTTTATTTCATCCGTGATGTCAGGTCTTGCGAACCTTTTCTCAGCCTGCTCTGCCAGCCAGAACATTGCACCGGCAGAGGCGACAAGTATCAGTGTGAAGAGGCCGGCTGACATTCCCAGAGCCTCATTGATCTTCACAGGGCCCCTGTAGTTGGCCATCGCTATCTTTTCAATAAAGGGCCAGGTTTCGGCAAACAGGAAAGCGCCTGCGAGTCCGCCGAGGATATAAACCATGGCGTCAATTTTGCCGATAGACATCGCGCATAGTCCCGTCCCCGGGCAGAAACCACCCATTATGAAACCGCCGCCCATGATCACTCCGCCGACTATCGAGGCGGTTACATAGAACTCATTCACATAGACCTGGTTCAGGTTGAGCAGCCCGAAGTACCCGAGGAACTGCGAACCGATCAGCGCCACAATGGCCGCGGTGAAAAATACCTTCAGCACGGTAGTGTCATACCCGTAGAACATCCCGGCCAGTTTGCGGCTCGAGGAGAATCCCCCCTGTTCAAGGGCAAAGCCGAACCCGGTGCCGATGACAAAGGCCGCAAGCAGGTTCAGCCATTCGGGGAATTGATATAATGATGATAATGGTGCCATAATGATTTGCGAATTGCGAATTGTTTTTAAATCCAATTTTTCCTGAAGAACCATGCAAATGCAAATGCCGAGCCGAATATTGCGATCATGGTCACGAACCCGGCAAGTGAAAGCACAGCCATTCCCGAGAGGGCGGCGCCACTGGTGCATCCGCGTGCAAGCTGGCCTCCGTAGACAAAGAGCATACCACCCAGGAAAGCAAATACCAGCCGTCGTGTATTGGTGATCCGCGGTGATTTCTCTACCCGTAATTTCAGCCTGCCGGAAATGGCTCCGGATATAAAACCGCCCAGGAGTACCCCGAAGATCTCTATTGTCAGCCAGTTTGTCAGGGGCTTTTTGGCGTTTTCAAAATACCCTGAATAGTACTCCGTCTGGTTCACATGTTCAGGGCTCACTGCCCCTACCAATGATACAACGCAGTATTTGATACCGCCGCTTGCACCCAGTCCCCTTCCGGCGACAACCATTGCCAGCAGCAGAACAAGCCCCAGCAGTGTGCCCGCCAGGTATGGATTCATGTATTTTCTCTTCATACTTTCCGCCTCTGTTTTATAATAGTAAAGGTAAAATTAATATAATTGGCGGAAGGCAAAACCAAGGAGCTGATGAAAATACCTGCATTATAATTGCCTCAGATTGAATTTATTATAAACCTTTGTTGAGTTATTTGCTTTTCCACAGGTTGGGTAAAAACTGATAATAGAGCAGGTGCCGCCAGGTAGACCAGTCGTGTCCGCCATGACCACCCGTATAATACTGATGTTTGATGTCATGTTTCACAAGGGCTTCATGCAGAACCAGACATCTTTGCCCCATAAAACCTTTTGCTTCCTCGGTACCCTGGCCAACAAAAAGGTAATCAACCTTTTCGTTTACTTTCGGATCATTCAGGAACTGTGCCAGCGATATTTCCGCATTTGTATCCCCGGCGCTGAGGATACCGAAATTTGCAAACAGGTCAAGCGAACGAAAACCGATAAACATACTGTGACGGCCTCCCATTGACAACCCTGAGATGGCCCTGCCTTTTGGTGACCTGACTGTGCTGTAAGCCTTGTCAACCAGTGGAATTACATGGTTCCGGAGCTCTTTTTCAAGAATATCGAAAGTCAGTTCGGTATGTTTGGGATGATTCCGGTGAATTACCTGGTTGTTGGGGATGGCAATAATCATCGGGACTGCTTTCCCTTCGGCCAGCAGGTTGTCCAGAATAAAATTCGCCCGTCCGTCGAACACCCAGTTGGACGGCAGCTCGCCGCTTCCACCCAGCAGATACAATACCGGGTATTTTTTCTTCGGGTTATAACCCGGAGGAGTATAAACGTAGAGTTCGCGCTCACCGCCGGTTACGTCCGAATGATAGACATGGCGCGTAACGGTTCCGTGAGAAACATTCCGGGCATCGTAATATGCAGGCCCGTCGCCATGCACGATCAGCTCACTGTAAGGCGGCATGGCTGTAAAAGCAGCGTAAGTGTTGTTCGGATCAGGAATCTGAAGGCCGTCTACATTGAAATGATAAGCGTACATATCCGGTTTGAGCGGCCCGATTGTCAGGGTCCATATACCATCGTCACCCTTTGTAAAAGGAATAGGCTCCCGGCCAAGGTTATTGGTCGTGTGGATTGCCCCGGCCGGCAAAACAACCTTCTGTGCGTTGGGAGCTTTTAACCGGAAAGTAACTGTATTGTCGTCGCGCACCTCGGGCGAATTCACATTAGCGCTGAACGGAATCAGACCTTCCGTATCCTTTTGCGGATTGTAATCGAGATTCACGTTGGACTGTTGCGCCTTTAATCCAAGATGCATTAAAAAAACAAAGCCGACTATCGAAATCAAATGTTTCATTTGCTGTATGTTATCGATTATTTATTCTGAAATAAAAGCTGGGCAAAATAATACAGGCTCTTACGCCATGTCTGAAATTCGTGGGCAGTTCCAGGCGCTTCGTAATACACATTGTTTATTCCGGCTTTATCAAGAGTCTCATGGATGGCCCGTCCCGTGTTCGGACCTTCTTTTGAACCCATGCTGATGAAGAATACTTTCACCTGTTTGTTGAATTCATCCGGCTTTGCCAATAACCCATTGTAGCCGGTTTCAATGCCGGGAAATCCGAACGGGGCGCTGAAAACACCAATATTGGCAAACTTGTCAAGATTGGCCTGCGAAATCTGGTAAGTTTGTGTACCGCCGAGTGAAAGACCTGCGATAGCACGGTTTTCACGGTCGGGCAACGTCCTGAAATGTTCATCGATGGCAGGAATAATGTCAGTAACAATGGTTTCAGTAAATTCGTCCCAGAAATTAGGGCCCTGTCCGGGACCGCCACGACGGCCCGGGCGCTGCCCTTCTGGCCGGGGCAGTATCTTGCCGGACTTATCGCGTATGGGTGTCCCGAAACCCCTGGCAATCCCGCCGTCTTCCATCACCACAATCATTGGCTTTGCCTTTCCTTCCGCAATCAGGTTGTCGAGAATGAAGTTAGTGCGTCCCTGGTTTGGCCAGGCGCGCCTGTCTTCACCCATCCCGTGCTGCAGATAGAGTACCGGATAACGCTTCTTTTTATCCTTGTCGTAACCGGGTGGTGTATAGATATAAGCATGGCGGGTTTCGCTGAAAGTTTTTGACCAATAGTGGAATGATCGAACCTCACCATGCGGAACATTTTTGATGTCATAGAAATCGACACCTTTCTCCGGAATTTCAATGCCGCTCATGATCTTACTTGCACCAAAAAAGGTCTCACTTGACGGGTCGGCCACATCAACACCGTTGATTTTAATTGTGTAATAATGGAAACCGGGGTCCTGAGGCCTGGTTATACCTGTCCAGAAACCGTCCTCCCCTTTTGTGAGAGCAACATTGCCAAGACTTACCGAAACACTTGTTGCATCAGGGGCACTCAACCGGAAATGGACTCTGCTCAGAGAGTCGATCCGGGGATAATCAGCACCCGGAATGTTGGTTAACGCCGGTTTGGTCCCCTCGGGAAAAACAGTTTCCTGTGCAAACCCAACCATGCCAATAGAGATGAGCAGCAACGCTAATAATAGATTTTTCATGTCTGTTTTTTTAAGATTATCCGGTTATTATTTCAGCCCGCTGTTCTTTATGCGGAAATAGTCGAAAGAAACATCAAAGGGCGTGTCTGGTTTTGTTGTATCAGAATCGAACCAGAACGTACTCTTCATGTATTGAGCCACTGTCCCATCGCATACGATCAGGCCCGCTCTGATGTCTTTCAGCAGCAGGTTTGCCGTTCCGAGCAACTCGTACTTAACCCCGTCAGTTGAATAATATGCCGTGTAAATACTTCCTTTCTTCTCCAGTTTAAGATTCAGAGTATTGTCTCCTATGATTTCATTTTTTAAGTTGAAAGTTGCAAGTGATTTTGCAATGCCGTTTTCTTCCATAACCAGGTCAATTGTGCCGGGTTGCACTCCCCTGGCCCGGGTTGTCTTGACCACAGCCCTGAACATCAGCTTCACAAAATTATCGTCGTCCTGGTAAGCCAGGATTCCTGCATTTTCGGGTTGCGACGGAGACCTGGAACAAACCAGCCGGGTTTCAATTGTCCAGTCGTTGTTTGCACTTTGAAGCAATATATTTCGTGCATTGTTCGGAGCCTCCAGAACACCTCCCCTTTCAGCTGTGATTGTCAGCGAACCTGGTTTTAAGGATAAACTTCGGGTTGATTTGTTTTCGCGAACCCATTCCCATCGGGAGTCAACAGCGGCGCCGTTGAATTCGTCGCTTACCGATTCAGAATCAAAATTCAGGTAATATACATTCTTTTCCAGGGTGATATTATCGATCAATTGCACTGTGGCAGTTCCCGGAATTGCCCTGGCCTGTTCAATCTCAACCGAAATTCCGCTGCTCAGAGCCTCAGCTTTCACTACCGGTATTTTCGAATTCCTCTTCAGCAGGTAGCTGTACGCCTTTACATCTTTATCAAATCCCGGGATTTTTTTTCCGTTAACTGTTACGGATTTGGGATTCAGGTCTGGCATAACCTTGACCGGGTAGCTGTTTGAAACGGTTGTCCCGTCGATTGTAACATAAGCGAAAATGGATGCCACACCTACGCCCGTTGCTGTTACCCTGCCCCTCTCATCAACATCGGCAACTGCGGGGTTATTGCTTTTATACTTAACATCAGCTTTTGTGATGTCATAGAAGCTATCGTCAGACATACTTGCGGTAACACTTGTCTGCACTGCATCTCCGGGCTTTAGCACCACCCTGTCACTCTCGGCCACAACAGTTGTCAGGACAGGTTTATAGCTTCCGCTCATTCTGGCCTCCACCTCTCCTTTTATGTCCCGTGAGGATGCGCCTATCTCAAAGATATACCTGCCCGGGTCGAATGTAATTTTCCCTTTTTCAGTGTCCCAGAACCAAAGATCTTCACAGTTGATATCGATTGAAACTGTTTTTACCTGGCCGCGGGGAACGGTCACCCTTTTGAATCCTTTCAGCCTTTTTATTGGTCTTTCAAGGGATGCGGGACTGTCCGGTGTTTTCACATAAACCTGCACCACCTCATCTCCGTCAACAGTTCCGGTATTCTGAACATCAACACTGACAGTGATCTTATCGTTAGGTGTAATGCTGGTTTTGCTGATGGCAAAATTGCTGTATTCAAATGTGGTGTATGACAGACCGTATCCGAACTCGTAGGAAACATCCCTGTTGAAATACATGTAAGTGCGTCCGTTGGTGCCGTCACCGCGAAGATTGTAATTATTGAACTCTGGCAGGTCTGTCAGTGACTTATGCCAGGTTACATTCAGCTTTCCGCCCGGATTTACATCGCCGAACAGTATTTTCGCCATAGCTGTTCCCTGAGCCTGACCGTTGTAACCTGTCCAGATAATACCGGTCACATCCGCAAGGTGTTTAAACTGTTCCACCTCAACCATTCCCATAGTTTGCATCACTACAATTGTATTGGGATTAATTGCGGCCACTGCTTTTATCAGTTCATTCTGATTGCCAGGCAGGGTCAATGCAAAACGGTCCGATTCCTCTCTGCCTGTGGACTGGTCTGTGCCCACGAAAATCAGGGCTACATCACAGCCTGCGGCCAGGTTAAGCGTTGCGGCATCGATCTCCTTCTCTGCTTCGCGATACACAAGCACAAGTGTTTGGGGACCTGTGATGCCCAGGGTGTTGATTTTCACTGGAACAGTCCTGGGGCGTGCCCAACCTGGGAATCCTCCTCTTTCCGGAGGGCTGATGATTCTTTCCGAGGCCAGAACATTGCCGGCGGCAGAGCCAACCCTCACTTCCAGAATACCGCCATCGGCGGATGAACTGAGGTTGAACCTTATCGAATCGACGTTTGTGATATCGATATTATCATAGGCAGTCCAGTCGCCGTCCTTTATTCCGCTTATTACAGTCCGGCCATATCTTGACGCTACAATAAGACCCGGAGCAGAAGAGGCAAATTTTGTTGCATCATATTCTTCCAGCACCTGACCATTCCGGACTGTCGAAAAACGGTTCACGGTTAAAAAGTCGGTCTTTCTGTCGGTGTTTCCGCTGATCACAGAAACTATCTCGGTATTCAGGTTATGCTCCTTAATGTAGTTCTGAATCCCCTCCAGAGGCGAAATACTCAAATGAGGTTCAACCTCTCCCGAATAATCACCCAGCTCAACCTTATCGGCCTGTGGACCTAATACAGCAATCTTTTTAACCCTCTTCAGATCAATCGGCAAAGCTTTGGCCCCTGTTTCTGTGATTGTGCTGTTTTTCAGCAGAACGGGTGTTTTGGTTGCAACTTCAAGCGCGAGGTCATTATGAGAAGGATCGTTGATTATTCCCGGTTTAATTCCGGCATAGGGAACAATTTCCCGGGGATCAAATTCTCCCATCCGCATTCTGATGGTGAAGAAGTTCACAAGCGCCCTGTCAATATCAGCTTCGGTTAGTATGCCCTGTTTAACAGCATCCAGGGCATTGGCCTGGTAAACGCTGCCGCAATCGGTATCAACGCCTGATTTAATTCCAATCGCTGCTGCAACGGTATGGTTTTCGGCATAGTTATGACCTCTGACCATGTCATCAATCGCGCCGCAGTCGCCGGTTACATAACCATCCATGCCATAGGTTTTCCGTGCGATAGTATCCACAAGGTATTTGCTTGCTGAAACCGGTATTCCGTTTACAGCGCTGTAGGCTGTCATTATTGCCGGAAGCTTATGTTCCCTTATAAGTGTTCTGTAAGGAAGAAGATAGTATTCGCGCATATCGCGGTCGTCCATGTCTGCGCTTCCGGTGTGGCGGTTAAACTCTGTGTTGTTTGCAAAATAGTGTTTTCCGCAGGGGACGGCTTTCAGGTAGGTCGGGTCGTCGCCCATCAACCCCTGAATAAATCCTTTCCCGATCTGGGAGACAAGAAAAGGATCTTCCCCGAAAGTCTCGGCGGTCCGTCCCCAGCGCGGGTCACGGGCCGGCTCAATGACAGGCGACCAGTATGTGAGTGTGAATATTACATCGTGGTTAAATCCCCGGGCTTCATCGGAAATCACTTTTGTTTCGCGTTTGATCAGATCCGGGTCCCAGGTTGCACCCACGGCCAC
>JAXDBC010000028.1:0-77237 GCA_034679225.1 Bacteroidales bacterium | reverse complement strand
GGTTATAATATATTTCTTCATGACCTGGAGTTTTTGGAATTATTGCTTCTACTGATGAATAGCAAATGCCGTACCAAAAAACAGAGGAAAGGCGCAGGGCGCAGGGCGCAGGGCACAGGGCACAGGGGGCAGTGACAGGTCTTGCAGGTCGTGCAAGTCGTGCAAGTCGTGCAGGTCTCTTACGATGATGCTTAACGCTAAAAAACACTAAACACTGAACATTAAACACATACGCCTAAACATTTAACGCTAAACGTCTCGAATCTTGAACACCGAACTATAATCTGAGCCGCATGCCGTTCAGTTATAACAATGTTATAACGTGTTTCGGGCTTAATTTCTGACAGCTAAATACATAGGACACGACCGCACGACCGCAGGACCGCACGACCGCAGGACCGCACGACCGCAAGACCGCACGACTGCAAGACCACACATTAAACAATTTCCATGGAGCTGTATCCCTGTCCGTTTCTTTTGAGCCTGATCTGGGTGGCAATGCGTTCCTGCATCGCGTCTATATGCGAGATCACTCCAATTGTCTTGCTGGTTTCATATTGCAGCTTTTCAAGGGTGTCGATGGTCATGTCGAGCGTTAAACGGTCGAGGGAACCGAATCCTTCGTCGATGAACAGGCTTTTTATGTCGACATGTCTGGAGGCCAGATCTGAAAGGGCCAGAGCCAGCGAAAGACTGACAAGAAAGCTTTCACCACCCGACAGCGATTTAACCGATCTTTTCAGGTTGCCCATGTGGGTGTCGATCACGATCAGGCTGTCGTCCTTGTCTTCTTCAGGGATGTCGAGCTGATACCTGTCATTCAGCATCCTGAGCCGGCGGTTGGCAAGCTTCACCAGCTGGAAGAGAGTGAGTTGCTGGGCGAAGGTGCTGAATTTCTTCCCTTCGGCATCTCCAATGTATTTATTCAGAAGAACCCATTTTTCTGCTGACTTCTTTTGCTTTTCTATTTCTTCGGCAACAGTTTCGAGTTCTTTCAGCGAGCTGCTCTGTACTCCCTTCCTTGTAACCAGCTCATCCCTTTTCGCGTTTACCTCTTTCATCTGATTACCAAGGATTTCCATTTCGGCATCCAGGTCCCCGATCTTTGCAGGAGTGTCGGTTGTCCTCATTTCAGTCAGTCGGAGCCTCATATCACTTACCGTTGTTCCTATTTCGATGAGTCCTTTCTTCAGGCGGTCTTCCCTTGTGTTCAGAGTATTGTATTCAGCGTCAGGGATAAGGTCATCAAGGGCTTTTCCGGGCTCGGGGTAATCGGCTAATTTATTTTTCAGTTCTTCCGCGAGTGATTCCAGATCCTTCCTGTCCTTCTCAATTGCCTGATTCAGTTCTTCCCTGTTTTTATCAAGGTTTTGCCGGGCGCTGTTGTTTTCAGTGAATTTCTTTACGAGTCTGCCTTTTTCCAGGCTTACATCGCTGCCACTGAACAGAAGCAGCCTTTTACCGGCCAGCCCGGCCGACTCCTTAATAAGTTCTCCGAGAGAAGTAAGCCGGTTGACAAGGTCGCGAATTTTTTCCACGGCAGCCGATTCCGTTAGGAAGCTTTCCATATCCTCCAGTCTTGTCCGGAGCAAATCCACAATTGCCTTAGGATCCATCAGTCTGAACTCTTCAGGCAGGCGGGCAATGGCTGAGCTGCACTTTTCCCCGGCTATACGGCTATCCTGATCAAGCCTGGCTATTTCGCCTGATTTCTTTTCCTTTATTTCATTATTCTGCCTGAGGCTTGTTTCAAGCGAGTAGAGATTTTTCCTGCAGTTTTCACTAACATCGCGGGCCTCTTTTATTTTGCCGGAGAGATCATCGGGCGAGGATGGTCTTTGCCGTCTGTACGGATGAGTTGTTGAACCGCAGAGAGGGCAGGGTTCTCCATCCTCAAGCCGCTGCCTGTGTTCCTCCAGGCTTGCTGACAGTTCACGTATTCTCTTTTCCTTTAACAGGTTATCATGAACGAGTTCAGCCTTTTCCTTATCTTCCCGTGCCTTTGCGATCCTCCCCGGAAGTTCACCGATGGTTTTTAGCGCTTCATCAAGTTCCTTTTTGTCTTTTTCAAGCCTTTGTTCAATATTGTCGAGCTGCATTTTCTCGGTCCTGTAAACATCGGCAACCTCGCGGTACGATTTGAGAGATCTGAGGCCCTGTTCAGGCGATTCAAGCAGCTCGGGATCGATTTTTGCTTTCAGGATTGCTGTTGCTGACTCCTTTTTCGAAAGAAGCCCGAGTACATTTGCCTCCATCATGCCGGGATCAGAAAAATCAGGCTTTATTTTCAGTTCGTTGCAGATCCTGGTAATCTCTTTTTTGCTTCCTTCGGCCAGAACATCCTTCCCGGCTTTTTCCCTTTCAATATCGAGCACTTTCTTTTCAAATTCATCCAGAGCGCTAATTACTTCAGCGGAGCTTCGGGTCAAACGCCTTACTTCATCTCTGATCTCATCATCCCTGTTTTTGCATACAATCAGATCCTGGGTCGTTTTCCTCTGTTTTCCGCTCAGGATGACAATATTTTTCTCCAGTGCCTGCAGGTTCCAGAGCTTTCTTGAAAAAGGCATCAGCCTTCGATGCTTCGCCAGTCGTTCTCCGTTAAGTCGGACAAACTCATTCAGTTCCGATGTAAGTTCCTTTTCCCTGTTTATCTTTTGCTCCAGGTCTGACTCCAGCTTCCTGATGTTTTCCTTCAGGGTTTTCCGGTTTTTCAGGGCCTGTATCCTTTCCTGGTGTCTGGCCCTTGTTTTTTCGTATTCTTCTAATTCAGTAAGGAGCTTCGCGAATGAATCATCATCCATCAGTCTGTTCCTGAGGTCCTTTTCCCTCGCAAGGAGAAGGTCAAGTTCCTGTCCGAAGAGTTTGTTTTTGTAGAAGGCGGCTTTTCCCAGTTCCCTGTATACCCAGCTTCCGGTTATCTGTTCAAGGAGTCTGCCTCTTTCATCGCCTTTTGCCTTAAGGAAAGCTGAGAAATCGCCCTGGGCGAGTATTATTGCCTTTACGAACTGATCAAAATTCAGGCCTATATTCCTTTCATTCTCAGCCGGTACCTCGGTTTTTTTAAGATCGAGCAGTGTTCCGTTGCCGTCGTACAATTCCAGTTCGTAATCCCTGAGCGACCCGGTGCGTGTCAGCGAAATGCTCCACCGGGATGTGAAAATCCCATTTTTGCACTCGAAGCATGTTTCTGCAAAACAGCTGTTCATGTTGCGGGTCATTATCAGCCCGGTTCTCTCGATGAGTCCCTTTGATACCCTATCATCAACCCTTGGTATTCTGTTGAAGAGAGCAAGTGTGATGACGTCGAGTATGGTGGTTTTTCCTGTTCCGGTAGCTCCGGTAATTGCGAACAGTCCTGCAGAAGCCAGGGGCTCGCTGCTGAAATCTATTTCATGCACTCCTTTCAGGGAGTTGACATTCTCAAATCTTATCTTCAGGATTTTCATGGGCTACTCCATCTGTTTCTCCAGTACTTCCTCAATCAGTTCCGCGAAAGCTTCCCTAAGCATTCCGGCTGTATTTTCTTCGAGCTTGTCGTTTTCAATTCTTCTTGCAAACACTTCGGCGGGTTTGAGTTCTTCGATTCCGGTGCCGGTATCATAAAGCTCAGCCGTTCCTGCCGTCCTGTTCCGAAAGCAAATCCTGCTTTTAATGATCTCAGTTCTTTCCTCATCGTATTCGCTCACCAGGGTTTCGAGTTCAATTCTTTTTGAGGGGTCCTCGTTTTCCCCGGTGGCATCAAGTTCAAGCAGCGTGGTCAGGGGCAATTCGCCTGCCCTTATATTGACAAGTTGTTCCCTGATGCTGCTGATTGTTCCTGAGATTTTTATCAGTTTTCTGGAAGGAGGAACAGGAACTGATCTGAAAGATGTTTCCTCCCCGTCGAATTGATAGATTATCACCCTGTTGGCATTGTCCCTTTCACTGAAGGACAGGGCCAGTGGCGATCCGCTGTAGATTATTCTGCTGTCTCCGCCGGGTGATTGTGGATTATGGAGGTGTCCGAGGGCATAGAATGAAAAGCGCGAGGGCAGCCGGGAGGACTCAACTGCTGCCAGGTTCCCTACCTGAATATCCCTTTCACTTTCCGAAATACTGCCTCCGCTTACAAAGAAATGGCCCATGGCAATGGCCGGGATCCCGGGATAGTTATTTTCACAAAGGACCGCGAGCTCTGAGTAGACCCTGATAATACCTGCCCTTGTACTTTCGAGCCTGTCCTCATAGCTTTCATCAGAGGCATAGCGTCGCAGGTCGGCATCGCGGATAAAGGGGACAGATGCTATTACCAGTCCGGTTTTACCCTCCCGGTTCCTTACTTCGACAAGCATGTCGGCGGGATTTTCAGGCAGGCTTCCCGTGACATGGATGTCGAGTTCCCTGAGGAGTTCCCCGGGAGCCTCAAGCATTGAAGGGGAATCGTGGTTACCGCCGGCTATTATAACCTTGCATTTTAGTCGCGACAGCCTGACCAGCAGTTCATAATACATCTTCCTCGATTCGCTCGAAGGGTTTGCAACATCGAAAATGTCGCCCGGAATTATAAGGGCATCAATCTTCTCAGTTTCAATGAGAGGGATAAGCCATCCGAAGAAAAGCTGATGGTCTTCAGCCAGTTCCTTTTCGTAGAGCCTTTTACCGATGTGGAGGTCCGATGTATGGAGTATCCTAATCGACATTTCTTATCATATCTTTATTACAGGTCTGTTGAAACAGCTATTAAATGAACCCGGCATCGAAGTCAGCCGATGGATTGTCATTTTCGGTATCGATGATCCACTGGAATCCGGTTTCGCCGTTTTTGTGGGTTGATGATCCGGCATTGTAGCAACGAGTAATTCCCCAGGTCCCGTGGTAAACCTTTGCCGCGGTTTCCTCATCGCGGTGGTAATGCCCGAAAAGAAGCATCTCTACCCGGTTACTGATTAATTCCTTCAGCTCATTACTGTCCTTCAGCTGCATTGCAAGCTTGAAATCGAAAGGGTGATGGTGGAGGTACACTATCTTTCTCCGGGAGGCGACTTCCTTTCTGAGCAGTATTCTCTTCAGCCTGTTGAGTTGTGCATTCCCGAGTTCACCTTCGGAGAAAAAGCGGTCGTTCCAGTTTAGTTCACCGGCGGTTGAATCGAGGCCGATAAAGGCAAAATCGTCTATAATGTCAAGCTTTGGGTAGGATATTCTTCTGTTACCATAGTACCTTTGCTTGAAGAGTCCGACGAACTTCCTGTTGGCCATTATACCTGTTCCATAGTCGTGATTCCCGGGTATCAGAAGAACGCGGTAACCATGTTCTTCGAGCATTCCGATTGAGGCGGCTGCTTCTTCATTCTGTTCTTCCCGAAAGGCGTTGTCCGCAATATCTCCCGTGATCACGACGACATAATCTGACGACGGCCGGCAGGTTTTGGAGATGGAATCAATAATAAGGCGGAACCTGTCTCCACACTCCTTATGTCCGACGTGCAGGTCAGACAGGTGAATGATCTTTTTCACTGCTCAGTCAAAAAAATATTAAAATACAGTACGCTCCGTCAGGGATTTCTAAAAATCCTCATGCCATTTCGAACGGTCGGGTGGAGGCGGTGCCGTGACTTTCTTCACTGGTTTTTCGCCGAGTTCCCTGAGAAGTACCTCTACTGCCTTTTCAATACAGGGATCGATTCCCTTTGCAAGTTGTTCGGGGCGGTCAACCACCTCGATATCGGGGGATACTCCCACGCCTTCGATGATCCATCCTTCATCCTTGTCGAATATACCGAAGCGCGGCACTGAAATATAACCACCGTCAACGAGTCTTGCATTTCCGGAAATTCCGACAAGTCCTCCCCAGGTGCGGGTGCCTATTAGTTTACCAAGTCCGAGTTTTTTGAAGAAGTATGGGAAGGCGTCGCCACCTGATGATGAATAGCCGTTTATCAGCATCGCCTTGGGGCCGTCGTGTGCAATGGCCGGCGATTTTCCGGGCTGCAGTCCGTTCTGATGCCAGTATGTCAATGTGTGTCGGTCGAGCAGGTCAGCCATCCTGTCGGGGATGTAACCTCCTCCGTTATAGCGTTCATCAATAATAAGGGCCTCCTTGTTCCAGTAGGTGTACATTCCGTGGAACAGTTCCTTGTTGCCGTCGGTGGATGTGTTGGGCACATGAATGTATCCTATCCTTCCTCCGGAAAGTTTGTCGACCATTGCCCTACGTTCGTTCACCCAGTTGAAGTATCTGAGTTCCAGTTCACTTCGGACAGGTTTAATTGTGTATGCCCGGGCTCCGTCCGCGGATGGTTTGGAATTGACTTTTATCTCAACCGGTTTTTCTGCCTTGTTTTCAAGGAAGATATATGGATTTACAGAAGTCGTAACATCCTTTCCGTCGATGCTTATAAGGTAATCACCCTCTTTTACATCTACACCCATCTCTGTAAGCGGCGACCGCCTGGCATCATTCCAGTTTTCGCCCTGGAATATTTTTGAGATTTTGAATCTTCCCGATGCTTCGTCGGCAGTCAGCTCGGCACCGAGAAGCCCGTTCTCGATTCTTTTTACATTCGGGAAATCTCCCCAGTCGACATAGCTGTGGCCTGCATTGCTTTCAGCCATTATCTCATTGAGTATATAGTCGAGGTCGGCCCTGTGGCTTACCGAGGGAATCAGTGCACTGTAGCGTGTTTTCATTTCGGGCCAGTCGACTCCGTGCAGATTGTTCACGTAGAAGAAATCACGGAAGATTCTCCAGGCATCGGTGTAAATCTGATTCCACTCTTTCTGTGGATCCAGTTTCATTTCAAGCCCGTCGAGGTTCAGTTTGCCGGCTCCGGCTTTCTGCCCTGGAGTGAGTTTTATTATCCCGTAATCCGGTCCCGACCGGTACATTGCCATTTTTCCGTCGGCTGTAATCGATACTGACTGTGCGCGGTCGAGGATTTCTTCATTCTTCTCTTCCTCTATGTTATACTTCATCAGCTTTCCGTCGCTTATGAAGATCAGTCCTCCTTCGGCAGCGCCCGCAATCCTGTAATCGCCTGCTTCACCTGGAAGCGCCGTGACACGGTTGTTGATCCCTTTGAAATCGATTTCCACCTTAACTGCCTTTTCTTCAGCAGGTTTTTCTTCAGCCGTTGTTTTTGCCTTTTTTGATTTGGCTGTCGTTGAAGCAGCTTCCGCGGTCTTTTCTTCCCTGACCGGTTCCACATCATTCTTATCCTTGAATATCTTCGGGCTTTTCGTGGTAAGTGCCAGGGCATAAAGACGTGTTGCCCTGGTGTAGATATAGTCGAAGTCGTAACTTGAGAATGTCAGGTTGAAGTCGCGGTCTGAGGCGAAGAAGATATAATTGCCGTCGAGACTGAATACAGGGCTGTTGTCGGCGAAAGTGCCGTCGGTAAGCTGATGCAGTGTGCCGGCCGGGATGTCGTAAACCCAGATGGCTGATTTTTCGTTGTCTCCCTCTTTTGTATAGGTTATCCAGCGTGAGTCGGGAGAAAAGTCGTAGCTTCTTATCTCGCTTGCAGTAGCTTTGTCAACTTCAGTTATTTTTCCCGTTGCAGCTTCAATAAGCTTAAGCTTCATTGTCCTGTCGAAGAAGAGAAGGTATCGGCTGTCGGGCGACCACAGGGGCTGATACATCCAGGCTGATGAATTGAAGGTAACCTGCCTGGCTTCAGCTCCCTTTTTGTTTTCGATGATCCATAGTTCATATTCGCCTGTCTTGTCGGAATAGTATGATATATATTTTCCGTCGGGCGACCAGGCCGGGAATATCTCACGTATACCCTGGGTTTCGGTAAGGTTTTCGGTGATGCCGTTTTCGGCCGGAACAGAGAAGATGTCTCCCCGGGCATCAAAGAGAGCTCTTTTGCCTGTGGGTGATATGGCTCCGCTGTGAATGTCATCCTTCACATTCTTATAATACGGAATCAGGTTGGGGTTGTCGAAATTGATATTCACTTTCACTCTTTCCGATTGACCCGACTGCAGGTTAAGCCTGTAGATATAACCGCCGTTCTCATAAACCAGCTGGTCGCCGTTGCCTGACGGCCACATGACGTCGAAATCCGTATGTTGGGTAATCTGCGAGTTTTCCTTTGTAAGCGTGTTGTATTTCCAGATGTTTAGTCTCAAATCGCAGTCGGAAGCATAGAAAATATTATCACCTGACCATGTCGGGAGCTGGTCGGTTCCTTCGAAGTCGGTTATCTGTTCCGAGGTGTTTGCTTTAAGGTCATAAATCCATAGGTTGGTTGCCCTTCCGCCTTTGTATCTTTTCCAGTTCCTGAATTCACGGTCGACCGGGGTAAACACCATTTTGGATCCATCGGGCGACAGCACCCCGAATCCTCCGTTTACAATCTGAAGAGCTTTTTCAAATTTACCGTCGAGGCTTACCAGGAAATACTTTCCCTGACGTTCTCCGAATTCAGTACGGGCCGAACGAATAAGTATCTGTTTGCTGTCAGGTGTCCAGTCAAGCACGGCGTTGTCCCAGCCTCCCCTTGGAGGCATTACACCCACGGAGTTGTACCAGGTGAGCTGTCTCGGGACTCCTCCGTTTGAAGGCATCACGAAAATCTGGCGGGTTCCTGAATATTCACCCGAAAAGGCTATCCACTTGCCGTCGGGCGAGATTTTCGGAAAGAGTTCGAGTCCTTCATGGGAAGTCAGACGGCGGGCTTCGCCACCAGATGAGCTAACGGTCCAGATATCGCCTGCATATACAAATGCTATCAGGTCATTGTTGATATCAGGGAACCTGAGAAGTCTGACGTCATCAATGGCAGAGGCTGTCAGAAAAGTGCACAGAGCAAGAAGTGACAGAGTAATGTGTTTAAATATTTTCATACACCTTAATTATTTAATTTGATTGCTATTATTTTATCGGTTTTTCCATGCAACGTGAATATGAGGCATAACTATTTCCGGATGAAAGCCCTGTCATAAAGCTGATTACGTGAGGAGCTATTGAATGCAGCCTTTCACGGACGGTCAGTTTGCTTTAACGGCTTAAGATAAAAAATTAATTCCATTTAATGGTTTTCATCGGATTAATATCGAAATTGGCTGCAATGGAATGTAAGGATAGTCATATCACTTTTAGCCGATGAGCCGGGATTACTTTCAGTTCAAACAGTTTACTGTATGGCAGGGAAAGTCGGCCTTCAGGGTTGGCACCGACGGAGTGCTTCTGGGAGCCATTGCCGACACGGCAGGCAGGAGAAGGATACTTGATATAGGTACCGGCACCGGCCTTATTGCCCTGATGCTTGCACAGAGATGTGATGCTGAGATAGTTGCAATAGAACCTCACCGCGATTCCTTTCTTCAGGCCCGCGGGAACACGCATCAAAGTCCCTGGCCTGACAGGATCAAGCTTGTGAACAGTTCTCTGCAGGATTTCAATCCGGGCGACATGCTTTTCGACCTTATTGTTTCAAATCCCCCGTGGTTCATTGATTCCCTCAGATGTCCCGATCCTGCCAGGTCAGCCGCCCGCCATGATGACACACTTTCAGGGCATGACCTTCTGGAAGGAGTTCTCAGGCTACTCTCCTACGACGGCATATTCCAGGTGATAATGCCGGTAACGGAAGGAAGGATCTTTATTGAAAAGGCTCTGAGCTATGGAATGCATTGCTCAGGGATCACCCATATCAGCCCCACTCAGTCTTCATTGCCAAAAAGAATGGTAATAAGTCTGGGCAGGCAAAAATCCGATATTTCCGAACACTTCCTGGCGATAGAAAAGGGCAAACGTCACGAATACACTTCCGAATTCCTTGAGCTTGTGAAGGATTTCTATCTGAAGCTCTGACTGCCCTGCTGTGTAGTTCAGGGCAATATTAAGGGTAAAAGAATGATCTTTCCGCCGTTTCCTGAAAGCGAGCCTTTAAACTACATATCAATGATCTCCGATTCCGGCAGGCCGTATTCTTCCTTCATTTCTATGCCGAGTTTACTAAGTTCGCTGATGACCGGATTATAAATCTCCGGCACCACCGGCCTGTAAACACCTGTCAGGTTTATCTTCTTTTCAAGTATCATCACCACTGCCACCGATGCGGGGAGGGCCACCGTTCTGGCTATCGCCGTGTTCGTTTCGGGCGATCCGAAATCGAGCATGGATGATTTTATCACTTCCTTTTTGCCGCCGGGGTATGAAGCGAGGAAGATATGCTGCATTACCACCATGTCGCGGTCCTTTCCCGACATCATCATCTTGCTGATCATCCTTCCGGACGTGATCTCGAAAGGTGAGGTCTTTGTGCATTCGAGTTTTTCATTGCTGAAGAATCCCAGCCATTCGAGAGAGTCGAGTGCAACGGATGAAACGGGGATGCCGAGCTTGAGGGCTATGTTTTCACGAAGGTTGGCAGCCTCCAGTCCCGACCTCTCGGAAAGGAATCCGGCGTAGTCCTTTCCGGTGTAATCAACTATGGTGTCGTCTAACATGTTAAGCGCCTTCATCACATCGAGTGTTTCACACCATCCCCTTAACCTGAATGTTCCGCGGTACATTGTGGATACTTCAGGGATGCCGTAAATATCCATGTAGCTTATTGAATCCCTGTTTGGATAAACCTCCATTTCGCCGACTCCCGGAAAATTGTACGAGAACCTGTTTTTGAAAAGGTTGACGGATTCAATGTTTACTTTCTCTCCGTTTTTAAGATACAGAGCGCTGTTCCGGCTCGCGAGGACCACCCCCTTGGGGCTCCATGAAAATTTGTATTTCATGGGGTTATCGGCATTCTCGGGTGCAGGCAGGGCTCCGCACAGCGACCAGAACTTCTCAACCTTGCCGCCTTTGGAATGAATATGGTCGATCACCTTCTTTGCAGTCATGTGATCGATTCCGGGATCAAGACCTATCTCATTGAGAAGAAGCGTTCCCGATTTCTTTGCAGCCTCTTCGAGAGCCTGAATTTCGGGCTGTACATAGGACGTGGTTACAAGAGGTTTCCCTGATTTTATACATGCCCGGGCGGCAATGGCATGATACCTGTACGGAAGGAATGAAACCACTATATCATGCTGACGTACAAGCTTGTCAAGCACTTCCGTCTCATCAGACGACCATCTCAAAGACGACCCGTTGGGATGGCCCTTTATCATCCTGTCGGCCTTTTCTTTGGTGGTGGTGGCAACCTTTACTGCATAATTATTACCCAGCAGGAATTCCACCATCGGCTTTACAACCATTCCTGCTCCCAGGATAAGGACTTTTTTCATTTCCGTTATGATATTCGTTTATAATTCTTACAAGTTACGAAAACAAGTGAAACAGAACAATGATAATTGTTACCTGTAGGGAGGCTTTTTATCCGGCCCCATGGCAAAAAAAATTATCTTTGTTGATGATCAATTACTGAAATGTTTCCTGCTTTTCCCCATGGCCGACGTAGAAAAATATGCCGAAACACCGCTGATGAAGCAGTACTATAACATCAAGGCGAAGCATCCTGATGCGATTTTACTGTTCAGGGTCGGCGATTTTTATGAGACCTTCGGTACCGACGCCATAAAGACCTCCGAGATATTGGGCATTACTCTCACCAGGAGGGCAAACGGATCCGCATCTTTTGTGGAGCTGGCGGGATTTCCCTATCATGCCCTCGATATTTATCTGCCAAGGCTTGTCAGGGCAGGGCAGAGGGTAGCTATATGCGAACAACTTGAGGATCCCAGGCTGACAAAGAAAATAGTAAAGCGGGGGATTACCGAACTAGTAACACCGGGAGTATCGCTTGATGATAACGTCCTTACCCACAAGGAAAATAATTTTCTGGCAGCAGTCCACATCGAAAAGAAAGCCGCGGGAGTCGCTTTTCTCGACATTTCAACGGGCGAGTTCCTTGCATCCGAAGGCAGTTTTGAATATATCGACCAGTTGCTGAGTAACTTTCAGCCCAAGGAGGTTCTTTATGAGAAGAGGAAGAAAGAGCTCTTCACTGAGAACTTCGGAACAAAATTCTATACATTCAGGCTCGACGACTGGATCTTCACCCCGGAAGCGGCAAGTGACAGGCTTCTGAAGCAGTTCGAGACCACCTCGCTCAAGGGATTCGGGGTACAGAACCTGGCACTGGCGGTGATCGCGGCAGGCGCTGTGCTACACTACCTCGATATTACCCAGCACTCTCAGCTGGGGCATATCACTAACCTGTCGAGAATAGATGAGGACAGGTACGTTTGGCTCGACAAGTTTACCATCAGGAACCTTGAACTGTTCCATACACCGTATGAGGGGGCCCGCACCTTTATTGATGTGATCGACCGTACCATTTCGCCGATGGGAGGGAGGATGCTGAAGCGGTGGGTTTCGCTTCCGCTGAAGGACATTCAGCCTATTGCCGACAGGCACGATATAGTGGAATACCTTATGTCGTCGGTGGATGTAATGCACGAAATTTCAATACTGATACAGCAGGTTGGCGATCTTGAGAGGCTGGTCTCAAAGGTGGCTGTCGGCAGGGTGAATCCCCGGGAAGTGCTTCAGCTGAAGAGAGCCCTGAGGGCAGTCGTCCCGATAAGGGAGATATGTGAAAAAAGCGGATGCGGACCTCTTAAAGTATTAGGGGAACAGCTTAATCCCTGCCAGACAATAGCCGACAGGATAGAAAGGGGACTAAACAGCGATCCTCCCGTCCAGCTTATCAGGGGGAAGGTAATTGCAGAAGGAGTCTCCGGGGAGCTTGATGAACTCAGGAAAATACTTTACAGCGGCAAGGATTATCTCAATGAGCTGCAATCGAGGGAAATACAAAGGACAGGTATCAGCTCGCTCAAGGTGAGTTTCAACAATGTATTCGGGTATTATATTGAAGTAAGGAACACTCATAAGGACAAGGTTCCCCCGGAGTGGATACGAAAGCAGACCCTGGTGAGTGCCGAGCGCTATATCACGGCCGAACTCAAGGAATACGAGGAGAAAATACTGGGTGCCGAGGAAAAGATCATAGCACTCGAGACAAAATTGTTCAACGATCTTGTCCAGTCAATAGTGGAATACATTCCGCCCATCCAGCTGAATTCGTCGCTGATAGCCAGGCTCGACTGTCTTTATTCCTTCGCCGTGGTATCGAAGGAGAATGATTATGTCAGGCCTGTTATGGATGATTCCTTCAGGCTCGATATCAAGGACGGACGCCATCCCGTGATAGAAAAGCAGCTTCCTCCCGGGGAATCGTACGTGCCGAACGATCTCTTTCTCGATACCGACGACCAGCAGATTATAATACTGACGGGACCGAACATGTCGGGCAAGTCAGCCCTTTTGCGTCAGACTGCCCTGTCGGTGCTTATGGCCCAGACAGGCTGTTTTGTTCCGGCCAGGGAAGCAAACATCGGCATTGTCGACAAGATCTTCACCAGGGTTGGAGCATCCGATAACATAAGCCTTGGCGAGTCGACCTTCATGGTTGAAATGAACGAGACGGCCAGCATCCTGAATAACCTTTCCGACAGGAGCCTGGTCCTTCTCGACGAGATCGGCCGGGGGACAAGCACCTACGACGGGATCTCGATTGCCTGGGCCATGGTTGAATATCTCCATGAGAACAGGCACAGGGCAAAGACGCTGTTTGCCACCCATTATCATGAGTTGAATGAGATGGAAAACTCATTCCCGAGGGTTAGGAATTACAACATTTCGATAAGGGAATTCAACAACAAGGTGATTTTCCTGAGGAAGCTTAAACGTGGGGGCAGTGAACATAGTTTCGGGATACATGTGGCCAGGATGGCGGGTATGCCCCGGAGCGTCGTGTCGCGTGCAGGCGACATACTTAAGGAGCTTGAGCAAAGTCATGAAAGGCAGGAGCTTACCAAGCCTATTGCCGGACTGGCCAGTCAAAGGGAAGGATATCAGCTGAGCTTTTTCCAGCTCGACGACCCGGTTCTGAAACAGATAAGAGACGAGATAATCGATCTCGATATCGAAAACCTCACGCCGATAGAGGCTTTAAACAAGCTGTACAACATAAAGAAGTATCTGAAATAAAGCAGGATACAACGGAAACCAGCCGTTCATTTATAACGGCATGCGGCACGAAAAAGTTAAAAGTAAAAAGTCGAAAGTAGAAAGAAATTCAAAGTTCGGGGTTCAAGTTTCAGATTTTCAGCAATTTCCTCACCAATTGTTAATTGCTAATTGTTAATTGCTAATTGTTAATTGCTAATTGTTCATTGCTAATTGTTCATTGTTCATTGCTAATTGTTCATTGCTAATTGCCAATTGCTAATTGTTTACAGTGTTCTTCAAAAAGTCCCTTCAAAAACCAGCGGGCGTTAATACCAAGGTGTCTGTTCTTGTAGCCTCCCTCCTGGATCACGAGAATAGGTAATTTCATACTTCCTGCCATTCTGCCGTTTTTCAGGAAATCTTCCGGCGACAGTATCCAGGTGCCTGTCGGGTCTCCCTTGGATGTGTCAAGACCCAGGCATATGATCAGATAGTCGGGTTTGAATTTTCTTATGATTTTCAGGGCATGGCTAAGAATTTCCCTGTATTCCTCACCGTTGATAACCTCCTTCAGGGGGAAGTTGAAATTATAGCCGGCGCCTTCACCGTTTCCTTTCTCTTCTGTAAAGCCTGAGAAATACGGGTATGCAAATGAAGGATGGCCGTGGATCGAGACTGTAAGCACGTCGGATCTGTCGTAAAAGATCTGCTGTTGTCCGTTCCCGTGGTGATAATCCATATCAAGTATTGCAACCCTGCCATACCTGCTAAGGAAGTTTGCTGCAATGGCCGCGTTGTTGAAATAGCAGAAACCGCCGAAAACGAAGCGTTCTGCATGATGTCCTGGAGGTCTTGTCAGGACATAAGCTATCCGGTTTCCTTCCAGGATGGAATCAGCGGCAGTAAGCGCGCAATTCACTCCCCATCTTGCTGCCTTGTATGCATTTATATTAAGCGGGGTAAAAGTGTCAATGCAATAGTAACCTGCCCTGACCGACAGTTCTTTTGGCGGCCGTGCAACATTGCGGATGGGGAAGACATATGGATAGACCGAACGGTCAGGTCCGATTGACATACAGACCGTCTTAAAGTATTTTACATAGCCGCGGTCATGTACATCATAAATGAACTTGTCGGGATATTCTTCAACCTTTTCCTCCGAAACATATCCCAGTTTGTTTATTTCCCTGAGGATGCTTTTGACTCTGACAGGGGATTCCACGTATCCGACTTCCCTCACGTGGTGAATCTGATGCCTGGCGTTTACGAAAAGTTTTATTTTGAACCTGTTGCTTTCAGCTTTTTGTTTTTCAGGCTGGTGTTTTTTAATGTATCGTGCAGGCCGGAGTTTTACAGGGTCCTCCTTTACGCTTGAGACTACCATTCTAATGTATTCCATGGGACAATAATCTGCGTATTTTCGTTTAAGTATGGCTCTGATGATCTTCTTAAGCTCATTTGCCCTGAGAGGTCGTCCTGAGCCAAGATCGTCGTATACCAGGTAGGGGGGACAGTCGTCATCGGGTTTTACGGGGGTTTCATATTTTGTGTTAATAATCGGGAAGGCGCCGTAGCGTTCATAGAACGCGAGCCTTTCTGCATTCTGCCCGATAAGTGTCTTGTCTTTGCACAGCTTCGGATCATCAGGAAGGCATTCAAAAAATATCCCTATTGTACCCAGGGATGAAGCCTCTTCTCTCAGTCTCTCATAAAGTGATCCGCCAACACCCGATGTTGGTCTTTCGGGTGTAACAGCCAGAAAATCAAGGTAACATAATTTCAGGTCCGACATGTACATCAGGATGGCAAACCCCCTTATGTTTCCTTTATAATCATCAGCAATCAAAAGGGAGGTCTGGAATTTCTTTTCCACAGGGTTTCCCATCTGAAGAAAGATATTTTCGATTTGCTTTTCAGAAACAGCAGGGAACTGCAGTTTCATGATTTCCCTGACTCTGTCAATAACCGGTCTGTTGCCATCAAGAAAGGGGTTGAATATTTTTCTGATCCTGAACATTTTCTCTGTTTTTAATTTGGACAGTTTGAGCGGTGTTTATCCGGGAAAGTCATCCGTGAAGAACTTCAAAACACATCCGCGTAGATAAATTGGGGCGCAATATAGCAATAATTATCAGTTGGTGTTCAGCTGTTTTTTGCAGGTTCAGGGATAATTTTGCACCTTTACGTCATGATAAATAACGAAAAATGAGAAGAGTGATTTTTCTTTTTGTGGCGGTGATGATCACTGCTGCTTCCTGCGATGTAAGCAAGACAAGCCTGTTCGGCAGCAAAAAAACCGAAAAAGAACCGGAAGGGACTTCTATCAAAGCTTCGGTGCTTATGCCTGCAACTCCCATTCCCGTACCCATAAAGGAGGTTGAGGAGACGCTGGTTCCCGATGGGAACATTGAACCTTCGCCGGGAAAATACTTTGTCATAATCGGAAGCTTCAGGGATCCTGATAATGCCAGGGAGCATCAGGCTCTGGTTGGAAAGGACGGATTCGTTTCGGAGCTTCTGAAGAATGAAGCCGGATTGTACAGGGTTTCAGTTATGGCAACCGACGACATTCTTGCTGCAAGAAACGAGATCGGAAGGATACGTTCAAAATTCCCTTCATACTCCGACACCTGGCTTCTAATCAGGAAGTAACCGTTTCCACCGGCTTCGTTTCAGTTAAAACAGGTGCAGGCAGAACGCCTGCATGCTTCTCCATCCGTGCATATCCGCTGGAAAAAAAGAAAACGGATGACTTGCAAAAGCGGATTATTCAATATATTTCCGCTTTAAAACACTAATGTACCAGCAGGTGCTTCATGGCAGGAAAGAGGACAAGGCTAAGTATCCGGGAAAGAATCTTTAAGCTGATTTTCGTAGCAGGCGACAAGTACAAATCAATGCTCAGGTGGCTGGAAGATCTCAGCCGTTTTGTTCTTATCATATCCATATCCCTTTTCCTGATAGGTTTTCTTTTATATGTGGGCTTCATTGTCTCAGAGGAAAGCCTGAAAGGGATCAGGGCTGCTTTCAGGATACTCTTCGTGCTGATTTATTTCGCGAAATACATTCCTGAATTGCTGGCACCGGGCAGGATATTCAATGGCTCGCCGGTTTTCAGGGCGATTGTGTTCCTGCTGTGTACGGCAGTTTTCATTGCCAATTTCGTATCGCCGGACAAGCCTTCTTCAATATGGACCCACTTCCGTGGAACGGTTCCCATCATCATCGCCCTCTTTTTGATGACTATTTTGAAAATGTCAAAACTACTCAGGAGGATTAGTACGGTGAAGATCCAGCCGGCAATGGTTTTTTCCATTATATTCCTGATAATAATATTCATAGGCACAGGATTCCTGATGCTTCCGAAAGCCAATTCCCAGCATGTTTCCTTCCTTGATGCCCTATTTACATCAGTGAGCGCGGTGTGTGTTACCGGTCTGGAAGTCACTGATACGGCAACATCATTCACAATGATGGGCCAGATTATTATTCTTATCCTTATCCAACTTGGCGGTCTGGGCATAATGACATTCACTGTTTTCTTCAGTTACATCTTCACCTCCAGCTCATCCTTCCGTGACGGCATTCTTCTGACGGAGCTTTTTTCATCCGAGTCGATGGGAAGCTTTTACAATATACTTGCCAGGATATTCCTTATTACTTTGCTCACTGAAGTTGCCGGAGCGATTCTTATATACTGGGTACTTGAACATGATGCGGCCGACAGGATTTTCTTCTCCGTCTTTCATTCCGTGTCAGCTTTCTGCAATGCCGGATTCTCAACTCTGTCCGACGGGCTGGCAACGGAGGGCATAAACCGGAACGGGTCTCTGAAAATAATTTTATCCATTCTAGTCATATTAGGAGGAATAGGATTCCCTGTGCTGCTTTTTGTATATCGCTATACCAGGTATCTGTTCCAGGTTGTTTTAAGAAAGATCAGAAGGAGGCAGAAGCCCATAAGGCCGGAACAGCGTAACATTCCGGTAAGGATAGTGATAGCAACCACCGTGATTCTTATACTTGCAGGGATGGGGCTGTTCCTCTTATTTGAACAAAATGGAAGCCTGAGCGGTAAAGACACGGGGATGAAACTGGTGGATGCCTTTTTTGGAAGCGTAAGCGCGCGATCGTCGGGATTCAGCAGCATTAATGTATCTCTCTGGAGCTATCCGACTGTTTTTATGATGATGATGTTGATGTGGATCGGTTCTTCTCCGGGTTCAACGGGAGGAGGTATCAAGACCACAACTTTCGCCATAGCATTGATGTCGTCATGGAGTTATATCAGGGGAAGGGAGTACCTAAGGGTGAACAACAGGGAGATAAGCAATGATACAATCAGGAGGGTTCTGGCCATAATATTATTCTCCCTGATATTTCTGACGGCAGGATTTCTGGGCTTGATGGTGGCGGAACCTGACAGGAATCCGGTTCATCTTCTTTTTGAAACAGTTGCAGCATATAGTACAACAGGATTGAGCCTGGCCGATCCCTCAACATTTACGGCTGCCGGTAAGTTGATCATAGTCTTTCTGATGTTCATAGGAAGGATAGGTCCGCTGACACTTCTTGCAGGAATATTTACCGCCCATGGAAGAAGGTATTCAAGATACCCTGAAATTGATATTGTGATAAACTGACAAAATATGAAGTACATTGTAATTGGTCTGGGCTACTTCGGATCAAATCTGGCCTCCAGGCTTACCAGTATGGGCCATGAGGTGATAGGAGTGGATAATCATCCCGAAAGGCTTGATGAACTGAAAGACAGCGTTACCACGGTGATGAAGATGGATGCTACCAATGTAAATGCTGTCAGGAGCCTGCCCCTCGATGATGCAGACGCCGTGATTGTGGCTATAGGCGAGGACGTCGGTTCTTCCATACTGGCAGCATCCATACTGAAAAACCTGAAGGTAAAGCGAATAATTGGCAGGGCTATTCATCAGACTCATCACAGCATCCTGAACCAGATAGGGATAGATGAGGTGGTAATGCCGCTTGAGGATTCAGCGTCTCATCTCGCGTCGATGCTTCAGATGAAGAATACCCGGCGGGTTATAGAACTCAACGAAGAGTATGCAGTAGCTGAGATCCTGGTGCCGGCCAAATACATCGGTCATGCCCCCGAAACCATAAATATCGGGGAAAGGTTCCATCTAAGGCTTATTGCCCTTAAGAATCCTCCCAAAGACGGTGTTCTAACATCTTTGTTCAAAAGGGACTACAAGGTCAATATGTCGTTTGATACGCTTGCCCCGCTGTGCGAAAAAGACATCCTTGTTGTAGCCGGCCGCATCCTTGATATAAAGAGATTCATAGAAAGCTGATAATTCTAATCTTATAAGTCATGACAAATTACATCATTCTGGCCCTGTGCATTATTATCGTTCTTGCATACATTTTCGATATTTCGGGTAAGTATTCCAGGATCCCTTCTGTAATTCTTCTGATCTCCATGGGTATTGTGCTTCAGCTCGTTCTCAGGCACCTGCCCGTCAATATCCCGAATCTTCAACCGGTGCTTCCCGTAATCGGGACCATCGGGCTGATCTTGATAGTTCTGGAAGCAAGTCTGGATCTGAAGCTCGAGAAAAGCAAGAAAGGCATTATATTGAAATCAATCACCGCGGCATTCTTTTTGTTCCTGATTTTCACGACTATCCTTACGTTCATGCTGACCAAGTTCTTCGGGTATTCATTCAGGGATTCAGTACTTAACGCGATGCCGCTTGGAATAATAAGCAGCGCTGTTGCCATCCCCGCCGCATCGCTTCTCAACTCCTCTGATAAAGAATTTGTTGTTTATGAGAGTTCGTTTTCGGATATTTTCGGTATAATATTTTTCGACTTTATACTGCTGGGAGATGGTCCTATCGGCGACAGTATAATGGCCCTTGGGTTTAAAAGTCTGATAACCATAGTGCTGGGGGTTGTTACCACACTCATACTTGCCGCCCTTCTTCACAAGATCTCCTACCATGTGAACTACGTTCTCATTATAACTTCAATTGTGCTGATTTATACCCTGGCAAAGATGTTGGTACTTCCTGCTCTTCTTCTTGTCATGATATTTGGGCTTACCCTTTCGAACAATCACCTGCTTGAACGTGATTTCCTTAAAAAATACGTTGATTTTGCAAAATTCAGTACCGATATCAAGTCATTCAAAACAATTCTCATAGAACTCACATTTCTCGTACGATCCTTATTTTTCATAATATTTGGTTTCTATGTGAGGGTGGAAGGTTTGCTGGAATGGGATAACCTGCTGATTGCAAGCGCCATAACCCTTGGGATATTTTTGCTCAGGTATTTGTTTTTCAAGTTTTTACTCAGGATGAATCCTGTCCCGCTGGTGTTTTTTGGTCCCAGGGGTCTGATCACAATTCTTCTTTTCATCAGTATACCTCAGGTATCAAGAATTCCATTTATAAATGAGGAGGTAATAACTATTGTGATACTTATGACCATTATCCTGATGACTGTCGGGAATATGATGAGCAGAGGAGAAAAACCTGATGCACTGTTGATAACGGAAGATATAAAACCTGATCCACAGTTGATTCCGGCAGATGAAAAACCGGAAGAAAGGCTTTCAGAATAATTGACTACATTCACTGTTTTATATTCTCAGGTTCTGTTAAATAAATAACAATATGCTTAAACAGAGTAAGATGCAAAAGATTAGATTGATAGCTTTAATATTACTGATCAGCCCGCCTCTTGTCTTTTCACAGGCGGGAAAGGTAAGGCAGGTTAAGCTTACGGATTTTGAACTGCAGTCTTCGGCGGTCATAAATGCAGGAGGGGAGGAGATATCCCTTCCGGGCTACATTTCAAAGGACTACTGGTACCCGGTAAAAGTCCCTTCAACGGTTCTTTCGGCCCTGGTCGCCAATGGCGTTTACCCCGACCCGAACATGGGGTTGAACAACATGCTGATACCCGATGCATCGGATGAGTTCAACAAGAAATACGACCTCGAAAGATTCAGTTTTCTGCCCAATGATCCCAATCCATGGAAGAAACCCTACTGGTACCGAACCGAATTTCAGGTGCCTGCCGTTGACAAGGGACGTCATTTTCAGTTGATATTCAAGGGTATAAATTACCGTGCAGCGGTATGGGTCAATGGTTCCCGGGTTGCCGACTCCACTGTTATGGCCGGGATGTTCGCGCAATACAGTCTTGATGTAAGCAGGTACATAAAGCCGGGAGAGTCCAATGCCCTTGCCGTAAAAATATATCCCCTTGATTATCCGGGGACGCCGGCCGCTGAACAGTTGAAGGCATTTGATGATTTTTACCCCAATGGCGGCCCGACCGGCGACATAGGAAAGAATGTAACCATGCTCTGTTCGGTAGGCTGGGACTGGGTTCCTCCGGTACGCGACCGCAACATGGGGATCTGGCTTCCGGTGTATCTCCGGACAACGGGCGGCGTTACCATTGGAAATACGAAGATCACAACTACATTTCCGGCAGAACAGGATACATCGGTCGCGAAAATCTCACTTGGACTGACTCTTTTCAACCATAGCGCTTCCAGCGAAAAGGGAAAACTCACGGTGACTATTTCTCCTGAGAATTTCATCGGGCGACCGGTTCAGTTTTCCAGGAATGTGTCAGTGAAAGCCAATGCATCCGAAACAGTGGAACTGAATCCTGAGAACACCAGGGAGCTTACTTTCAGTAAACCGGCATTATGGTGGCCCAACGGCTACGGCAAGCCGAACCTGTACAGGATAAACCTGAGCTATACCGGACAGGCGGGTGTTTTGGATGATACTACATTCCTCTTCGGTGTAAGGACGGTTTCGTCAAAGTCGGTTGAAATAAACGGCAACTGGAGGCGCGATTTCTATGTGAACGGCAGGAGAATCCATCTTACCGGGGGAGCCTGGGTTCCAGATTTCATGCTTAACCGTGATTCGCTGAGGTATGATTATGAATTGAGGCTTTGCAGGAATGCAAACATTAACCTGGTAAGGATATGGGGAGGCGGAGTCACTCCCCGCGATGAGTTTTTTGACGCGGCCGACAGGTACGGACTGCTTGTATGGTCCGATTTCTGGATTACCGGCGATACTCAGGGAGAGTTCAAGGGTTCGCCCGACTGGCCTTTCGAGACAGAAGTGTTCAAGCGGAATGTCGAAAGTACCATTCTGAGGATCAGGAACCACCCGAGCCTTCTTGTATGGACCGGAGGCAACGAAGGTCATGCCAGGAGGGAGCTTTATGATTTCATGAGAAACAGTATAATTACGCTCGACGGCACCCGGCCTTTTATCCCGAGTTCATCGGGTTTTGCTAAGTTGCCCGATGGCTGGCCGGCCTCATGGCCCGATAATAATCCCAGTGGTGTTTACAGCGGCGGGCCCTATACCTGGCAGGATCCGGTAAGCACCTACAAGAGATCGGTGTCGGCCAGGGACTGGGTGTTCAAGGATGAAACCGGACTGCCATCCATGCAGCCTTACAATATATTGCCGCGGATAATACCCGACCTGATTTGGGACAAGACCCTGCCGTATCCTCTCAACAACACCTGGGGATATCATGATGTGTGTACCGGTAACGGGCGCTGGGATCATTATTACCGCGACATGATAAAGCGGCACGGGGAAGCTGAAAGCATGGAGCAGTTCTGCGATAAGATGCAGCTGATGAATGCAGTCGGTTACCAGGGAATCTTCGAGGCAGCCGGACATAAACTGAATGATATCGGCGGCGTTATGCTCTGGAAGCTGAACGCGGCCTTCCCGAGCCTTGTATGGCAGGTTTATGACTGGTTCCTTATGCCGAATGCCGGCTACTACTTCATGCAGAATGCATGCGAGCCGGTTCATGTTCAGCTTAACCTTCTTAACAACAAAGTGACTGTGCTCAACAGGTCGTACAGGGACCTTGCAGGACTGACCGTGCAGGCTGATGTTTATTCGATTGACACCAAAAAACTGTTTAGCGGAAAGGCAGGAATTGATCTGGGCCCAACGGATGTAAAGGAATCCATCGAACTTGACAAGGTGCTGAAGGAAGCCGGGGGGATATCTTTTGTTATACTGAACCTGAGTGACAGGGCCGGAAACATTGTTTCACACAATGCATACTGGATCTCGCCGTCAGGGGAATACAAGGCGCTTGACGATATGGCTGCCTCGGGAGTGGAGACAACAGTGCTGAAGGCAGAAGCTAACGGAAGCGACCATAGCTGGAAGATCCGCGTCATGAACAATCAGGAAGGGATCGCCTTCTTCATCAGGCCCCAGGCCCTTATTGACGGAGAGGAGATACTGCCTTCATTCTGGTCGCAGTCTTATTTCACCCTTGCTCCGGGAGAGGCAACCGAGATTACGCTTAACTGCCCTCGGGCAAAGCTTTCAGGTACAGCGCCTGTGCTGAAAGTGTCGGGATGGAACGTGCCGGCAGTATATACGGAATTGGAAGTCAAAAAATAAAGTTGCTTATCACACTGATGAGATAAGCTTCAATTATTGTAATTCAGACCCCCTTCCCTCCCGATAGCTATCGGGACTTCCCCCAAATATAGGGGGAAGGAGCCCGCTGGGGCTGGAGATTTATTTCCTGGGAAGTTAAGTCAGAAAATAGCAGAATGAACATTAACTAATTGGTTATTGAAAATATTTTGAATAGTTGAAAACATATGTTACTTGCTTTTACAAATGCCAGGATATTCACAGGTATTGAAACGATAGAAGGGAAAGTACTGATTATCAGGGGTAATAAAATCGATTCCATCACGGAGTCCTTTCATATCCCCCCGGATTGTGAAATAATCGACTGCGGAGGGAACTACCTGTCGGCAGGATTCATTGATCTTCAGATTGCCGGTGGCGGCGGATACCTCTTTTCCTCCGATCCGACGCCTGAAGCCGTGGCTGCCATAACACGCGCTATTGTCCGTACGGGAACAACAGGTTTTCTGATCGCGATCCCGACCAATTCGATGGAAGTTTACAGGCAGGTCATTAAAGTAGCAGCTGAGAATCCTGATCCGGCCTTTCTCGGATTGCATATAGAAGGGCCTTTCATTAATCCGCTGCGCAGAGGCGCTCATATTAAGGAATATATCAGACCTCCGGTCATGGAGGATGTCGAAGCCATTGTTTCTCAGGCCGGGGGTGTTATAGGAATGATGACGGTAGCGCCGGAACTATGCAGCCCTGAGGTCATTGAACTGTTGAATAAGAACGGGATAGTGGTTGCGGCAGGCCACAGCAATGCCGGCTTTAAAGAAGCAGTGGAAGGATTCAGGAATGGTGTAAGGACAACAACCCATTTGTACAATGCAATGTCGCCGCTTCATCACAGGAATCCCGGTCTGGCAGCAGCAGTATTCCAGACACCCGGGGTTTTTGCAAGCATTATTGCCGACGGAATACATGTTGATTACAACATGGTTTCCATAGCAAAGAAACTACTGGGCAACAGGCTTTTCCTTATTTCTGATGCAGTGGAGGAAAACCGGAAGGAGGCATATATGCACATCAGGAAAGAAGACAGATTCACACTTCCTGACGGAACCCTTTCAGGATCGGCTCTTACCATGATGAAAGCAGTGGAGAATTGCGTAAAACATGTGTCCATACCCCTTGAGGAAGCCCTTAGGATGGCAACGCTTTATCCGGCCAGGGTAATGAGAATTGCCGGCAGGGGCAGCATTGAACCCGGATACAGAGCTGATCTTGTTGTTTTTGATGATGATTTCAAAGTGCAAAAGGTCTGCATGAATGGTGCACTGGTATGAACCAGGACTATCAGAGCGTATGATAAACTGATAATACCAGGTTGATGTCCAGGCAACTGACAATATTAATTACAGCACTCTTACTGACAGTTCTTTCGGCCTGTTCGGGAAATGATACCCGGTATACCTTCAGTCATGGTGCAATAATCAGGGGAGATACATTGGTAAAGGAGATTGCCCTGGTTTTCACGGGTGATGAATTTGGTGACGGACTTGAGTCCATCTTACAGTTGTTGGAAGACGAAGATATCAAAGCATCCTTTTTTTTCACGGGGAAGTTTTACAGGAACAGGGAATTTGAACCGTGGATAAGATTGCTGGCTGCAGGCGGAAATTATCTTGGCTCGCACTCCGACAATCATCTCCTGTATTGCGACTGGGTGAAAAGAGACAGTCTTCTTGTTAGCCGTGAGGAATTTCTTAATGACCTTAAAGCCTCATATGACGAATTACAGAGATACGGTATCAGTAAGAAAGAGGCGCCTTATTTTCTTCCTCCATATGAGTGGTATAATGATACCATTGCCTCATGGACCGGAGAATATGGACTTCAGCTTATAAATTTCACGCCCGGTACAAGGAGCAATGCCGATTACACGCATCCGGAGATGGGTTCAGGATATGTTGACAGCAGGACTATTATGAATTCGATTCTGTCGTATGAAAGCAATTCCGGAACCGGATTGAACGGATTTATCCTTCTTGTTCATGCCGGTACGGATCCCCGCCGGACTGACAAATTCTATCTCCTGCTTCCTGAACTCGTGAAGGAGATGAAAGTCAGAGGTTATCGCTTTGTAAGGATTGACAGGCTTCTTAAGGAAGCAATTACCAAGATCAGCAGCTGACGGAAGTTGATGACTGTTTTAGTTGCCGGGAAATTAGCTTCTGTTTTTCTTAGTAACAGTTAGTTACACGTTTAGTTTTTTATATTTATCTCGGCCCCATGAACTTATTACCGTTAAAATGGATCATGTGATCCGGAAAGCTAACTACCCATACTTCAGTTTCCCAGGCAAGATCAGTAGTATGCTTTTTGAATTCTTTAAAATCCGGGAATGCTGTTACATATATTTTGCCTGCTTTGCAGTTCTTCAACATCTTTTCCATTTCTACGATACGTTTTGGGGAAACAGGGCCATGTGAGGTAACTGCTTCAATCAGGAACAGCCACTTTTTCTTTTTGTCGTAAAGAACCACATCCGGTAATTTGCTGTGCTCATCAATCGGGATATCCAATTTTTCCAAGCCCTTTTTATCCATGTAAAGGTCTTTCTTAGCAGCATCACCGACATACAACAAATCACTTCCCGGAGCAAAACGAGCAGCAAACTCTTCAATAACTGCTATCTGAACTTCATTGTGTTTGCCTGGGGAAAAAGCTAATTCTGTGCCGTCCTTTAGTTTTACCGGAATTTTACGCGATTCTCTTTTTTTATGGTATTTGTCACGTAGCAGCCCAACATTTTCTTTGAAGTACTTGATTTCTTTGTCCCAGTTTCTGGTGTTAAAAGATTTAATGACCTTAAGTGCTTCCGGTGATATCCGGTAATGATTGTCCTTGCTGTTGGTTGGTAACTTAGGATTTTCCGGATTATGGTTTACGATTCCCGCCTGAACAAATTGATGAAGCGTTTGCCTACGAAATGTTTCCCTTGAGTTTTCCGCATACTGCTTGTTGTAATGATCGGCAATGAAGCGCATCACACCTTCGTATTTTGCATTTTGTTTGTTACCAGCAACTGACATGCTTACCGCTTTTGCTTTACTCCATTTGTCTTTTTCTTTCAAATTGCACAAGGCAAGCAGTGTTAATGCAGATCGGTCGTTATGTTGTTTTTTCGGAAGCCCCATTGCTTCCAATATCTGTTTTGCTTCTTCAATTTTACTCATGTACTGTATGTTAGTTCAAAATACTCAATTACAATCTGGTTTATATTCTCTACTGAAAAATCGTTCGATAGTATGATGGTATCTCCAATTTCCTGAATGGTATCTAAAGGAGGTAAAGACATTTCTCTAAGCTCTGTTGCACTGACGTTTACATTGCCATTGAAAATCCTGAAATACGCATCAAAAAGACTGCTGTTGAGCAAAGCACAAAGCCCAACAACTTCATTTCGTTTAAGGCATCCTTCAGGGCGATAGATATAATTCACTTTATTTTCAACTCCGATAAAATCTGTTTTGATGAAATTGCAGAAGTAAGGAGCAGCAATTAGCCTGTTTTTATCATCCTTGCTGCTGAAACGTCTCAAAAGGATATAGTTTTTGTTTAGAATGAGAAGCGGCATGGACTTTTCCTCAATGTTGATGTACTGCTCTTTTTTCGGCTTAATTATTGGCCATTCCAAAACCATCTGTTTCACGTTGTGCAGCCAAAAAAGGGGAGCCAATTGCGCTATTCCGTTATCAAAATTCTCTCTGAGGAAATCTCTTGCCCGGAAAGCCACTACTGGACCGGTTGAAATCTTGATATTGTACTTGGCTAAATTACCTGTCCAGTTTTTGAAAATTTCCAACACTGTTTCATCATAGTCAGTTGTTGGCAGATAGAGGATTTTTTCATTTGAATTCAGGTCTATGATGTCTTTTTTGGGAAAAACCTTTATCAACGGGTTTTTTAAATCTTTCAATCCGCTTGATGAAGAAATGGTTACCTGTGGTTTTGATTTGGATCTTTTTGTTCCTTTGATGATCACTGTTTCCTGCAAAACTTTATCTCTGATAAAGGTGTCTTTTCTGGAAACAAAAAGATGCACCTTATCCAGATCAATGAGTTTGAAGAAATACTCACGGAAGATTTTGAAATAGCCGCCTGCTGCATAACTGCGTGGAGTAATAAAAATTATCTCGCCATTTTCCTTGAGCAGTTTTGCGGATAAAGCCATAAAGATGGCGTAGATATTTGGGTGTCCATTTACTATTATTTTGGCAACTTTTACTCTTTTGTCATCTATAGGTAGTTTGAAATAGGGAGGGTTTGAAATGACAATATCAAACTTCTCAATTGATTCATAAAACAAATCCCTGGTTTCTTTAAAACAATCAGAATTATGAAGGATGAAGTCCTCCGTATGAAGGTTTGTTTTGATTTTGATTCCCTGTTGGATTCCCCATTTTTCTAAATAGTCAAGCGCCTGTTGTGATATGGGGATGAGTTCGAAATCTGTTTCATAAGCAACCAACTCTATAGTTCTTAAGGCTTTGTTAGTGTCAGCGATACGTTCTATTAATGCGCATGATAATACCGCTGAACCACATCCTGGGTCAAGAATGCGAATAGAATCACCATCGAATTCAGAATAGGAGGCCATCAATTCAGCTATTTCAACAGGTGTGAAAAATTGTCCATTTTCCTTTTTGTGTTGCTGAGTAACCGAAGAAGTATATGCCACTCCTAATCGATCAGCAAAATGACTTGGAGATTCTTTTTCTATGGTTTGTATGGAAGTTTTATTTTCCATGTTGGTTTTTGGTCATGTATTTAATTTTTTTTTCTGCTACTTTTAATGCGTCTGTCGCTAAATCTTCATCTTTCAGATCGTAGAGCACCCGATCGCTCAGATAATTAATAAGCAACTCTCTTTCGTCCACATTGAAAATTCTGGCAATCTGGATGATTTGTTCCTTTGAAGCTGTTCGTTCACCTCTTTCTATCTTACTTAAGATAGATTGGTCAATGTCCAGTTCAGCCGCAACTTTTCGTAAAGGTAATCCCTGATCTCCTCTCAACTTCCTTATTTGTTCTCCTATTGACAGCATTTGTTTGGATTTATATTGCTTGGACACAATTTGTCCAAAAATACTAATTCACTTTATTTTTTCAGAGATAAATCGAATAATAGTTATTAACATGTTGTTGCCGCGAGATGGTTGAAAATCAATCAAACCTCTTACCATTGGCTTTTTTGTCAACCACTATTTTCAAAGAATCTCTGTTGTTTCTGTCTTTACTATTCCTGTCAACGGAGCACGTTACAGTCTTTTTTTACTTTTCCGTCACCCTGAATAGAAACACTAACCTGTTTTTAGGGCTATTGTATGTAACTTCTTATAAAATACATGCGTAGAGAATGACAAGCAGAAAAAACGCTTTTACAATACTCAAAGCCGGCATAATTACTAGTGAGTATCAAGTCATTACAGTAACAAGCTATCTGCTTGCGGAAAACAGGAAAGTGGAAAACAATGGCTTTTGTAAGCTGTGTATGGATGATGGCCGCGACTGTTACCTAAATTAATGCTGGTAGAGGAGAGAAGCTTATTATTCATCCTTTCATCCGAATATAATTTATTTTAATGGTCCCCGCTCAAGCGGGGGAACCGCGCATGATTGAAAATTATATTCATTACATGTTTGTGTTTGAATTCAATCATGCGGGTTTCATAATTTTGCAGTCTCCTCAGGTTATTGAGCCTGGTGTATTACAGTTTGCGGCAATGGTATTTCAATACCTTCCCTGTCGAATGCTATCTTGAGTCTTTTCCTTAGTTCTCCTGTTATTTCCCACTGCTTAAGCGGTTTGGTGTCACCAAGGATCTTGATGATAATGCCAAAGTCGGCAAAATCCTGAACCCTGAGAAATTTAGGGGGAGTGATAATTGAATCCCTGAAGTCCGGATCTTCGGCAAGTTCCCTGCCTGTCCTGTTTACTACATCGATAAGATGTTCAAGATTGGTACTGTAGTCAACGCTTACTTCAAGATTAACTCTGGCAAAGTCTTTCGAGAGATTTGAGACCAGGACAATGGATCCGTGATTAATATGGTGAACAGTGCCGTCCATATCCCTTAAAGTGGTCTTTCTGAGGGTTATGTCCTGAACAGTACCTTCAGTGCCGTCTATTTTAACCACATCACCTATCCGGTATTGGTTTTCGAGAATCATGAACAGGCCGGTTATGACATCCTTTATCAGGTATTGTCCGCCGAAACCGACAGCAACCCCTACAATTCCGGCACCTGCAAGAATAGGTCCTATTTTCAGACCGAATTCCTGCAGTATCATCAATATTGCCAGGACTATGAGGACTACCCTTAGGGCACTCCTGAAAATATGGATAAGGGTATCCTCCCGCTTCTTTTCTGCTTCGATCGACGTATCTTCATCTCTTACCACCGCGATCCTTACAGTCCTGACTATTATTCTTCCCAGTATTCTGTTCAGCAGGTATGCCAGTACCCCTATAAACACTATTCTTATCCCATGATTAAGAAGCCAGGGGATTATATTATCAATCCATTCGGTAAAACTCTCGTGCATTTTCAATAGTCTTTTACAATGTGTAATAAATGGTGTGCAAGATAGCAAAAAACGGCACGCCGCATACCGCATGCCGCACGCCGCAACTATTTACCAGCCCGGAGTGAAGTTCAGGCCGAACTGGATATTTTTGAATCCTCCGTTCTGGAAAGGTACTGCAACATAGGGTTCAAGGATGATATAACCCATAACGTTGACCCTTACGGAAGCTCCGGTGCTTATGAGTGGCGAGCTTTCCTTTTTCTTTTCCGGCATGTCCTGAACGCTACTCAAATTCAAGGTTTCCGGCTTCAAATTAAATGACACATCTGTACCTTCACTCCATGCCAGTCCTGCATCGACAAACAGGTTGATGTCGGCAAGGAAGAATTTCGATTTGATAAGAGCCAGCTTTTCGGGTCCTGAGAATGGGAACCGGAGTTCGGCATTTCCGACCACTATCCTTGTTCCCGAGAGCCACGAAATGTCGAAACTGTTCTCTTCGGCCGCGGAACGATCGTATCTTACATTTTCATAACCCCTTACAAGCCATGGGTATCCCAGGTAAAATGGCATTATAACCCCGTCTTCTGCATCTTTTCCGAACATGCCATAGTTGTAGAGTCTCACGGCAAAGGTAGCAGGACGGGCATAGAAGTATTTCCTGTAATCGGCCAGGGTTGTAAATATGTTTGCTGCTCCAAAGTATTTTTCAAGCTGGAGCCTTGCCCTGTGGCCCTGCATGGGTGCTGTCATGCCGAAATAGGAATTGTCTTCCACGTACGCGAGTGATACCTGCTGGAAGTTATCTCCCTTCGGGGCTTTCAACTTTTCCTTATTTCCACCGATGGGAATCTGATCCATGGTATAATAATAATTGTATCTGTCAAATCTGTAATAGTACCACGATGATGAAGCCTGCGATTCAAACCTTCTGGTTTGCGAAAGTGGATATGAAGCGAACAATGAAATATTATCCTCGAACATCCTGATGAAGTTGACCATGAAATTGTAGACCGGGAGTTGAGTATCATTATACGGAATGGTATCCAGGACCAGGTTCATCCCTCCCATAAGGTAGGGTACATGGGAGACAGCTCCGCCCCACTTTACCTTGCCCTTCTGGTTGATGAACGCGACCTGTCCTCCGAAATCATAAATTTCTCCGTTAAGGTTAAGGGAAGTGAAGAGCTGATTATTTCCTACCATGTCGCTGAAAATCGCGTTGACACTTCCGGCCATTCCGTTCCTGTAGATCCCGGTCGATAGACCTACGCTTGCGCTGTTGGATATGTAATCGAGCTTGAACCGCGATTTGTAGGGTATTATTTTCATTGAATCGGCCTTCAGCTGAGACATTTCCGATCTGCTGAAAAGCGCTTTGTCCACAATGTTTCCGGCGTCATGCTTCAGTGGAGGAAGAGTGGCCGCGCTCATGTCGGTAAAGTTAGGATCGACTTCTGTCCTCTCAAACTGACTTTCTTCGGCTGTCCATATCTCGTAATAAGTTTTCCTGTAGTAGTTGTAGGCGATCAGCTTACCCCCCAAGGGAACACTGATGGCAGGAGAATAGGCTGTTATCCCGCTGATGCCTCTGGCATAATCGGTGAGGCGGTAAACGCGATCGCTTTCCAGTTCGTATTTGTATAGATTTCTGAAACCGTCGGCATCCGAGAGGAAGAAAATCCCTTTCCCGTCGGGCGAGAAACAGGGATTCAGGTTGAAAGCATCGCCAAACAGGTCGATTACTTTGGTGGTTTTCTTCTCCAGGTCGTAAACCGCGATGTCGAAGCTGAACTTCTTTTTCCCGGGGACATCATTTATCCGTTCCTGTGAATACACGATGTATTTCCCGTCGGGTGACCACGCGGGATGAATATTGGATGCAAAATCGCCGGTCAGCCGCTCTGCTTCGAATGTATTCAGGTCGAACAGGTAGAGATCGCTGATCCCGTCCACCTGTCCGGTTACTACTATCTTCCCGCCGTCGGGCGACCATGCAGGGTTCGAGAAGGACTGAACTCCCGGTATCCGGTATTCCCTTGTTATTTTTGACCGTGCCACATCGAGAATCGCGAGTTTGTTTACCCCCTTGCTGAAAACGACAAATGCAAACTTTTTGTCGTCTGGCGACCATGTTCCTGCCGATTCAATAAAGTTGAAATCATCTATTTCATTATCTCTTACCACGCTCGAAAGTTTCTTTATAATCTTTCCGGTTCTCGCATCAGCAAGGAAGAGATCGAGGGTGAAAAGATCCTTTTCAGAGAAGAAAGCGAGGTATTTTCCGTCGGGGCTGATTGAAGGAGATATGTTTGTTTCACCAGCATTTGCTCTTGAAACTATCATCCTTCCGGCCGGACTGTCGCTTTTCCCCTCAAGGTATTTTTTATAGTGTTCCTCGGAGGCAAGCTTCCATAAAGCAGAGATTGTACTTTCCTCGTGACCGAGAACTTTTTTTGCAGCTTCATTGAATCCCAGCTCTGCGGTTTTTTTTAATAGGGGCATTATTATTGTATCTCCCCAGGTCTTTCCCGCCATTGCCCAGAAAGATTGCCCCCAGCGGTAGGGAAAATATCTTGAATCGGTTGATAACTGCTTGAGTGTTGGGAAGTCATTGCTCAGAATGGCATCCCTCATCCATATCGAGGTATTGGGGTCGACACTTCCAATGGAAAGATATTCTGCCATGCCTTCAATCATCCAGAGAGGGACATTGTTGATTGAAAGTTTCCTCATCGTGTCGGGGTTGAGAAACAGGTTGTACTGGAAGGCATGCACAAGCTCATGTCCCAGCGTGTGATCGGTCTGCGCAAGTGATGAAGCGACAGGCATAATAACTCTGTTTTTCAGGCTTTCCGTAACTCCCCCGGTCCCTGTGCCAATAAGGCTGCTTATGGTGTTTGTCTGCTGGAAATCGGCATGGGTGGTGTAGAATATGAGAGGGTTCCTTGTGAGGAAGGTATCCCTGAAAATAGCCTGATGCATGCTGTACCAGTTTTCGCTCCAACGTGAGATTGACTTCAGCAGCGAATCATTCTTCATGTAATGGTAGAGTTCAAAGTTTGGGGTTTGAACAACATCGTATTCAAATTTCCGGTAGCTGGGTTTATTTCTTCCAAAGTACTGAGCTTCTGCAACAACACCCGGAATAATTATCCAAAGCAGGAGCAGCATTACCGGACGAAGGTAACTGCTGCCCGTCGGACTTGTTTTTTCAGGTGATGAATTCATAGCAAATATTTTTAATTCTGCCTTAACAGTTTGTTTTCAGATACATGTCATTGTTCTGATGATGACCAGATAAGTAACCAGATCAAAAACTATACCATTAAACGCCCGCCCATAAAATTCAGGGTTTCACATGTAAAATTAACACTGCTGATCTGAATCTATAATTTCAGGTGGAATATTTGCTTTTAGAATGTGTTATTAAGCAGTTCCGGTACAAGCCGGGTCTTTCTGGCCTCTGCTTATATCTTCCTTGTCTCTGTTCCGGAACTTGCCGGTGTTTATAATGTCATACATCCGGTACGGTAAGAAAATTTAATGATTTATACTTCTTTAACCTTGGAGCACGACCTGCATTACTTTTTAACCATCATTTCATGCAAAATGCTATCGTTTGACACATGATTTCTTATAGTTTCAAGGCAAGTTTTTGTTGTTTTTTTTAGCTTTGTTGTATATACCTCCTAACCAATCATCAAGTCATGAAGAAAATATTTATCCTATCCATCCTTATTCTGTCTGCCTTTTTGTTATCTGCACAGGTGCCGCGCATTCCCAGGCTTGAGAATCAAGGAAATACGACAAGGCTCATTGTCAACGACCGTCCCTTCCTGATACTGGGAGGAGAGCTTCACAACTCGAGCACTTCAGGTACCACCTACATGCGCCCCATATGGGAAAGGATGCGCCAGAAGAATCTCAATACAGTTTTTGCTCCTGTATACTGGGAGCTTCTCGAGCCTGAAGAAGGAAAATTTGACTTCAATCTTGTCGACTCTATGATAATCGGAGCCCGAAAGCAGGATCTGCATCTCGTACTGCTCTGGTTTGCATCATGGAAGAATGGTTACTCGATGTATGCGCCGGGTTGGGTAAAGAACGACCAGGGAAGATTCCCCAGGGCAATGACCAGTGATGGTGAGTCGTTCCAGATGCTTTCGGCATTCGGCAGGGAATCGATGCTGGCTGATGCGAGGGCTTTCCGGACTTTAATGAAGCATATCCGCGAAATGGATGCCGCTGAACAGACGGTTATAACGGTTCAGATAGAAAATGAGATGGGACTTTTCATGACCGACCGTGATTACTGCGAAGCTGCAAACAAGGCGTTCAGGGAACCAGTTCCAAACGGCCTTATGAATTATCTTATTTCAAATAAGGGAAAGCTTCAGCCTGAGATTGACAGTGTTTGGAAAGCAAACGGATACAGGAAATCGGGTAAATGGGAAGAGGTTTTCGGTAAAAGCATTGTTGACAAGAGCAATTGGAAAGTACTCTCATTCCTTACCGAAGAGCTTTTTACAGTCTGGCACTATGCAAGATACATTGAAACAATAGCATCTGAAGGCAAGAAGGAATATCCCCTGCCGATGTACGTGAATGCATGGATCAAGCAGCCACGCGGAGCTTATCCGGGGAAATATCCCAACGGAGGTCCTGTCCCACATACCCTCGATGTATGGAGGGCAGCAGCTCCGTCGGTCGATTTTATCGCACCCGATATATATGTTTCAACCGACCTTGCAAGATATACAATAGAACAGTATCGCCGTTCAGGCAATCCCCTTTTTATCCCGGAATTCAGGCATGGTGATGAATCGGCTAAGTTTGCATTCTGGGCATACGGTTCACATGATGCCATGGCCTTCGCTCCCTTTGGGATCGACGACTGGGAACCTGAAAATGATGAAATCACAAAAACCTATGCAATACTTGGCAAGCTGGACGAACTCATACTGCAGCACCAGGGTAGGGGTACCATGACGGGAATCTATGTTGACACTGTAACTCCGGTACAGAAGTTTGAACTTGGAGAATTCCGTATTGAAGCCAGGCTTGGCGAAGGATTCTATGCAGCATTTCTGAACCCGTCGGGCAGATCTAACCGTCAAGCTTGCGCAGGTGGGATTATTTTCAACACAGGGCCTGACGAATTCATTGTTGCAGGAAAGAATTTCATGCTGACCTTCGATCCGGTCAGTCCGGATAAGAAAAGAAAATACCTTGATGTGGAATTTATGGATGAAGGGACTTTCACCGATGGGAAATGGGTTACAACCCGGAGGCTTAACGGCGATGAAGGCACGGGAGGAGGCGACTATGGCTTCGGAACAGGCCGTTCGATGACTACAGGAAGACTAAATTTCCAGCTTCAGCCTGGAGATGAATACAGCTTAATACGATTCAAAATGTACAGGTACAGGTGAAGGCATTAAGGCCTGGGGCCAATGTCCCGCGGAGCTTTTCAAGATCTTCCTGTTGAGAGATAAGGTTTTTATCGCTTGTTGCCGGAGATGGCGACAACCGAATATGCTTTGAAAAGCAGCACAAAAAATAATACATTTGATAGGAAAATTGAATGATTCTGACTCTTGAAAAAATATGCATTTCACCGGAATATAAGAGGAGTTTTAAATGTCATAATTGTTTAGAGTGATCGTAAAAAATGTAATACCAATTCTTAAACTCATGAAAAAGACATCGTTGATAATTTGTGTGCTTGTTATGGCGGCGCTGATTCCCTTTGCATCGCTTGAAGCTGCGTCGAAAGCTAAAAAGAAACAGATCGGAATAGCAACCTATTCTGTCAAGGGGCTTGAATCAGATATTGAAGGTTCGCTTAAGGCTTTGGCCGATTATGGCTACACGGTAATGGAGATCTCAAACTACAATGCCGGAAGAGGTACCGTGGCAGGCTACTCGCCTGCTGATTACGCGGCGCTTGCCGAGAAATACGGACTTGACATAATCTCAAGTCATGCCAGGGCAAAATTTGATGTTAAGGATATTCCCGGCTCACTTGAAGCCTGGGGAAAACTGTTTGACGACCATAAGATTATGGGCTGCAAATATGTTGTGTTCCCCATGAATACATGGTCATCCGACCTTGATGCGCTCAAGGCTGAATGCAATCTTATGAACCTTATAGGAGCTGAAGCCGGCAAGCGGGGACTGAAATTCGGCTATCATAACCATAGTATGGAATTCGCCACAGTACCGGGTACCAGCCTGACATTCGAGGATTTTCTTATTCAGAACACCGATCCCGACAAGGTTTTCTTCCAGATGGATGTTTACTGGATCACTATAGGTGGGATGGACCCCGTTACTTACCTTAAGAAATACCCCGACCGCTTCAGCGTACTTCATATTAAGGATGACTACGTTATCGGAGAGAGCGGCAAGATAGATTACAAGGCCATATTCAAACAGTTTTACAAGAACGGGCACAAGGACTGGTTTGTTGAGATGGAAGCCAAGATGACCGATGAACAGAGAAAGCAGTCGATTGCCATGATGGAGATGATGAAGCAGAGGATGAGTGGCGCCCAGCAGGGACCTCCGCAGGGAGCTCCACAGGGTCAGGCCGGACAAAGGCAGGGTCAGCAGGCCGGCGCCGGTTTCGGACAGAGGGATCCACAGGCCCAGGCTGCCATGCTTAAGGAATCGCTCGATGGCATCAGGCTCAGCGCCGAATATCTGAAAAATGCCAAATTTGTGAAATAGGCTTTATTCAGTCAGATAGTTCTGCCTGAGGCAATTACAGTCATTTGATATAAAAAGGGGAATGAATTCTCTTATTCATTCCCCTTTTTTATAATCCTTTTTGTTCATCCAAAGATAAACAGACCTGCCTGTCTGTTTTCTTTATTCTTTCCTGTGCCCTGCGCCCTGAGCCCTGTGCCCTGCGCCCTGTGCTCTGTGCCCTGTGCCCTGTTTTACCTCACGTTATGGCGTGTAAGGCATCACTTTAGAATTAAAATTACATTCGGACTAAAAATAAGAGTAAATACCACCATAAAAGTTGATTACAGTTTTAATATTCGCGTAAGCATATAGCAATAAGGCATCTGCCATCTAAACCTGATATTAAAACATTGATTATGAGTGAAGAAGTTAAGAGTGTCCATAAACGTGGAAGACTGTTGATTGGGCAGGACTGGGCTTCAGTGGCCATAGGTTTCGGAATCATTGTATTAGTAATACTGTTCGGCCAGGCCATAAGTACCCCGTCGTTCGGGGGAAGTGCAGGATGGAATAGCATTGGCGCGATAACTGAAATGTTCGGATCGTTCTCGCTTCTGACAGCAATCATTTCCACCCTCCTGATCTTCGGTATCTTCTCAGCCATAGGACTTTACCTGAGCGGCGATTCATTGAAAAATTTTCTCACGGGATTTGTTGCAGTGTGTATGCTGGCATTTCTGGCACAGTTTCTTTCGTCCTTTGCAGCATTCAAAAACCTCGGTCTTGAAACCGTTTTTTTCTCCCTCCTGCTTGGCCTTTTGATCGGTAACCTGTTCAGGATTCCTTCATGGTTGCGGCCAGGGGTTCAGACAGAGCTCTATGTGAAAATAGGTCTTGTCCTTCTCGGCGCCACTATTTTGTTCAATGATATTATGAAAGCCGGCAGCTTCGGCCTGCTTCAGGCAGTAATAGTGGTTATTACGGTCTGGTATTTCACCTTCTGGGTTTCGCGAAAGATGAAGGTCGACGATGAATATTCGACCATGCTTGCCAGTGCAGTATCCATTTGCGGGGTATCGGCGGCAATAGTTACTGCCGGAGCCATCAACGGGGATAAGAAGAAGCTTTCATTCATTATCTCTGTTGTGATGATAGTTGCAATCCCGATGATGATATTTTTGCCGATAATTGCAAAATGGATGGGTCTGTCCGAGGTAGTTACCGGGGCATGGCTTGGAGGAACGATCGACACCACCGGAGCCGTTGTGGTTGCCGGTACCATAGCTGGTGAAACAGGACTTAAATATGCCACCATTGTCAAGTTTTCGCAGAATGTTCTTCTGGGCCTGGCAGCATTTGCCATTTCGGTTTTCTGGGCCTACCGCGACAAGTCGACAACAAATGGAAGGAAAGTATCAGTATCGATAATATGGGAACGCTTTCCGAAATTCGTTCTGGGATTTATAATGGCATCGTTAATTTTTTCTTTCCTGTTGAGTCCTGAAACAGTTGAGACATCAGGCAAGGTTGTCAAGTCGTACAGCACTTTCTGGTTTAACCTGGCCTTTATCAGCATAGGCCTCGAGACCCGTTTTTCCGATCTCAGGACCATGGACAGCAAAAAGCCTTTTTACAGCTTTCTGATAGGGCAGGGATTCAATATTATCTTTACCCTTCTGGTTTCCTACATTTTGTTTCATCTTATCGGACCGCGATAGGAGCTAACCGGAAATTACAGATCTGAACCGGGTTTTTGGGACCAGGTGAGATAAGGGCTGAGAATTACTGCACTCTTGACACAACATGGAAACAGCCCTGTTGTTTCTCGTATGTCGCCCAGCATTTCTTTTCTTTTCTGAGCTCGTGGATTACCTCGGCAAGAGCTTCTTTCAGGTACCACTTGTCGCATTCGGTTACATGAAATTTCCTTATCGAGAATCGGGCGTATGAGATGTCAAAAGCATTTCCGTTGAGATGCGGACTATTCTCCGAGGCATTGATGTTGGTTTTTCCCAGTCCCCTGATGTTTTCTGAAGTCCTGGTCATTGAAGTGATGATGAATTTCGATCCTTTGAATCCTTCACTGTTTATCTTGTTCCTGAGTCTCCTTCCTATTTCATTAAGCAGTCTTCTGCTGTCACGGGTCAGATAGGGGTAGCTATGCTTCATGTTTTCTATCCGGTAATTCTTTCCTCCCCTGACTTTAACAAGCTGGCCCGATATGAGCTTCCGGGCCAGATCCTTCTCGTCGGAACATGCAGTGATCCCGGTAAGCCTGGCCTGTGCCGAATAATCAGGGATCCTGTCAGTCAGTTTTTTGCTGTATACCTGCTGGTGGTTTATGCACTTCTTGCTGAAATAGTTAAGCATGAAGGCCCTGTTAGGTTGAGGTATGAAAATGAAACACAAGCTAAAAACAACAAAAAAGAATCCCCACACCTTTAACCTGTATTCTTTTTTCAAGCGTATCCTTCTCATAAAACCTTTATTGCATAAAACGCCCTAAAGGTAGCTTCAGCAAGTTATTTCACAGATAAAAAATATTCACAGATCATTAATTGTATTAACAATCCGGGAAAAAGCAGCAGTATGCACCAGGAATCACAAAATACATTGCCTCAATAATGAAATTCCTTATTTTTAAAATATTTTTTCAGAGGAATAAAAATCCGGATGATATGATAAGCGCTAAAACCACCTTCAGCATAAAAAACTGCAGCCTGTCCTTTATCTTAATGATACAGTTTCTGTTTTTCTCATGCGGCGATTTGAAAAAGCAGTCAGGTCTGCCATATCTGCAGTATACTGTATCCATGGAAGCCCCTGCGAATGGTAGTTTGCATGTAGTTCTTGAATGCAGTTTTCCCAGCTCCGACACTGTGTTTTTCAGGATGCCGGAATGGATGCCGGGATATTATCAGATAATGAATTACTCTGACAAAATAAACAATTTTGAAGCTGCCGGAAGCAAAGGCAGGACATTGGGAACAGTTATGAAGGACGATAATACATGGATGGTGGTAGCCGGCAAAGATCGTAAATTCACAATCAGTTATGAGGTTCTTTCTGACCGCGAATTTGTTGCATGTAATTACATCGACACCTCACATGCCTATATAATACCCGCTGCAACGTTCATGTATCCCCTGGGATATATCCATACACCGGTCAGGGTAAGGGTAATTCCCTACAGTGAATGGGATGATATTGCAACTGGTCTGGAAGCTGTGGAAGGGAAGAAGAATGAATTCACCGCTCCCGATTTTAATATACTGTACGACTGCCCTATACTGACTGGTGACTTGGATGAACTTCCTCCCTTTAATGTTGACGGTATTCCTCACAAATTCATAACCTGGAATGCAGGTGACTTTGACGGCGCTCTGCTGATGTCATATCTGAAGAGGATAGTTGAAACCTCAGCCAGCCTGATGGGGGATATACCTTACAATGAGTATACATTTATAGGGATTGGTCCGGGTCAGGGCGGGATCGAGCATTTAAACAACACAACTGTTAGTTTTACCGGCAAGGGGCTTGACAGTTCGGAAGGCATGAAAAGGATACTGATGTTCCTGGCCCATGAGTACTTTCACAATTACAACGTGAAACGTATCAGGCCTTATGAGCTTGGTCCCTTTGACTATGACAGGGGAAGCCGTACCAATCTTCTGTGGTTCAGTGAAGGAGCAACTGTTTATTATGAATATCTCCTTGTCAGGAGGGCAGACCTGATGAGTGACGATGACCTTTTGGAAGCCATTGCAAGCAATATCAATGCATATGAGAACGATCCCGGATTGAGATATCAGTCGCTAACCCAGGCCAGCTACAATACCTGGAGTGACGGTCCTTTCGGCAATTCTGCTGGAGGTCCCGACAGGACGATATCCTATTACGACAAGGGACCCGTTGTGTCAATGATTCTTGATTTTGCTATCAGGAATGCAAGCTCAAATGCAAAATCACTTGACGATGTGATGAGATTTCTTTACAACAGGTATTATAAGGAATTCCGCAGGGGATTCACCGATGCAGAATTCCAGAATGCTTGCGAAACAGTTGCCGGTGTGTCGCTTGCCCCGGAGTTCGAATATGCAAATACTACCAGGGAGATTGATTATGAGAAATACCTTTCATATGCAGGACTCATCATATCGCGATCGACTGACCAGCAAACTGGCAGGAAGCAATTCAGTATCAGCAAGTCTGAGGCAATGAATCCTGAACAGTCTGCCATATTCAGTTCGTGGACAGGGAACTGATAGTTTAAACCAGCGCTTCCACGACGTCATCCATGAGTTTCAGTGTTCCCTCCACAGGATCGCCGCCTGCCTCATACTCAACAGATATATAACCTTTATAGCCGGCTTTATTGAGAACATCGACACATCTTTTGATATCCACATCCGGGAATCTTGTCCAGCGTTTAGCATGGACCATTGTTGTGGCCATCGGGACGAGCACTTCGATGCCGTGATAGAGCATGTATTCATGTTCCCAGTTGCAGAAATCGGGAGAAGCCTCGCAGAACGGACTGTTGACTTCATTCAGTATTATCCTGATGTTTATCGGATTGGCAGCCAGTCCCCAGTGATTTTCGATTGTTACTTTAACGCCGGTTTTTTCCCCGTATTCAGCCATTTCCTTGAATGACTCGATGGCTTGTTTTAGATAGGGCACTATTTCGACATTCTGGGGGTATCCTCCCTGTATGACGGATGCTGGAATGATCTGTGGTCCGCCGGTATTGACCCTCATTGACAGGGCTCCTATCATTTTAGCCGCGTCGAGCCATACTTTTGCCACTCTGACGCCTTCCTTTCTCAGTTCATCATTGAGATCCGCTATATTTCTCGGGGCATTGTTGGAAATATGTATTGCTTTTGTACCTGTTGAGGCAATTTTGGATGCGAGTTTTTCCAGGTAGCGTTTTGCCGAGGTGGTTGAGGGATCGAATTCGCCCACTCGTGTCTGTCCGTCTCTTTCAACCCTGGTATACATCGTTTCATCAGTTACGTCACCGAACAATGACGACCAGAAATCCATTGCAATCACTCCGGGATACGTGTCCTTTGTGAACTGGGGGAAGTCGAGAAGAGTGATCTCGCCGTATTTCTTTTTCAGCTCGGCGGTTTCCGGTCTTTCAGGTCTTCCCTGGACGGTTCTTCTTTTAAACAGCTGGTTTACCGCGTAGGAATTTGAGGCCATTTGCTTCAGTCTTTCGTTCCTGGAGCGTACCTTTTGTGTCGTTTCGGCAGCAGCTGCATATGATGGAATAATACCCATTCCGGCAATTCCAAGAACACCGGCGCCGGCGGTTTTGAGGAAGTCTCTGCGTCCGGAAGACGCGGGAATATGATCTTTACAATACTTCATAATATAAAATGATATAAAAATTTAATTGCTTTGTTAAACAAATAACAGATATATGATTCCGACGTGTAGAATCATTAACCCCGCATCGGATCAGTCATATGCTGACCTCCGGCGGAAAACACACAAAATGTATTTCAGCAATCAGATCAAAGGGTCCATCCCTTACGATATTCGTAATGGAAGTAGTTGTTGGCTTCCGGCAGGTTGGTAACCTTCATATTCTTACCGTCATATTCCAGAGTTGTATGGGATTTCTGGGTTAGTATCGCGATGTTGGTAAGAAGCATTACCTCAGTCACTTTGGCTGCCCATGAGAAATCGTTGCTGGATTTTTTGCCGTTCATAATTGCTCCGATCCAGTCTTCATAGATATCGCCGGTTCTTTCAAGCCATGGTTCCGGTCCCTTGAAATCGGGGTCGGCAGGAACCAATGTCGGCATGGCACCGCTACCGCCCATCATAATTCCCTTATCGCCATAGAATACGGTTCCCACCCGTCGTCCCGGTTCGAGTTTTTCGGGTCGTTCGGGCAGAAGTCCGCCGTCGCACCATTTTACTTTGACCGGAGGCATGTATCCGGTTTCCGGGCTGAATCTTTCGGGGAATTCGTATGTCACGGTCTGGGCAAGGGGAAGGTATTCGCTGTTGTAAGGTGTTGAAGTTGCCTGTATCTTCGTGGGATATTCGAGATTAAGGGCCCATAGCGGAGCATCGTAGATATGTGCTCCCATATCGCCCATTGCTCCTGTTCCATAGTCCCATAATCCGCGCCAGACGAAATGGCATATATCAGGGTTGTATGGTTTTTCGGGAGCCGGTCCGAGCCAGACATCCCAGTTCAGGTTTTTGGGCACTTTAACGCCGGCGGGTCTTTTTATGTCTCCCTGCGGCCAGAATCCTATCGGGCGGTCGGTAAACATATGGACTTCCCTCACATTACCGATTACCCCTGAGCGTACCCATTCCACAACCCTTCTGGTTCCTTCGCTTGCATGACCCTGGTTCCCCATCTGGGAAACGATATCATATTCTTTCGCGAGTTCTGCAAGCTTCCTGCATTCATATACCGTCTTGGCCATAGGTTTTTCAACGAAAACATGTTTTTTCTGCCTCATGAATGCAGCGGCTATAGGAGCATGGTTATGGTCGGTGGTGGCAATAAGCACCGCATCTATTGACGGCTCCTTGTCGAGCATTTCGCGCCAGTCGGAATATACCTTTGCCTTGGGATATCTTGCAAAGACATAGCCGGCATATACTGAGTCAACATCGCAAAGGGCATAAATATTTGCCAGCTTCCTGGGTTTTCTCTGGGGTTGTCCTCCGGGGAATTGCTGGGGTACCCTTCCGGCCTGTGGCGGTGCACCCTGTTGTTGCATCTGGGCCATGCGGGCTGCACGTTCGGCTTCCATCCTGGCAAGCTCAGCCTTGCTGTATGGCTGTCCGGTTATGGTTCTCTGCGGCCTGTTAACCTCGACTTCCGGGTCGCATATATTACTGATATCGCCTGCCCCCTGGGCACCGACACCAATACCCGCAACATTTATAAGATCGCTGGGAGCTTTCTGACCGCTTCCTGCAATTACATGTCGTGGAACTATCGTGAATGCAGCAGTTGCCGTACCGACAGTCCCAAGAAACTTACGTCTTGAAAGGTTTTTGCTTTTTGAAGGTTTCATCATGAAGGGGTTTTGGTTAATAATCATCGAAAGTTATTAAAAATCCCGCAGGAATCAAGCGCATCATGCGGGTAACAATAAAAAAAGTGTTTTGTAACATATTGTTTCAGGAACAGCCTTCCTGATTTTTTCTATTAGCCTCTTCCTTAGCACATTTTATGCTAACATTTAGTTCGAATCCTATCAGGATGGCTATAGAGTTCAGGTAGAGCCAGAGCATTACGACCAGCAGGGTTCCCAGGGAACCGTAAAATTTGTTGTAAAGTCCGAAATTATTAACATAGGCAGAGAATCCCAGGGAAGAAAGTATGAAAAGGATTGTGGCTGTAGTAGAGCCGGCCGAGAAAAATCTGAAGTCAGTCTTTTTTGCAGGTGCAAAATAATAAAGGAAGGAGATTGCCAGGAAAAGAAGCAAAACGACAATTATCCATTCTGCAAAGATTAGCAGTGATTTAACTATGTTTCTTTCAATGATATGAAGTTCAACCAGGCTGTCCAGTCCCTGTTTCCCGAATATTACGATAAAGCCGGCAAGTGAAAACATGAAAACTATTATAAGGAGCAGGACAAGGGATATTTTGCGCTGGTTAACCCAGGATCTTGTCTGGAAACTGTGCGCGGAAACCACAAAGGCATTTATAACGGCATGTATCCCGTTGGTTGAGAACACAATTGTGGCAAACAGCATTATTATAAGAAGTCCTTCACTTTTCCTGGTTACAATGTCAACAATCGATGATTCAAGGAATCTGTACACGTTTTCCGGCAGGATATTCTCGAAGAGCCGGATCATTTCTTCCTGGAAGTTGGGTATGGGAATGAATGGTATAAGGCTGAACAGGAAAATCGAAGCCGGAATCAATGCCAGAAGGAGGTTAAAGGCAATTGAGGAAGCTCTTGTGACCATCACACCCTTTCGAAAGCCCTGGATAACAAACGACAGGACCTCGGTAATGGGAATCCCGTCAAACCCGGGCAAAACGAGATTCTCAAGCCAGGCCTTTCTCTTAGACGTATTTCTCCCCTGGATATCCATCCCTGTGATAATTGGTAAACATCCCTGATCAGGTCAGTGCCTCTGTCAGCAAGCAGGTATTAAGATCAGATGCCGGTTTCCATCCAAAAGTAATGTTTAGATGCTGAAAAATCAATTATTAAACAATAATTGAGTCCTTGCAACCTCTTTCTACTCTTCCTGCTTTTTAAGGGGAGGCGGGGGAGGGCTTAAGAGAAACATGGAAAACCGCGAGGATCTTTATGGTAGTTTCCTTATAAGTAATTGAAAAACAAGTAGACTTGCTTGAACTGAATTCGTATCATTATACGGATACCTGAAGAATTAAGAAATGTGTAGTTTTCCAGGTGTCAAAATCTGATCTGTCAGGAATTTATTTTCAGTTTCTTCCTTTCCGGGGGAATAAGTTTTAACTATGTTCGCATCTTAATTAAAAGAATCCTGATTGGCCGGAGGACTTCTAGAATATAATCTCTGGGGATTATTCCTTGCCAGTTTTCTGGCAGCGACAGTTGTTCCATTCAGTTCGGAGGCTGTGTTATCTGTTTTGATTGCAAGCGGTACGGGGATAAAGTCGGCCATTCTGGTAGCAACTGCCGGAAACTGGCTGGGAGGGATGAGCAGTTTTGCCATTGGTTATCTTGGGAAATGGGAGTGGATAGAAAAATACCTCCGGGTGAAGCGTGAATCTATAGAAAAATGGCACGACAGGCTTTATAAACGGGGAGCATTTTTTGCCTTTTTCAGCTGGGTGCCCTTTGCCGGAGATATATTTTCAGTCGGTTTGGGACTTTTGCGGGCCAATATTCTTATCACAGCCATGTCAATGCTTGCCGGCAGGTTTGCAAGATATCTTGTATGGGGCTGGCTGACGGGACTTGTATTCTGAGATGCTTAATTCCTGAGTGCTTGGATTATGTCGCGAATAATTTTGCATACGCAGCTGTGCTAAATTGTTAAATTTGAGTTTTAATAGAAAATCATTGTATTTTTAAGAAGGAGTTAAATATAAATGACAATGAATTATGTAAAAGCATAATCGCGAACACTTTAAAAATATGAGTAAGAAAGTGAGTAAAAGCGGAAGTGACATACAAACAGGAGAACCTCTGGAAAAACAACTCTGGAAAGCGGCAGACAAGTTGAGAAAAAACATAGATGCTGCCGAATATAAGCATATAGTATTGGGATTGATTTTTCTAAAATACATCTCCGATGCATTTGAAGAATTGTTTGCCAGGCTGAAAGCCGAGGAAGCACAGGGAGCCGACCCCGAAGACAAAGACGAATACAAAGCCGAAAATGTTTTCTTCGTGCCACGGGCAGCGCGTTGGAAATTGCTGTTATCAAAGGCAAAACAACCCGATATCGGAAAGACTGTGGACGATGCGATGGATGCCATCGAAAAAGAGAATGCTTCCTTGAAAGGTGTCTTGCCCAAAGTATATGCCCGGCAAAATCTTGACCCGACAATTCTGGGCGAACTGATTGATCTGGTGGGCAATATTGCACTTGGTGATGCCAAATCACGCAGCGCTGATGTTCTCGGGCACGTTTTTGAATATTTCCTTGGTGAGTTTGCCCTTGCAGAAGGCAAGAAGGGCGGACAGTTCTACACTCCCCGTAGTGTTGTTGAATTGTTGGTTGAAATGCTGGAGCCGTACAAAGGACGTGTATTTGACCCTTGCTGTGGTTCCGGCGGAATGTTTGTGCAATCGGAAAAATTCATAGAAGAACGCAAGGGAAAAATTAATGATATTTCCATTTACGGGCAGGAAAGCAACCAAACCACCTGGCGTTTGTGTAAAATGAACCTTGCCATCCGCGGCATTGACAGCTCACAGGTAAAATGGAACAACGAGGGTTCATTTCTCAATGACGCTCATAAAGACCTGAAAGCCGATTATATTATTGCCAATCCACCCTTTAATGTAAGCGATTGGGGAGCCGACTTGCTGCGCAATGACGGACGCTGGCAATATGGAGTACCGCCGGCTGGCAACGCCAACTACGCCTGGATCCAGCATTTCCTTTATCATCTGGCACCCAACGGACAAGCAGGCTTTGTATTGGCTAAAGGTTCGCTCACAAGCAAAACCTCGGGCGAAGGCGATATAAGAAAGGCATTGATTGAAAACAATTTGATTGATTGCATAGTAAATCTACCCGCGAAGCTTTTTCTGAATACTCAAATACCGGCTTCGCTTTGGTTTATAAGCCGCAACCGAAACCACCCCGCCCTAAAGGGCACCCCTCCAAAGGAGGGGAATGAACGCAACAACGAAATTTTGTTTATTGATGCCTGCAACCTCGGACATTTAATAAATCGCCGCACCCGTGAACTATCAAAAGAAGATATTCAAAAAATTGCAGGAACATACCACAACTGGCGTAATAAATTCCCCTCCTCTGGAGGGGTGGTCGCAGATCGGGGTGGTACATTCCCCTCCTCCGGAGGGGTGGTCGCAGACCGGGGTGGTACATTCCCCTCCTCCGGAGGGGTGTCAGAAGGACGGGGTGGTTACAAGGACATCCCCGGCTTTTGTGCTTCCGCTCCAATAAGCAAAGTAGCTGAATTAGATTATGTACTTACGCCGGGGCGTTACGTAGGCCTGCCTGAGGAAGAAGACGATTTCAATTTTGAAGAGCGTTTTACAGCCCTGAAAGCAGAGTTTGAAGAGCAGTTAAAGGAAGAAGCACGCTTAAACGAAATTATTTCCGCTAACCTTTCAAAGATTAAAATGAAACAGTAAAAGTAAAATAAGATAATTTTTATTTTACTTTTGTGCTTAAAAGTAAAATAACAACTCTTGTTACGTACATAGTGTATAAATAAAAAGATGATTGAACTTGAAAAATATGAAGCCGGGCATTTTGAAAGACAATCAGGCTACAAGTATTTTGTCCCGAATAAAATTAATGATGAGTGGATTTGGAAAACACCCATAATAAACCGCCTGATAGAAAAAGCTGCGATAAAACTTGGTGAACTTAATTCTTTTGCACGATTGGTTCCCAATATCGACCTGTTTATCCAATTACATGTAACCAAAGAAGCGGTAATTTCCAGTCGTATTGAAGGAACACAAACCAAAATGAATGAAGCCTTATTGCCCATTGAAGAGATCCGTCCTGAAAGGAAAAATGATTGGCAGGAAGTAAATAATTACATCAGGGCAATCAATGAGGCTATTGTGGATCTGGAAAAATTGCCCATATCATCAAGATTACTGAAAAATACTCACCACATTTTGCTGCAGAGTGTTCGCGGCGAGCATAAACTTCCGGGAACATACCGAACCAGCCAAAACTGGATTGGCGGCAATTCGCTGGCTGACGCCGTTTTTATACCTCCAACCCATCAACTGGTTAACGAATTGATGGGCGATTTGGAAATTTTTCTGAACAATGATGAAATAAATGTACCGGCATTGGTACGCATTGCCATAGCTCATTATCAATTTGAAACTATCCACCCCTTTTTAGACGGGAATGGTCGTATTGGACGTCTGATGATTACTTTATATCTTGTATCTGAAGGTATTTTGGATAAGCCATTACTTTACCTGTCGCTCTATTTCGAAAAAAACAAGAACTTATATTACGACAATTTAAGTCGTGTACGTACTCATAATGATATGTTGCAGTGGATAAAATACTTTCTAGTTGGTATTGAACAAACAGCAACTCTGGCTGTAGATACACTCTCAAATATTCTCAAACTAAAGGAAAGCCTTGAAAATGAAATGCGTTCCACTCTTGGACGAAGAAGCAGTTCGGCTTTAAACCTGTTAACAGCCTTGTTTAAAGAACCCATTATCACTATCGACCAGGCGGCCAAGATCTGTAAGCTGAGTTATAAGGCTGCCAACGATTTAGTAACAAAGATGCAGGAAAGTAATTATGTGAAAGAAGTTACCGGGCAAAGCCGTAACCGGATTTTTATTTTTGAACCGTATTTAAATATTTTCGGAAATGATGATTAAACCCGATTATTCAACCATATGTTTCCATTAACCTTTCAAAAATTAAAACAAATGAGTGAGTGGAAGGAATATAGATTTTCTGATTTTGTTGAAATAAATCCAACAGTGTCATTACCCACAAATGAGAGTATTTCTTTTGTGGAAATGAAAGATTTAAATGAAAGTCAAAGATATTGTTACTCAAGTTCAGAAAGAAGTACTAGGAGTGGTTCAAAATTTAAAAATCATGATACACTATTTGCAAGAATAACGCCTTGTCTTGAAAACGGTAAAATTTGTCAGGTAAAAGGATTAAAAAATAATGTGGGGCTTGGTTCAACAGAATTCTTTGTGTTCAGAGGAAAGGAAGGTATCTCAGATTCAGATTTTGTTTTTTACTTATCTCGAACAGATGATGTTAGGTCACATGCTGTGATAAATCTTGATGGAACATCTGGCAGACAGCGAGTGCCCAAAGCATGTTTTGACGACTTAATCATTAACGTTCCATCATCTATAGCAGAACAAAAATCCATCGCTTCTGTTCTTTCCAGTCTTGATGATAAAATAGACCTGCTGCATCGCCAAAACGACACTCTCGAAAACATGGCAGAAACGTTGTTTAGGCAATGGTTTGTGGAGGAGGCTGAGGATGAGTGGGAAGAAATCACTTTTGGCGATTTTGTTATCCCTAAAAAAGGAAAGAACATAACTAAATCAGAAGCTGTTGCTGGACACTATCCTGTTGTTGCTGGAGGTTTAGAACCTTCATGTTATCATAATGAGGCAAACACAAAGTCACCTGTAATAACTATTAGTGCTTCTGGTGCTAATGCAGGGTATGTTAAACTCTATACTATACCTGTGTGGTCGTCGGACTCATCATATATTGATGAAACAATCACACCTTATGTGTATTTCAGTTACATATTTTTAAAAGCAAATCAATCACAACTATCAGATAAGCAAGAAGGAAGTGCCCAACCGCATATATATCCAAGACATATAATGGAAATGAACATATTAGATTATATCCCGATAATCTAATATGTTCATTTGAAGAGTCGGTCAACCCTTTTTTTCTTAAAATTAAATCAAACCAAACCCAAATCCGCACCCTTACAGCTTTGCGTGATACATTATTGCCGAAGTTGATGAGTGGGGAGGTAAGGGTGTCTGGCAATTGAATTGTCCGATAACAATATTCCTTTTTCACGTGAGTTTGAAATGCCTGTCTATTATAAGAAACAACAAATTGGCACCCGTAGAGTCGATTTTTTAGTAGAAGAGGTTGTTTCAGTTGAACTAAAAGCAATCATCAAGTTAGAAGATGTACATTTAGCTCAGGCTATTAATTATTTGGAAGCTTATGATCTGGAGATAGGCTTACTTATAAACTTCGGTGCAAAAAGTCTTGAATTCAAAAGAATAGGAAACATATAAACAAAAAATTTAAGCAAAAAAATCAGGGAAATCCAAAAATCAAATAAATCATAGTTCAGACATTATGCTCCGGATTACAGAAAATAGCATCGAATTCTTTGCAATCGAGCTATTTGACAAACCCGGTTATGAATATATCTGCACCCGATATTACCCCCGATGGTAAAAGGCCTGAAAGGGAATGACAAAAACAGACCTGCTGTCTATAAATAAACATCACATACATAAGAAAAGCCATTTTAAGACACATTTAAGCTTTTAATTCCTGAATTTTGCATAATGATTGCATTTTATAAAAATAAAATGGCTTAATTTCGGTTTTTATTTGTAATTTTATAGTATGAAATAAAAATTGCCCGGGATGATACAAGAAATCAGGATAAAGAATTTCCTCTCTTTCAAAGAAGAAGTTAATTTTAGTTTTGAAGCTACCAAAGATACCTTTGCTGAAGATTACCAGGTGGTAGAGGTTGCAAAAGGGATACGGTTGTTGCGTTTTGCAATGATCTATGGAGCAAATGCCTCTGGAAAATCAAATCTATTGAATGTATTCGATTTCCTGCATCGTTTTTGGTTCGACAAACCGGATGATATGGACGAAAAAACAGGGGTAGTTCCTTTCAGGCTGGATAATACTACAAATAATAAGCCTTCTTCATTTGAATTAATTTTCTACGTCAGCAACACTAAATATTGGTATCAATTGGAACTGGACGAAAAACAAGTCTATACGGAGAAATTATTTTACTACAAAAGTGTTCAACCCACACTCCTGTTTCATAGAGAATTAATAAATGGCCAATCTGTTATCAGCTTTAATTCTGCAGCTGTTAAAGTAAGTTCTATAGTAAGGGAAAAAATTTCAGTGGAATGTCTGAAAAACATGTCCTTTTTCGCGGCCCGTGATAAAGTAAATGCTACTATTCCGGAAATTGATACAGCTAAAGACTGGCTGAAAAAGCAAATCATGCCCATGGTAACACCCTGGTCCAGCATGTTTCAATACGCGGAAGAACAAGTGCTGGAAAACAGGGAGATAAAATCATATCTTTTGGATTTTGTACGTGCCGCAGATTTCAATATTGTTGATATCACCACGCAAATTGAAAAAAGGGAAGTGACCCAGGACTTTGTTGATTTCCTTATGAATAGACCCGGGCTAAAAGAACAAGAGAAAGAGGAACTAAAAAGAAATCGTTTTGTATCAACAACCAGAACGGATTTTATCCATACGGTACACAATGAGCGAGGAGAAGAGGAATACAATTTACCCGAAGAATTACAATCGGAAGGCACAAAAAGAATTTGTGGTCTGGAAGCTGCCATTTACATGGCTATTCAGAATAATGGTTTTCTATTTATCGACGAAGTTGAGAATTCCTTGCACCCACAACTTCTCAGGTTTATTTTGCTCAACTTCCTGAGAAAAGAATTGTCCAGATCACAACTGTTAATCACAACCCATTACGACCCATTATTAAATGAAATAGGAGAGATTTTCAGAAAAGACAGCATTTGGTTTACCGAAAAAACAAAATCCGGTCATACAGAGGTATATTCTTTAACCGACTTTAATGGCCTGAACAGACTTTCTTCCATACAAAAAGCCTATAACTATAGGAAGTTTGGAGCATTTCCTGAAATAAATTTATAGTTATGGCAAGGAAAACGGGGAAAAGCCGCAGCTTGAAATCCTCTCCTTTAGTAATTGTTGGAGAGGGGATTACCGAACAATACTATTTCACACACCTTCGTTCTTTGTACAATTTCCACTACATCATAAAACCATATTTTTTCGGTACGACCTCATTAAAAGACTTGGATATGAAAGTTGGCGATGTTATTAAAAATGGAGGTATTGCCGTATGTGTATTTGATGCGGACGTTTCGGAACGCAACGCAAGTGAAAAGAATAAGTTAGAACAACTTCGTAAGAAATATGGAAGTAAGAAAAACGTCATTCGCTGTGACAGTTTGCCGTCTATAGAATTTTGGTTTTTATTGCATTATTGCAACACTAATAAACATTTCAGGGACTCTAAATCAGTTGAGAGAGAACTACAAAAATTTATAGTTCAATACGAAAAGAAGAAAGTTTTCCTGGAAAAAGAGAAATGGGTTGCAGACTTATGTGCAGATGAGAAAATAGAATTAGCTCAACAAAGAGCTGAAATCTTTTCTAAGAAAAATGGTTCCTATTCAAATATTTATAGGATTTTTGAACAAATAACACCAAAACAATGAGCACCATAACCGAATCAGATATAGAACAACTCGTAATTTCATTGTTCAGGGAACAAGGTTATGAATACATATACGCACCCGATATTGCCCCCGAATTCCCCTCCTCCGGGGTGTCCGAAGGACGGGGTGGTGATACACGCGAATCCTACGAGCAGGTTTTATTACTTGAGCGTTTAAAGAATGCCATAAGACGTATAAACAAATCCGTTCCTGCCTATGCACAAGCCGAAGCTATAAAAGACATTCAACGTATTGCCTCTCCTGAACTATTAGCTAATAATGAGGCTTTCCACAAGTTTTTGACCGAAGGCATCCCTGTTTCAAAACGAGTGGATGATATGGAACGTGGCGACCGAGTCTGGCTGATTGACTTTGAGAATCCGTACAACAACGATTTTGTAGTTGCCAATCAGTTTACAGTAGTTGAAAAAAATCAAAACCTCCGTCTGCATACACCGTACAGGCAGAAACGACCTGATATTATTTTGTTTGTCAATGGTATTCCACTGGTGGTCATTGAATTAAAAAATCCGGCAGACGAAAACGCTACTATTCGTTCGGCATACAGACAGATTGAAACCTATAAAACCATTATTCCAACTCTGTTTACCTACAATGGTATTGTAGTTATTTCCGACGGTCTGGAAGCCAAAGCAGGTTCTATCTCGGCTGGTTTCAGCCGCTTTATGGCGTGGAAAAGCTCTGATGGCAAATCTGAAGCATCACCTTTGGTAAGCCAGCTGGAAACCTTGATTCTGGGGATGCTCAATAAAAAAACGCTGATTGACTTAATCCGTCATTTTATTGTATTTGAAAAATCAAAATGGGAAGACACGGAAACAGGAATTATAACAATCACTACCGTTAAAATACTAGCAGCATACCATCAGTATTACGCCGTGAATCGTGCCGTGGAATCCACATTACGGGCTTCGGGTTTCTATTCCCCTCCTTTGGAGGGGTGGCAGACGCAGTCTGCCGGGGTGGTTGAAGATCCAAATGGGATCTATCGCGACTCCCAAAGCTACTTCGACCTTCCTTACAATCCACAACTTAAAGAACGCGCACGTGCATTACGCCAGGCAGGAAATTTACCGGAAGTACTTTTCTGGAATCAGGTTAAACACAAGCAATTTAAAGGATACGACTTTGACCGTCAAAAAATAATTGGCAATTACATTGTTGATTTTTATTGTACTAATTGCAATGTCGTGATTGAAATAGATGGAAGCAGCCATGATGATAAAGTAGAATATGATGCAGCCAGAGATGCTTATTTAGAAAATTTAGGATTAACAATTATTCATATTCCGGCAGCAGATGTATTGCAGAGTATGGATGCGGTTATGGAGAAGCTTTTTAACCACCCCGCCCTTCGGGCACCCCTCCAAAGGAGGGGAATGGTACATGAATCTCCGGAAAGTTACGGCTTGCCGGGAGTGAAGAAACAACCTGTTGGCGACCGCAAAGGTGGTGTAGTTTGGCACACACAAGGGAGCGGTAAATCACTTTCAATGGTTTTTTATACGGGTAAAATCGTGTTGGCAATGGATAACCCTACCATTGTGGTAATAACCGACCGTAACGATCTGGACGACCAGCTGTTTGATACATTCGCGGCATCCAAACAGTTATTACGTCAGGAACCGGTGCAGGCGGATAATAGAAACCAGCTGAAAGAGCTTTTAAAAGTTGCTTCGGGCGGTGTGGTCTTTACCACCATTCAGAAATTTCAACCCGAAGAAGGCAATGTGTACGAGTTGCTATCCGACCGAAAAAACATTGTTGTAATTGCCGATGAGGCACATCGTACACAATATGGTTTTAAAGCCAAAACCATTGACGATAAAAATGAAAAAGGCGACGTTATTGGTAAAAAAACAGTTTACGGCTTCGCAAAATATATGCGCGATGCTTTACCGAATGCAACATATCTTGGTTTTACAGGCACACCCATCGAAAACACCGATGTAAACACCCCGGCCGTTTTCGGCAATTATGTTGACATATACGATATTGCCCAGGCTGTTGAAGATGGGGCAACTGTCAGGATTTATTACGAAAGCCGTTTGGCAAAGGTAAATTTGAGCGAAGAGGGCAGAAAGTTGGTTGAAGATGTTGATGACGAATTTGACAACGAGGCAGATACGAACAGCCGTGCGTATCGGAGGTGGACACAGTTAGAGGCATTGGTTGGTAGCGAAAACCGAATTAAGCAGATTTCAAAAGATATTATCGAACATTTTGAGCAACGGCAAGCCGTTTTTGAGGGCAAAGGGATGATTGTTACTATGAGTCGCCGTATAGCAGCTGATTTGTATGAAGCCATCATAAAACTGAAACCTGAATGGCATTCCGATGACCTGAACAAAGGCGTAATCAAAGTAGTAATGACTTCAGCATCGTCCGATGGGCCAATGATTTCAAAACATCATACAAGCAAACGGCAGCGCCGTGTATTAGCCGATCGCATGAAAAACCCCGATGATGAACTAAAACTGGTTATCGTTCGGGATATGTGGCTCACTGGTTTTGATGTACCGTGTTTGCACACCCTTTACATAGACAAACCCATGAAAGGGCATAATTTGATGCAAGCCATTGCAAGGGTAAACCGTGTTTACAAAGACAAACCTGGCGGTTTAATAGTGGATTATTTAGGTATTGCAGCAGATTTGAAAAAGGCGTTGTCGTTTTATTCCGATGCAGGAGGCAAAGGCGACCCGGCTATTTTACAGGAACAGGCTGTTCAGTTGATGCTGGAAAAACTGGAAGTGGTGTCAAATATGTATCATGGTTTTAATTACGAAGATTATTTTGATGCCGAAACTTCCAAAAAGCTTTCAGTGATTTTAGCAGCGGAAGAACATATTTTAGGTTTGGAAGACGGCAAAAAACGATACATAAATGAAGTAACGGCTCTGTCAAAAGCCTTTGCCATAGCTATACCGCACGAACAGGCAATGGATGTCAAAGATGAAATCTCTTTCTTTCAGGCGGTAAAGGCACGTTTGGCAAAATTCGATAGTACAGGTTCAGCTAAAACCGATGAAGAAATTGAAACGACCGTACGCCAGGTAATAGACAAAGCATTGGTAACCGAAAAAGTAATTGATGTTTTCGATGCTGCAGGATTAAAAAAACCTGATATTTCAATACTTTCAGAAGAATTCCTTTTAGAACTGAAAGGAATGAAACACAAGAACATTGCCCTCGAAGTATTGAAAAAATTACTCAACGATGAATTAAAATCCAGGGCAAGAAAGAACCTTGTTAAAAGCAGGTCCTTAATGGAAATGCTGGAGAACGCTATAAAGAAATATCATAATAAAATCCTTACAGCAGCCGAAGTGATAGATGAACTGATAAAACTAAGCAAAGACATCGTTGATATGGACAACGAAGCCAAAGCAATGGGATTATCGGATTTTGAATATGCTTTTTTTACAGCCGTTGCAAACAACGAAAGTGCAAGGGAGTTAATGGGAAAAGAAAAACTGAGAGAGCTTGCGGTGGTTCTAACAGAATCAATAAGAAAAAATGCAACTATTGACTGGACAATCAAGGAAAGTGTAAAAGCAAAATTAAAAGTTGCTGTGAAAAGAATTTTAAGAAAATATGGTTATCCGCCCGACATGCAAATGCTTGCAACCGAAACCGTATTGAAACAAGCCGAAATGATTGCAAACGAATTGACAGATACACAGAAATAAATGAGCACCACCTGCCTACAGGCGGTATGCTTAATTTGCCCCTGCAGCTGATATATCGGCAGCTTTTATGTGTATATTTGGGAAACCGGCCATAAGTCTCCCGGGAGCTAATGGCTGTAAGCTTATACTACTGGAATGGGAAAAAGAATAAAGCTTTGCTTCAGGGATGTTTTTCATCTTTTAACATCCGGGCTTTTGATAATAGCAGCGGTTTCATGCCGGCAGGCTCCGGCAGGTCAGTGGACTCCTGATCCCCAGGCTGACCTGAATGTGTATTTTTTCCACATAAACGACAGATGTCCGGCATGCACGGCTGTCGGGGAAAACACGGAATGGGTACTGAATAATTACTTCAGCAACAAGATGGAGGACGGATCATTAAAATACGAATCATTCAACATCGACATGAAGGAAAACAAGGCGGTCGCGGCAAAATACCAGGTAAGCTATACAAGTCTTCTGCTGGTGCGCCGCGACGGAAGTGTAACCGATCTGACTGTTGATGCAATGAATAATGCCGGCTCAGCTCCCCTTAAATTCCGCGAAATGCTGAAGGCTGAAATCGAAAAGAACCTTGAGTGATGATGCAGCATTTGCAGCAATTGCTTGAAAGCTCCGAAGCGCCATTCTTTTATGTGCTGATTCTGGGAATTTTAACAGCCGTCAGTCCATGCCAGTTCGCCAGGAACATTGCCGCTGTCGGCTATATCAGCCGCGATATCAGGGATACCCGGAAAGTATTCATAAACGGATTGTTTTATACCCTTGGAAATGCAGCCGCTTATTTTCTGATAGCCTTCATCCTGTTCCTGGGAGCAAGTAAATTCAAGGTCTCGAAATTTCTTGTTTCAAACAGTAACATTGCAATAGGTCTTATCCTGGTCATTGTCGGTCTGTTTATGCTCGATGTTTTTAAAGTCAGCTTCAGCGGGGGAGGCAGAATCAGCCGGGTGATAGAGGAGATAAAACCGGGAGGGAAAAAACTTGATTCCGCAATTCTTGGTTTCCTGTTTGCCCTGTCGTTCTGTCCATACAATGCAGCCCTGTTCTTCGGTATGCTTATTCCTCTCAGCATTAAAAGCGCCGGAGGACTGTATCTTCCTGTTGTCTATTCGCTGTCGGCCGGACTGCCGGTCATTATAATCGCCTGGCTGATTGCCTACAGCGTATCCGGAATAGGAGCCTTCTATAATAAGGTGAAAGTGTTCCAGGTATGGTTCAACAGGATGGTTGCAGGTATATTTATTGTTGCAGGACTGTATTTCATTTACAGGTTTGTGGCTCAGCTTGTCGTTTGAAAGGATGGCTGTCAAACACCCTGATCGAACATGCGTGATGGCACTGTAGGATAATAATATCTCCGGTATTATTTCATCCCGAATATAAGCGGGAAACAAAAGACAACGAAAATAATCCATGCAAGATATACCGGCAGGTACTTTGCAACTGTAGTCTCCACAGTACTGAATTCCCTGTTCCTGAAATTGATCCTGAAGAGGTCGGTCATTATCATGATCAGATTTACCAGTACGAGTATGTTTGAAGCAAGTACGGCAAGCTTGTTTGGAGTGAGTCCGTATTCTCCCAGTCGGTAAAATATGGCTGATAATGCAACAAGATCTATGGCTATGGAGATAATTGAAAGCACGAAAAGGACGATCCTGTTGAATTTTCCCGGTTTTGCTGCATGAGTTCCCGAAACGGAGTAAATGATTATAGCCATTACTCCAAGAAGCATCACATTGAAAATCAACAGGAAATCCCGGTTGTTGTAAGGATCCTTCCCGGTGACGGCCATTGCAACCAGGAAGATTATAAGGGTTAAAAGAACGAGGGGACTGAAGATGCCTGCAATAAGCGGAGCGGTTCTGTTCAGGAGTGCAGGATAGCTGTCGGTGATAAAAGCTGCAACCACGGGCGCTGATGCGGCTCCTGCAATGACGATGTTCTCAGCATATAACTCCTCTATGGACAGTCCGATGGAATCAAAAAGCCCGATGGTGATGGCAGTAAGTATACCTCCTGCTATTGCAATCAGGGCATAGATAATCAGCAGGTCACCATTATGCCTGATGAAATCCATCCTCCGCGACCGGTTTCTAAAGTCATAATCAGTGAATGCCATACCCCAGGCAAACCACATTAGCAGGGGCAGATGTATCCAGGTCAGAATAACTGAATCGCCGGGGTTTTCGGAAGGCAGAAGGTTTATGTAAACTGCAGGCAGAAGAAATGTTACAGCGCTTATTATCAGCTTGCCCTTTTCCCTGGTCTTGTTTGCCCAGAGGGAGTACATGGCCAGACCGAGGAATACAATGATGGCAGCGTTTTTCTGGTAGAAGATCTCATCGGAGAATACAGAGGGAAATATTCCGGGAAGCTTTATCAGGAAGGCTGTTATACTACAGATCCCGATGACAATCAGAAGCTCTTTGAGTGAAATTTTCTTGAGGATATCAGTTCCGGCTTCGTAGTCGAGTCTGGCTTTCCAGAACCTCATTGCCCCGGAATTGTCATCATCGTACGATAAGCCCTCGAAAGCAGTTTTAAAGGCTTTCGGATTGCTTCTGAAGAGTTTCTCAAGGATTTCAGGGTTCCCGAGATTGGATCTTATCTCTTCTTTCCAGTTGATTGTTGTTTCTTTTTTCATGGCTGCATATTTCCCGCCTTATGCCGGCTGGTTTCCGAACGTTAACCGGCTGGTTTCTGAACGGTATCGCGGATGGTTATGGTTGATTATATTTTCAGGATATTCTTTAGTTTGTCTGCAGGAGGATTGTTGACTTTCATAAGAGTACTTTGAAATACAAAGTAAAAAAGAAATCCTGAATTATCCGGGGAAGAATGCTATTCAGCAGAAAGAATGACAAGGGAATTATTATGCCGGGTCTGAGGGGAACAGAAAGCCTTGTAAAAAAGCTAAAAGATTAACGGCGGCTGTTGCAAAAATCGTTAAATTGGGCAGAAATCACGGTAAACGGAATCAATAAATGAAATTCTGTTTCCGGGATGAACGGGAAGACCACAATCGATAACTTCAAAAACTTACAGTAATGAAAAAAATCTCAGTATCATTTATCATCCTTTTGTTTCTGACAGGATTTCATACAAATATCACCGGACAGTTTATGGATAAGCTGCCACGCGGCATTCCTGAGGCTGAGGGTGTTTCGTCAGCAGGTATAATTGATTTTCTGAATGCCATTGACACGGGTCGTCAGGAAATTCACAGTTTCATGTTCGTAAGGCATGGAAAGGTTATTGCTGAAGGATGGTGGGATCCATACGGACCTGATTACAAGCATCTGCTGTATTCGGCCAGCAAGACCTTCACCGCTACGGGAATAGGACTGGCTGTTTCGGAAAACAGGCTGAAACTTAGTGACAAGGTGGTTTCCTTCTTTCCATATTCATTGCCCGACAGTATTGGGGAAAATATGAAGGAAATGACGGTTCGCGACCTTCTTACCATGTCGGTGGGGCAGGAGACACCCGGTATGGGAGGAGGCAGCGATGATGACTGGATCACGGCTTTCATCAGGAACGAGCCTGAACATAAGCCGGGCACGGTATTCAAATACAATAACATGGCGACCTTCATGCTTTCAGCCATAGTTCAGCAGGTAACGGGCCAGACACTGTTTGATTACCTTAAACCACGGTTATTCGATCCGCTGGGAATAAAGGGAATGGACTGGGACAAGAACGGACAGGGAATTAATCTGGGTATGATAGGACTAAGGCTTTGTACCGAAGACCTTGCAAAATTCGGACAACTCCTGATACAAAATGGGAAATGGAACAAAAAGCAGCTGTTGACGGAAGCCTGGGTGAAAGAAGCTACCTCCTTCAAAATAGAAAACCATGATCCCACCAGTAAAACGCCTAAGGAACTGAATGACTGGTCGCAGGGTTATTGCTACCAGATGTGGCGGGGAAGGAATAACAGTGTCCGTCTCGATGGTATGGCAGGCCAGTTTGTGATACTGTTCCCCGACAAGGATGCTTTTGTTGTCCTGACTGCAAATGCCAGGAACACCCAGGAGGAACTGAACCTTGTCCACAACTACCTGATCCCGGCAATAAAATCGGACAAGGCGCTGCCTGCGAACCCCGCTTCGTATCAAACTCAGCTTGAAAAACAATCCGGACTGAAAATAAAGCCTCCTGTATCAGAAGTACAGGGTTCAAAGTTTGCAGGTATTGTTTCAGGTAAGGAATTTGTTCTGCAGAATAATGACTATCAGATACAGTCGGTATATTTTGCCTTTAAGGAAGGGGAATGCAGTTTTGGTATAAAAAGGAACAATCAGGTTTCGGTGATCAAAGCCGGATCGGGAAACTGGAAGTTCAGCAATACAAAATCAACTTCCCTTCTGGCGCCGCCGAGAACCAGCGTTTCAAAATCGATTGATGCGGCTTATTCGGTTCTGCAGCCGGTAATTAAGGCAGGATCGGTATTTGCCTGGACTGATCCCAATACCCTGGAGATCACAACCCGCTTTGTTGAGGAAAGTCTTGGAGACCAAACCATAGTCTGCAGGTTTATTGAAATGAACGGGGTGACTTCAGTCACGATTGGTCCGAAAGCGATGCCCGGCATGGCCGGCGCAGGCGCTATGGGAAGGATGGGACCGGCTCCTGTTCAGTTGAGGGGGACCCTTGTAGACATCGATTGACCGGCGAAAAAAATCATATAGGAAAGCAGCTCTGATCAGGGCTGCTTTCCATTTTTTTATATAGTATGTTTGAAATGTACTGAAATACAAACGGCTTCCTTCCCCGTAATTAGCTATTCAGCATGGCCGGTATTAATCACTGTACGACAAGCCATCGCCGAATTTGAAGGCCGGGTTTTCAGAATCGAAAGGAAGATCTTCAAGCTGTTTTTTAACTGCATCCATCGATGAAGGTATTTCGAAAGTGAGTTTACCGACAGGCTTGAACTTGCCGAATACAATATCCAGTAGGGCATTATCGAGCGCGTCAAAAATCATGATCACGCCTTTTGCCACATTCCTGAGATCTGCCGGAAGCACGCAGCTTGAACCGGTAGGGTTGAAAGCAACAACAACCGGTTTACCTGTTCTGGCAAGGGTCTTTATGTTGGCCCATTTTTTTGCCGGGAAATCGATATTGACCTCTCTTGGGGCAAAGGGGTTCATCGCAGCGGCGGCCTGTGCGGCATTCATCTGTGGTCTGGGTGCATTAGCCTGTCCCGGTCGTGGACCTGCTCCCGGCATTCCACCTCCGAAACCCTGGAAACTCCTTTCCTCTTCAGTGGTCGTCCTGACCAGGATCAGATCAGCTTTTCCGGGATCATCAACCACCGTGGCATATCCGGCCGCGATTTCCTTATCTATCCCTTCGACATAGATCTTAATGTTTTCTGCAGCAGGGAGGACGCCTTCATTTACGAGCAGGACTATTGATTTGAGCTGTGCCTCATATCCCAGTTTCTGGTTCTTTTCACTCCGTACTATTTTTGTGGCGGCTTCGGGATCCACATAAGGATTTTCGAATAATCCCAATATAAAATGCCACTGAAGGATTCGGCCTGCTGCCTGATTTATTCTTTCTTCACTTACCCTGCCCTCTTTAACAAGTTCAAGCACAAGCTGATTGTTCGTCTCGCTTCCCATCTGGTCCACGCCGGCATTTATTATCATTTCCATATTGTCCTTCAGGGTGGTTTTTCCCTGCAGACTGGGTTTCAGGGGACCTCTGCCCACAACTCCCCAGTCGGTGCATATTGCTCCTTTAAATCCAAGCTGATTATAGAGTATCTCCGTTGAGACATGATAGGAGTAATTGACATTGAGGGAATCATAAAATGTACCGCTGTAATACCCCATTGCCGCGAGGGCGCCTTTCTCTATTCCCTTTTTCCAGGGTATCAGATGGTAATCGAAATTATTTCCCGGGTATGTCAGCCACTGACCTGTTCCGTCCTTATGAGGTCCGGCTCCCGGCCAGTGTTTGAGATGGACAAGTATCTTTTCCGGACCCACGTCTTTTCCCTGGGCGCCGTCCATAAACGCGGCAAGCATCCCGGAGGTCAGATCTGCATCTTCCGAGAAGCAGCCCATGTTCCGGCTCCATCTGGGTTCCGTCATTACATCGATCTGCGGACCGAGGATCATGTGAAGTCCGACTGCCCTGTATTCTTCCGCCACCACTTCACCGAATTTTTTCATGATGACAGTGTCATGTGCAGAGCTTATCCCAACCTGACCTTCCTTGCTTGGCCACTGCGAAAAATACTGTGTGCCGCTGACGTGTGCCCCGAGGGTTGCGCCATGCCTGGGATCGGTTGAGAACATTATGGGTATTCCCAGTCTGGTTGCTTCAGCAATCTCCTGCATTTTGTTTGACCAGCTCGCGAATTCCCTGACCGGAGCCACCCCATTGTTGAGGATATTTCTGAAGTGTTTTTCCTCGATGAACGATTTTGCAGTTGCGGTTCTCCTCATCTGTCCCATCGGCATTCCGCCTCCTGCAGGTCCCTGTCCCCCAGGACCTATCGGTCCGGCATAGGTTTCATTACCTGCATTTGCCATCGCGGCTTTTTCCTCCTCGGTGAAATCATATTTAACCACACCATCGGCCGGAACAGCAATGTTTGGATGGAATAACAGGCCTACCTTCTCCTCTAGTGTCATCTGCCCAAGCAGGTCGGCTATTCTGCTTGAATCGGGAAGGCGCCAGTCTTCATAGGGATCAAGTTCTCCGTTTTTGTTCAGGTCCTTGAACTGAAGGCCTTTTTTCTCTATGATATTCACGGATCTTGTTCCCAGAACCGGCTGAGGCTTAACGGCCTTCCTGTCAGAACAGCCTGTAAATAAACCAAAAAGCAATGTTGCTGCAAGCAACAGCAAAGTGGAACGAAGTGTTTTCATAGGATTGAATATCAGGTTATAATAATAATTGACAAATATCCGGCATGAATTATTCCATAAAGTTACATATTCATCCGTAAATAATTATATTTTAAAGGCCGGATAGCCTGCCCTGCTCAAGCGGGGGAACCCACATGTTTGAAAATTAAATACATAAGTGTTTATGTATGCAATACATGTGGGTTTCATTGCTTATATTAAAGCGATGATGGAAATTATCCCAGCGACAGGGAATAAAATCTGTAATTCAAATTCTGAAGAGTGAAAACACTCATGAAGGTTATTTTGCAACCTTCAGGCACAGCATCCTGCTTTGATCCCTGATCAGCAATTTGCCGTCAGCGAGGGCGAGGGGACCCCAGTTCTGGGTTGAACCGCCGACCATCGACGCTACCCGGTCATTATCGGAACCGGTTCCGCCTTCGCCAAGTAATTCGGCAGAAGCAAGAGCTTTGAAACCGGTAGTGTCCGGCTCGATGAGGTAGAGGCTCTTTCTGCCGTCCGTGGCAAGGATCAAACCATCCGCCAGGATCATACTGCCTTTATCAAATAAAGGTTTACGCATTGTTTTCCACAGAACCTTGCCCTGCATATTCATGCATGCCAGGCCTCCCTTGATACTGTTTGTAGAAAACTGGGCGTAAAAGTATCCGTTGTGCATTATTGGAGGCTTTGTCTGGTCCCCGAATTCATTATGTCTGAAAAGTTCAGTTACCTTGTATTTTCCTTCATTTCCTTTTTCAACTTTCAGCATAAGGGTTCCGAGCTCGTAGCCGGCAATGACAAGCACCCTGTTCTCACCGGCATCAAATGCTGACGGGACCGGGATATGGCATTCCCAGTCTGCAAACTCCCATAAGATTTCTCCTGAAAGCGGCTTAATACCGACAACTTTGCCCATGAATTCAGGTACAAATTCTTCCGCGGCCCCCTGAGGTGGTCCCGGAGGTGGTCCCTGAGGAGGTCCCTGCGGAGTCTGACCGTTCCTTTGGGGAGGCGGTCCCGAAGGCGGTCCTTGTCTTTGTGGTCCCTGAGGCCCTTCTCTCTCAAATCTCTGGCGCATCCTGTCAAAGGGATTCTCAGATGCGGTTACCATAACAACATGGTCTTCGCCGCTTATTTTTACAATCGACGGACTGACATAACCTGCAGCTCCGAGTGAAGGAGTTTTCCACGCGATATCACCTGTAAGCTTATTGTAGGCAACCACACCGGCTTCAGGAGCCTGGGATGCAATAATTAGCAGATCACCATAAATCAATGGATTCTGGGAGATTGCCCATGTTGGGAGCCTCCCGCCTCCGAAATCAGTCCAGACATTTTTGTGCCATACCGGCTGATGGGTTTTAACATCAAAACAATAAAGATCCCCATTCTGACCACATGAATAGACCAGATTGCCATCAATGGCCGGTACACTCCGTGACCCGGGAAATTGAACTGTTCCGGGGGCATCGTAGGTATATTTCCATAATTCCTTACCGTTTGAGAAATCAAAACACCTGAAGATATCCTTGCCATCCTGTTCATTTCTGTCGAGCAGATAAACTTTTCCGTCTTTAATTACCGGTCCGCCGAAGCCAATTCCGACATTGGCAGTCCAGATAACCTCCGGCCCGTTTTCCGGCCACGAACGAAGTATTCCTTTCTGGGCAGATGTGCTGTTCCTGTCCGGCCCCAGATACTGAGGCCATTCACTTGCATCGTCGGATGACTGGCTGCAACTGAATGCGATCGCGGTCAATAGAAGAATAAGCGGAATAGAACCTGATTTCATTTTCATTTTCAACTTCATAGCTGCTTACTTATGTAAATGTTATTATAGATATCAAGGATTATCTTTACTGTTGTATATCAGGAGTTTGTAAGCATCCCTGACATGATGAAAGAGTGTCCCGGGCACAAAGCTAATAGTCTGATTTGAGTTTATGAAATAGTTCAGACCTCAAAAAGAAAAATTGCCGGATTATCACGAAACAATTATTTAATGTATAATCCTGGAGCTTATCGAGCTGCCAGGATTATATATTTTTAATACCTGTTTTCAGGACGCAGATAACAATCATAGCCTTATTAGCTTATGGATCGTACTGAGCTGCCGGAAGCAAAGGCCGACGGATTCTTCAGTTAATATTCTTTAATGGCAGCCGTTTATCGGGCGATGTAAGTAAATGACTGAACCCCGATTCAAAGAGCATCTTTTTGCAGGCAGCAATATCCCTTCCTCTGTTGGTAGAGGTCTCTTCTTGGGTGTCCCTTGGATTGGCTCCTGTTTCGGCGTAGATTGTATTAGCTCCGCTTGTCAATCCGATCTGATTTGGCTCATGTACTCCTATGGTTTTTGTTGCTTCTGTTTCAAGCATTGCCAGGGTGACCACAGCAGTAACCTGTCCAAGTCTTAATTCTGTTATTTGTCCATGCCTGGCTAGCGGGGAACCTGGAATATATATCCGGTTCATTGCACCATGCTGAAAACAGCCGCCGAATTCCCTTCCGAATAATAATTGTTCGGCAAGTTCCTCCGGGGTATGCTCCGGACCAATTGGCTCGCAGCAGTAATACCAGTCTAATCCTGCTTCCTTCAGATTTTTAATTGAAGCGTTACGGCTTTTGGGATCAAGTGTAGTGTCAATACCTTCGCGTAATCGTGCCAGATGATAAGCTCCCGCTACACCTTCGGCTTTTAATTCTCTTGCCTGGGAAAGATCAAAATCTCCAATATTCACACATAGCTTTGTTTCAGCCGGTATTTTGTTTCGAAGCATCCGGACAATCCGGATCAGCTTATCATAATCATAATTGTGCATCGTCATCAGAAAGAGTGCATACAACTCGTTCGACTCAGTGAAATTCAAGGCAGTAGCTAAGATATCTTCATCAGTCATATTGCTCGTCCCGAAACTCGTGTGACCCTCTCCGAATGAACAGAACTTGCAGCTTGCTGGACAAGGAGCGATCTCGATGCCTATCTGCGCGAACACCATGCCGTTATTATCGAACTTCGACCTCATCAATGAATCAGCTGTGGCTCTGATTAATGAAGCCTCCGGGCTTATCTCATGAAAGCTGAGCATATGAATACAGTCTTCTTTACCTGGAGCATGCCCCTCCCTTGCTCTGTCAAGGATACCCAATACTTTTTTGTCAATCTTTATCATAATATTATTTTGATTTTAAAGGTTTTATGTCTGCCCCGTTCAGGCAGGGGAACCCACGTGTTTGAAAATCATATACATAAGTGTTTGTGCATGCAATACATGTGGGTTTCATCTGTTATATCGTTACTCTTATCTGCCGGCATTGTCGCGCAGCAGTTCAGCCGGCTTTTTGCTTTAATGTTAATAGTTGAATGTCAGAGGACCAGGCTTGTATTTGCAGCTAAAGTCCTTCGGTAGCGTTATTTCACCAAGGAACTCTTCAATGGTTTCTGAAGCTTTTGCAATTTCAGGAATATTCAGGCAATAGACATTCTTGGATTCACTTAGCTGTTCTTCAATCAGTCCCGCTTCCCTGAGCTCTTTAATATGCTGATTTACAGTTGTTCTTTTTATAGGGAACATTTCCGATATATCACCTGAAAGGCAATTTTTTGAACGAGCAAGGTAAAGCAGGATCTGCAAGCGGGCAGGATGGGACAAGACCTTGAAAAGCCTGGCCTTCCTTTGAAGGTCCTCATGGAAAAGTTTTGTTTTTGCCGCGACCATTTTGTATAATTTTTCCGACGTAATTATACGTCAAATTAATTGAAAAAAAAAGTCCAGGGGCAAGTAAAGCACTTACACTATAATTTCAATGAACGTAAAGCAAAAGTATGGGTTTTTATTCTGACCGGTATCACAAGAAGAATAAAAAAGAAAAAACCGTATTAAAAACGAAAGCGAATCAGTTACGACAGAAAACTTCCGGAGCTTCCGTGCATTCTCCGTGTTCCCGATAGCTTATCGGGACTGTGTTACCCGTGGTTAAAAATGTATTTTGATATTGTCAGAAGTCAGAACTTTTGAAACTCTGCTGAGATAACGATAGCTGGATGGGGAATGGTAATCATGAATTATAATTAATTTAGCCACATCTATTGAAAGAGAATGAAAAAGCTTATTAAAATACTTGGTACAGGATGTGCCAAATGCAACACCCTGGCAGCGATTACCGCGGAAGTTATCAGGGAAAACGGATTGGATGCCGAACTTCAGAAGATCGGTGATATTGAAGGGATACTTAAATATCAGGTGTTTGCAACCCCGGCTCTTGTGGTTGATGAAAAAGTTGTCAGTATTGGGAGAGTGCCGTCAAAACCGGAGATACTGGCTTTTATTGAAGGCTAAGATAAAAAAACCGTAATCAGACCTTTAAAATAAAAATATATACGGATGAAACCACTACCTGCAGGAATACTTTTATACTTACTGGTTTTCACTTCATCAATGGCCCTGGAGCCGCGCATTGACAGGCACTCCCTGGTAACGAGGCATAATATTGAATGGAATGACATCATGGGGCAGATTCCATTGGGCAACGGAGAGTTCTGCTTCAATGCTGACGGTACCGGGCTGCAGACCTTTGGAGGAAATACCATGTCGCACCGGGCATGGCATTCCTTTCCTCTTCCTGAAGGAGTTACACCGGACCAGATTCCTTCCACGGGAACTTTCCAGGAAGGACCGGTCAGGGGGCCTGATGTCTTTCCTGAAGGCAGTTCGGAAATCAGATCATGGATGTTCGACAACCCTCATATTTTCAATCTTGGAAGGATAAGGTTGACGAAAGCCGGAGGAATAGAACTTAAACCGGAAGAAGTAGAGATACTTGAGAGGAAGATGGATTTATGGTCAGGGATACATACATCCAATTTTACAATTAACGGTCAGGCTGTAAGGGTTACAACCTGTGTTCACCCTGACATTGACATGGTCACTTTCTGGATTGAATCGGATCTTCTGAGCAGGGGAGAACTGGAAATCTCAGTGGATTTTCCTTATCCTGATATTCAGCGCGGCAGTTCCTGGAGCGGGGATTTCAACAGAGTAAACTCTCACAGGACTGTTATCCTCCGATCGTCAGGTGGCTTCAGGCAGGCTGATTTCCATCGTCAGATTGATTCTGTTGACTACTATGTTTCGATAAGATGCAGTCGGGGTGGAAAGCCTGCTATGCCGGCTGATGACCGCTCCCACTCATTCACAATACGTTGCGAGGGTTCCTCGACGCTTGAGCTTGAATGTGTTTTTTCAGCACAGCCTTTTGCCGGCAGGATTGATAATTCAAGGACAACCATGAAAAAATGTGCGCGTCATTGGCAGGCATTCTGGAAAAACGGTGGAGCAATCGATCTTTCAGGCAGTAAAGATCCACGCTGGAAGGAACTTGAGAGACGTATTGTACTCTCACAGTATCTTCTTGCCGCGCAGTCAGCGGGAAGTTATCCATCTTCGGAAGCCGGTCTTATGGAGGTCGATCCGTGGCGGGGCCAGTTCCACATGGAGATGACATGGTGGCATCTTGCACATTATGGTTTGTGGGACAGATGGTCAATGGCCGAGGAAGCCCTCGATTGTTACAGGAAATTCATTCCGTCGGCAACTGCCTTGTCGCAACAGCTTGGCTACAAAGGATTGAAATGGGGCAAAAGCGTAGGACCTGAAGGACGCAGCGCTCCATGGTTGGGCAACCAGGTGCTGTTGTGGAAACAACCTCACCCGATTTTCTTTGCAGAACTTGAATACCGGCTTTATCCAAAACCGGAAACTCTGGAAAAATGGAGTCGGATCATTGAAGGAACAGCCCTTCATATGGCTGATTATGCAGTGTTTGATTCGAAAACCGGTATATACCATCTCGATCCGGTCATGCCACCCAGCGAACAGGGGATAACCAGGGATGCCGTCTTTGATCTTGCTTACTGGAGATGGGGATTGACTCAGGCTCAGACATGGCAAAAAAGGATGGGCAGGGAGCCTGAACCATTATGGGATAAAGTCAGGGATAATCTGGCGCCGCTTCCTGTCGACAGCGGGGTTTATGTTCACTCAGCGGAATGGAATGACACATATATAAATCGTGCATGGGAACATCCCGACCCGGTCGGCGTTTTCGGGATGCTTCCGGCCATTGAGGGAGTTGACCGTGAAACGGCACACCGGACGCTGCTGAAAGTTTGGCAGACCTGGGACTGGAAACGTTGCTGGGGATGGGATTTTCCATGGTTTGCCATGGCGGCTGCCAGACACGGCGAGCCGGATCTTGCAATAGAGGCACTGCTTCTTGATGCCGGTACAAAAAACCATTATGATGAACGGGGAGTTTGTACAGGAGGGCCCTGTCCCTATCTTCCGGGTAACGGTGGACTGCTCTACGCTGTTGCCATGATGGCAGCAGGCTGGGACGGAGCGCCTGACAGACATGCTCCCGGATTTCCCGGCGATGGTACATGGACTGTACGGTGGGAGGGGCTTAAACCGGCCCTGTGATTGTTCATTAAATCCGCGATTGTGAAAACTGCATTCCGGTAAGAGTTTTTTAACAAAACGCTTCAATCATTAGATTGTAGTATTTTCTGCCGTACAAACATTCAGAAAATACAGGCGTTAGTGTGCTAAATGCAACACCCTGGCAGCAATTACCGCGGGAGTTATCAGGAAAGACGGATTGGATGCCGAACTTCAAAAGATCGGTGATATTGAAGGGATACTTAAATATCAGGTGTTTGCAACCCCGGCTCTTGTGGTTGATGAAAAAGTTGTCAGTATTGGGAGAGTGCCGTCAAAACCGGAGATCCTGACTTTTATTGAAAAAGAAAAAGCTTGAGAAGATGCAGGGAAGATTCCTTTGAGGTAATGATAAGTTCTACTGAAAGGCACAGGCTATTTACCTTTTCCTGTATTCAGAAGGTGATATCCCAACCCTCCTTTTGAAATATTTTCCGAAAAACGACTGTGAAGGGAAATTAAGTTCATCGCTTATCTGTCCTATGCTGAGGGAAGTTGATCTAAGCAGAGCCCTCGCTTCGAGAATTATGTGATTCTCAATCCATTCTGCAGCTGTCTTTCCGCTGTGCTGCTTCAATGCCCATGAAAGATATTTTGGTGTCAGACTCAGTTTTCCGGCATAGAATTTCACTTCTCTGTAATCTCTGTAGTTTTCCCTTACCAGAAGAAGAAATCTCTCTGACAGTACGTCGAGTGTCGTTTTTTGTGAGTCTTCACTTATTTTGTGATACTGATAGCCGAAACCATGGAAGAATGCCATCGTCAAATATCTGACTGCCTCTGACCGGTTTATGTTCTCCTGTTTCCTGATTGTCTTTTGCATTAACCGGAAATAATCGGTCATTGTTTCCATTTCTTCTGTGCTTAACCGGATCCATGGATTCTCAAGGATCGACCTTGAAACCGGGAATTCAAGGCTTAAGTCGATATCAAATCCATTCCAGAAATCTTTTGACATTACAATCCCCAGACCGTGGAAATCATTGCTGAAATGATCGCTGTGTATTATCTGCCCGGGCAGTGCAATGAACAATCCTGGAGCCTCTGCTTCAAATGGTATAAGGTTAAGTGATCCGCTGATTTTCCCGGTAAGACATATTATGGCAATTACGGTATCAAGTTTGACAGGATCCCCGGCAATCAGTCCCTGCCCTCTCTTTTCAATAAGCAAAATGTTATCAGGAATGGAAACGGTGGTTCCATTCAGCAGGGAAATATCCTTGTTATCGGTATTAAGCATAGGATTCATTTTATCCAAAATTATTGAATTATCTTGGTAAAAATAGAATAAAAAGGGGAAAATAGTCCAAAATTAGGTCTCTTTTGACCTTGACAACTATCAGTCAGGAAAATAATTTTGTAACTATGAAATTATTCAAATCTAAAAAACTAAAAATTTGAAAATTATGAAAAGATTACAATGGGTTTTTGCAACGGTTCTTGTTTTTATGTCATTGAATACTGTTGCCCAGACGAAGACAGGATTCGATTTTTTCAAAGATAAATGGATTCTTGATGCTGACGGCCCCACGGGAACCGTAACCATGGTTGTTGAATTCGTGAAAAATAACGATGTTGTTTTAGCTTCGATAAAGGATACCGTAGGTAAAGAGATGTTCAAGGTGGTTAAAACCACTGTTAAGGAAACCCAGGCAATCATCACTTTTGAAGGAAGCCAGGGTAAAGTTGCCATGGTTCTCGACAGAAAAGACGAAAATCATCTGACGGGTGATATCATGGGAGGAATGGTACTAGTTTGGGGCGAAAGAGTATCTGAAAAGAAGTAGTATTAATCAAGCCTGGAGATCCTGAGTGAACCAGATGAGATTGAGATATTTACATGCTATATCCTGAAACCCACATGTGTCAAATGCGCAAGTTATTATGCATATTATTTTCCGCCATGTGAGTTCCCTTGCATGATAGGGGCAGGCATCGTACCATTAAAGTCAAAATTATATTTTGATAAAAAACATATCGTTTCAAGTAAAATAATTATCGATAAACAATAACCAGATTATCGTTTATCGATAATTGTTCGTGAGTTTTTTAAACATAGTTTTCTCCGGAAGCTTTTCAAAGAGCTTTGAAGGAGGAGAGTACGGTTGCGTCATCTACTGATTTATGAAGCCCGTTCTGGCTTTTATTTAACTTTTTTTATCAGAATAACATCAGGAAAACGGCATGTAATTTGAAAAGAGATTTTGCGCTTTATTGATTTTTTCACATATTGCCTGCGATGATATTCACTTTAAACAAAACATATTGATGGAGAAAAGAAAACTTTCGATGTTCAGATACATTTTTATTGTTGTCCTGCTATCAGCTTCTTTCGCTGAACTGCAAGCGCAGGACTGGCCTCAGTGGCGTGGCCCGAACCGTGACGGCATCTCGAAGGAAACTGGACTTAACCTCGACTGGACGGCTAAGAAACCGAAGCTTTTATGGACATTCAGGGATGCAGGGGCAGGATATTCCGCGCCTGTTATCGTTGGCACGACCTTATACAGTCAGGGTGCTGCCGGCAGTAAGGATTTTGCCTTTGCGCTTGATACCAGGACCGGGAAGCTGATATGGAAGCAGGATCTCGGTCCCATGTTTGTTATGGATCGCGGCAACGGGCCGAGAGGATCGGTCAGCGTCGATGGTGACAAACTTTATCTTGTACGTGGAGGAGGCCAGATACACTGTCTTTCTGCCGCCGACGGAAAGATGATATGGCAGAAGGATTTCCGGAAAGATTTCGGGGGAAACATTATGTCAGGCACTGACTGGGGATTCAGTGAATCACCCCTGGTTGACGGCAACCTTGTTATCTGCACCCCCGGAGGCAGCCAGGGCTCAATCGCCGCACTAGATAAGAATACCGGCAGGGTTGTATGGCGTTCGAAAGGACTGACAGCCCTTGGAGGTTATTCTTCAGCCATTGTTGCTGAAATCGGTGGGGTGAGGCAATATATTCAGCTTACCCGTCAGGGCGTTGCCGGAGTCGCGGCGAGTGATGGGAAAGTACTGTGGACAGCCAATGTAGCCGGTAATAACACTGCAGCCATTCCCACTCCCGTTTGCCGGGACAATATTGTTTATGTCACATCCGGATACAACGCCGGCTGTGCTGCACTACGTATCACGAAAAAGGGAGATGCCTTCAATGTTGAAAATCTATATATTAACAAGAACATGATCAACCATCACGGGGGAGTTGTTCTTGTTGGCGACCATGTTTACGGATATTCCGACGGACCGGGGTGGACTTGCCAGAACCTTATGACTGGCGAGGCAGTATGGCGTCACAGGGTTTCCGAGCCCGGCAAGGGAGCAGTTTTAAGTGCAGGAGGCCGTCTTCTCTGTCTCGACGAGAGAACGGGTTCGCTTACCGTTGCACTGGCTTCACCCGACGGCTGGAAGGAGTTCGGCAGGCTTGATTTCCCTGAAAGGTCAAAAGTTCCTTCACAGGACAAAAGAGTCTGGACACACCCGGTTATTTCCAACGGCAAGCTCTATCTGAGGGATCATGACCTGCTGTTTTGTTTTGAACTGAAATAGTTAGTGAGATATTCCAGGAGACAAGTCTCCTGCTGTATGATATTGATGATCTTTCCCGGTACCCGATGAACGGGTGCCGATTGTATACGGATTGTTCACGGGCGATCCTGTTTTAAATTGTTATATTTTTTAAGATTAAATTTCGGGTTTTAATATTACCTTGTCGGGCAAATAAGGAACAGTATAAATGGCAAAGAATCACGTGTTAACGTAATAGTGACCATTATTATATCGAAATTGAATCAGGAAAAATATAAAAACAAATACCGGATACAATCAACCCGGATGCCAGGATGGGATTATTCGGGCAATGGAATGTATTTTATCACATTGGTTACCCAAAACAGGGAATGCAACCTGGGTCAGGTTGTCGTGACACAGGGTCGCGTATCCATGCAATATTCCGATTTCGGGAAAATCGTCCGTGATGAATGGATAAAATCATTTGAAATGCGAAATGAATTGTTCCTGGATGAATATATCATTATGCCGAATCATTTACACGCCATTATAATATTGAATAATCCAAACGACAAACGAATATTGGATTCGCGTGGCGTGCGCGGTTCGTCCGCGGGTTGCGCCGGGGTTGTTGGGAACGCCGGGATTGTTGGAAACGATGGGATTGTTGGGAACGATGGGATTGTTGGGAACGATGGGATTGTTGGGAACGCCGGGATTGTTGGGAACGCCGGGATTGTAGAGACGCCCGGCCGTGCGTCTCTACAACAACGTGGAATCAACCGTGGAATCGACCGTGGAATCAACCGTGAAATCGACCATGAAAATGGTCATGGATTCAATCCATCCGGTTTTATTCGTAAACCCCGATCCATTTCATCATTTATTGCAGGTTTTAAATCGGCAATTAATTCAAAAATTGATGATTTCATCGATGAACATAATTTGGACATTCCAAAATACAATCGCAACAATCATTTTTTCCAACCGAATTACCACGATCACATCATACGCGATGAGGCCGAATATTTACGCATATCGGAATACATCATCAACAATCCCGCCAAATGGCATAAGGATCATTTTTACAGGAAATAATAAAAAATCAGGGCAAAAAGCGCAGGGCACAGGTCTTTTAAGTCTTGCGGTCTTGCAAGTCGTGCAGGTCATGCAAGTCTCTTACAATGAGGATTTAGCTGAAAGCAGCAGCAGTTCGGCTGCTGCTTTGGCCCCCGAACCTTGAACCTCAAACCTCGAACCGCGTACCGCATGCCGCGTACCTTTCTTTCCGCGTACCGCCTCCTTTTGCAACATGTGGGTTGCATAGGATCGGATTAACTATCAATTCCCGGACGAGAAAACGTATGAGCCGGATTTCACCCGGAAAACAGCATAGTTGTCTTCAAATCCCGTCAGGCTTATGTGTTTATTATTCTTTTTGATGGTACTTCCGTTTTCCAGTACACTGGCCGGAGACCTGGCAGGTACGTAAACCGTTGCAGTGCTGCCAACCGGAATATTCACCTTCATTACAAAATTGATTCCTTTCTTTTCCCACCGAATTCCAGCGGTTCCGTAAGGGGTGAGATTTGAATAGTGAGCGTATTCCAGGTCGCCGGCAGGCTGAGGACGGAAAATAATATTCCGGTAACCGGGATTATCAGGATCGTTGTCCATTCCTGCCAGTTTCCGGTAGAACCAGACAATTCCGCCGCCAAACATCGGGTGGTTTCTCGAATTATTGCCGTCCCACTGTTCCCATGTTGTTGTTGCTCCCTGCTCGATCCACCAGCCGTATGAGGGCTGAGTTCTTTTATTCATTGCCTCATATGCCAGTTCCTGAAGGCCATAATCGGCCAGTACCTCAAAAAAGAACTGGGTTCCGAAGATACCCGTGTCAAGATGCCCCTTATTAGCGGAAATATCTTTTTTAAGAGCCTCTATCACTCCTTTCTCCTGATCGGCGGGAACTCCCATCAGCAGGGCGAAGATATTGCCTCCGTTTGGGCCGTAGCTTCCTTTTTCACTATCATAGAACTTCTTAAAAAAAGCCTGTCTGGTTCGCTCTGCAAGTTCGGCGAATTCATTTGCCTCAGAGGCAAGGCCCAGCACTTTTGCAGTTGAAGAGCTAAAGTCAGCACAGCGCCAGAGGAAAAAGGTGTGGACCATCATATCGGGAGGCAATTCACCGGGAGGGCACCAGTCGCCCAGATTGAACCATTTCAGAGGTTTTCCGTCGAGGCCTGTCCTCTGTGAATACATTATGCCATCCTTGCCGGTCCATGTCAGCATATACCTTACATATCCCTTCATGGCATCGTAGGTATATTTAAGTATGCTTGTATCTCCGTAATGCAGGTAATATTGCCATGGCATAATATTGACAGCAGCTCCCCAGGCAACCCCGCCTCCGCAGGTGGGCTGCCACGGGGCTCCGTTTGGAATATATCCGGTTTCTTTTATCCGTGCTCCGACGATATCCTGTATCCATTTGGTATAAAAGGCTCTAGCATCGAAATTATGCATTACGGTTACACACGAAACCTGTCCGTCGCCCGTGTATGCTGATCTTTCCCTGTGCGGGCAGTCGCTTGCTATTCCGCCATGCATATTGTCAGTCTGGCTTCTCCTCCATATTCTATTTATAGTGTTGAAGAGCGGGTTTGATGTTTCAAATTCACCGGTAGTTTCCACCTCCGTGTAAACAACCTCAGCAGTTATCTGGTCAGCGCTCAGGTTTCTTTCCGGCCAGTTGCTTACGACAACCTGTCGGAAAACGAACCAGGTAAAACGTGCGGAATATGATTCATCTTCGCCTCCTTTCATGGTGTAGCTGTTATCTCCCGAAGCAGATTCGCAGATGTAATCAAAGTCTATTACTCTGCCGGCTTCGCCTTTGACACCTGATATCCGCACCCAGCCGGAGATTTCCTGACCAAAATCAACATAGTATTTCCCATCGTGATTCTTAAAAATTGTAACCGGTTTCAGGCGCTCCATAACTTTGTCGGTGGGCGACATATGGGCTTTCATAATACCTTCCGGTTTTTTTCTGCAGACCGCGTTATTCCACGCTGAATCATCGAAACCCGGAGCATCCCAGCCTGGTTGTTCCAGACGGGCATCGTAGTGTTCTCCCTGATAGATGAGGTCCATGACTATGGGGCTCTTTGAAACTTTCCAGCTCTCATCGGTAACAATAACATCCTCGGTTCCATCAGTATATGTTATGTAAACCTGGCCTATGAACCGTGGAGTTCCGTAGGATTCCGTCCATCTGTTGGGTACGTTGTAAAACCCGTTTCCCACTATGGCACCAAGAACATTTTCTCCTTTCTCAAGAAGATCTGTAATATCGTATGAAAGGTACATTACCCTGTATTCACTGAAATCGTCGGGGAGAGGTATAGAACCTTTTTCCAGACCCGGTCTTTTCCCGTAATTAGTCTGGTTTGGAACCAGGACATCATCACTTACCTTTTTGCCGTTCACATGGAATTCGAAATATCCCAGTCCGGTAACAAAAGCTCTTGCTTCCTTAATCTCCTTGTTTATATTGATCTGTTTTCTGAGCAAGGGGGCAGGTGGCGGCACTTCCTTAAGAGTCATCTGCCTGTTTTCATTCATCACGGGATCGGGGGTGGGTTCTTCGCCCTGCCATGGGGCGCCTATCCATTCTGCTTTCCACTCTCCGGGATCAAGCAGCCCCATGCACCAGAAAGCCGGTTCGCTCCAATCCGATACAATTCCCCTGTTGTCCCATGTTCTGACCTGCCACCAGCAGTTTTGTCTTGATGTTAATGTTTTGCCGTTGTAAATAACATTTACAGACTGGCTGGAATTTACCTTACCGCTGTTCCACAGATCAGCCTGCCCGTTCAGCAGTTTTTCACTTGTTCCTGCCACTCTTATTTCCCAGGCAGTCTGAACCTGCCCTCTTTCGCCTTCCCCTGCAACATTGACCCATGAGAGTCGCGGTTTAACAATGTCGACGACCTGTGGATTGCTGAGATTCTCGCATCTTAACCTGGTCGGGAAGATTACGGCTTCTGCACTGAATGGAAGCCAAAGCAGCAAAAGAAGTATGGAGAGAATAATTCTGTTCATAAATACTTATTTTAGAGTGTTAATGCCAATGCTTTGTCAGTCAACAGATAGTAATACAATTTTAATGCAAGCTGTTTCAATGATGTCTTAAAGATATTAAAAAACTATCGCTTCCGGCCAGGGTAAGATTCA